>CAZFAP010000128.1:0-14165 GCA_964516325.1 uncultured Verrucomicrobiota bacterium
CTCGGAGAAACGTGACCCAATTGTCGGGACCATCAATCTCCACACGGGTCAGCTCACCTCGCTCGCCACCCGCAATCTCGTAGAAAGCCGACTTGCTCTGCTGCCCCTTGAACCAAAAGTCAACAAGAAACGTTTCATCGCTTTCCTCTCTTCCGATGTACTTTGGCTTCCATGGGCGTGGTGTCCCCGCAGGCACTCCCTTCTCTTTGGGTGCCTCACCGTATACCCGCACTCTCGCAGTCCCCTTTCCGGAACGAAGGCGGGCCGTGCTCTCCTCGATCGCCGTGATTATTTCTCCCAAGAGCTTGCGCTGGCCTGGCGTCGGCGCTTGTCGCCTCGAAGAGCACCCTGCGAGCGATGCCACCCCAACGGCAAGTGAGCACAGTGCTACGGCAGCCCACGATCTCCACGCTTTGTGACTTCTCATGTCACCTCCCTATCGCAGCGGCCGCTTCCGGCTGTTCTGGTTGGTCGTTCCCACGCCTGCCTGCCTTTTCTCCCAGCAACAGACCGAAAGGCATCTGTAACGTTCACTTCGACCACTTGTTCAGAATGGAAAGCACTCGCTCCTCTTCGTAACCCGTGCCCAGAACCTTCCCAGTCTCCTTCGACCACTGAACCGCAACCAGAGGCCCCGTCGCCTCGGAAGCGATCCATTCCCCGTTGTTATCCAAAAGCACGAGACTCGGAGACCTCGCTGGGTCCTTCAGCCGCCTCGCCAAGTCTCTATTCCTTCTTACGTCAATCCTGACGACCACATAACTCTCTCCCAGGACGTTGCGAGCTCTTTCGTTTTCGTGGAAGAAGTCGTACAGCCTCCAGCACCACGGGCATTCGTTATAGCCAAACACGATGAGGATTCTCTTGTCCTGGCTCTGAGCCGTGTTTACGGCTTCCTTAATCAACTCCTCGCCGTTGGGCTTCTCCTGGTAGATAGGCTCCCGCTTCGATGTGTCTATTCGCCGCGACGGAATCATCATCGAAAACTGGATCACTCTGTCCGACAGCAGGATAAACCAAAGCCCCAGGTTCTTGTAGGTTAGGTCCACCTGGCGTCCTTGATCATCTCTTTCGTCGGGCTTCCCAAAGGCGCTGACGATCTCCTGCTCGCTGGAGCCCATCCGAACGCCCTCTTTGGTGGCTCCTCGGAAATCTTTGGTGTAGAACGCATCCCACCACGGGATGGCCTTCCTGGTAAAAGGGCCAAAGCTGGTGACACCCACTGTCGGATGTATTCCCACGCTTAATCCCAGGGGACGGTAAATCAGAAACCTCGGTTTTCTCTTGTCCGGCTTTCCGAGGATTTTGATGACCTCCTCCTCCAACATCCCGAATCGCACCTTGCCGATGCCCGCCAGGGGCACAATAAGCATTTCCGGGTCCGGCGTTCGGCATGTCTTGGCACAGCAGCCAGAGATGGCAGTGAGAAGGCAAAGGAACGACATGAGAAAGCGGTTGGTTGGCATACTTAATCCCCTTTGCGGTTTGTTTGAAGTCCCTTGCTGACGGGTTCCTGCTTCACTCAAATGACCTTTCCCCGAGATATCAACAATTCGAGCAAGCCGGACGAGTGACCGAGACAATTAGCTTACTCAGTATAAATATAGCACCCGATTCGTTTTCTCGCCAGCCCGGAATTCTCCAGGCGCGATCAGGCACGAGGAGGGGGAGGCGGTCTTCTGTGCCCAATGTCAACCGCTTCGATGGAAGCTTGCCCCTACTGGAAAAATGGACTGTGCCTGGTGGTCGTCCGGTCAGCGCCCGGGGGCACCAGGGCGCGCACAAACGGACGAGCTCACGGATTGCTTGGTGCGCTCGGCCGAAGAATCACCGCCTTCGCTTTGAAGTCCCCTTCCAGAATCCATCCCTTCTGCAAATACAGGTGCTCGATGAAGTCCCACATCGAGAGTTTCCCGGCGCGAAATCGGACCGTTTCGGCAGGAATCGAGGCATCAGCGACGATCTTTCCTTCGGCATCCTCGTCCCAACGCTCACCGGCGGCCGACCGAATTGCCTTCACGAACAGGTCGCAGATCTCCTGGCTGCGATACTCCTTCGCTTCCAGCTCGACCGCACTCTTGAACACCCTGGGATTAAACGGCGACGGGCCTATTGGCTCGACCCAGGGGATTTCGGCAGCCTGCACCCTGCCGGGAAAGAATAGAGCTTTAGCTCCTCTCAGATAAACGGCCGGGGATTTCCAGTCTTTGTACATCCCCATTGCGTAGGTGAAAACCGCATATTCGCCCGGGGGGAAGTTGCGGAGGGTGTAGGTCATGTCGGGGGAAGTCACGATATTGCTGATATGGCCTTCTTTTGAAACCGAGACGAGGCGATCGGCGGCATTGAGCTTTTGCAGAGTCTCCGCGTCCGCTACTGGAACCAGCACAGCCATGACAAGGGCGCTTTTCCAGACGCGTCCCAGCCGCTCATCCTCCGGGTGGTAGAAGTTCCTGCCTGCCCAGGCGAGAAGACCGGGTTTGCGCGTTAGCAGAATGGCTGTTGCCCCTTTGCTCTCGCCAAGAGACGCGTACGGGTCTTTTTCGATCTTGAGTCTCACGCTGGAGCGATGGTCCGCCGGCTTGAGATGTACTTCCGTCGTCTCGCCCGCCTGGATCGCGATGCCTGAAACCGTTGCGTGGTAGATCACCTCGTTGTGCCTGGCGCGCATCACCTCGATGGAAAAGACTCCCGTGTCCAGTTCCCCAAAGGAGAATGTGCCTGTCTTCGTGGTCTCGGTGCGGTAGGGCAAATCGGGCCAGTCCTCCCTCATGGGGAAGAAAGGACGCCCGTCTCCGGCTTCCAGGCGAAGGATGGCATCTTCCTGGAGGAGTTTGCCGTCGTCATCCACGACCTTCGCAACAATCGTGGCAGCCGGTCTCAGAGGAACCTTAACGTCCATCTCCGGTTGGTCTCTCCAAAGGGCGATCGTCTCCTGATGCCGGACAAATCCGGGATGCGTGACCATGAAAGGATGATTGTCATGAAACGCGACGCCGTCCAGAAGAAACCGGCCTCTCTCATCCGTCTCCGTCGTGACGTAAATGCCCTCTTCACGGAATCGCCCCAGGTTGCTGCCCCCGGCATCCCCCGAATGGTCAACAGCCACGTACGCCCCCGAGATGGGTTCACCTGTATTGGCCTTTACCACCACACCGCGAATCCGCCCGCGTGTTTGCCCCTCTTCTTTTGCCGTCCGCCCGACAGGTTCCGGCCGCAGAACAAGCCTTTTGGCCTCGAAGTCGGTTTCCAGCCTCCAGCCCCTGTAAAGATACGTTCGCTCGATGAGCTCCCAGAGGGACATCTCCCCCGCGGGAAATGCCACTTTCTCGTCTCGGATCAAGGAATCGGCGACCACCTCGCCCTCGGCGCCCCAGGCGGAGACCTTCTGGGGTTCCACGGCTCTCACAATGAGATTACATATTTCCTGTGCGGTGTACTGTTTTCCCTCGACGCCAACCCGGTTATTGAGCACTCTCGGATTGATTGGAGATGGCCCTTCGGGCTCAGTCCACGGAAGCTCAATGGTCAGTTCCGTGCCGGCAGAGATTTCTACCTTAGCCCCTCGGATATAGGCAGCTTCATACTGCGTGCTCTCAAATTGGTGCTTCCCCCATGTGATCGCCAAAACGGCGTAGGTTCCCGGCGGGAAGTTCCGAAACGCGTAAGGCGCGTCGGACGTTAGGATGGCGCCGAGGCCGGTGTCTTTGGGCGAATCCGCAGCGACCGTATTGAGGGTATATTGCATCAGCCGGGCAAGACGCGCATCCTCCAGGTGATAGAAATTCCTTCCCGCCCAGGCCAGGACACCCGGATTGCGGCTGATCACCAAAAGGGCCGCCCATGGGGAGACCGTGTGCGGGTCCTTCTGGACCTTGACTCTCACAATTGTTCCGTGATCTGCCCGCCTAAGCTCGATTTCCTTCGTCTCTCCCTCTTTCACGGACACAGTTGAAATCGCCCCATGATGAACTGTCTCGGAAAGGCCCATTCCCATCGCCTCGACCGAATAATCCCCCGCCGCCAATCCCTCGAACGAGCACGTTCCCATTTTCGCGGTTTCGGCCCTATACGGCAGCTCCGGCCGCCAATCCCCTCGCGCTGGCAGAAGCGCATGTCCATCTCTGGACTCGATGCGCACGACCTGACCCAGTGCGGGCATCCCTTCGGCGCCCACGACTTTCACGGTCACAGAACAGGCAGGTTTCAGGCGGACGCCGGTCTCGATTTCCGGCTTCTCCCTGCGAAGGGGAACCCATTCCTCGTGCGAAACGAACCCCGGGCACTCGACCGAGAAAAGGTGATAGTCCCAGAAAGCCAAGCCTTCCAAGACGAATCTCCCTTCCCCGTCCGTCTCCGCGTTGACCTGAAGGGCTCCCTCAGCGCCCTGCTCACGGATTCTCTTCACGTCCTCTTCAGAAAGGTGGTGGCCAATTGTCACCTGTGCGCCAGCAACAGGCTCGCCCGTATCCGCGTTCAGCACCACGCCTCGAATCCGCCCCCGCTCTCCCGGCGCTTTCGTCGCTGTCAGCTTCGGTTCTTGCTCGGGGGGAGATGAAACCGGAACCTCGGCACCCTCAGCCTTGGCCTCTATGGCGTGAGACTCTTCCCCTCCCCACTTTCTAATGGCGATGAATTGATCGCTTTTTGAGAATCCGTGTATGGTTGACAGCAGCTTTCCCTCTGCGGAATAATGCCTCAGGTTACCCCCGGCAACCCAAACAGAATGATCTCGCGGATTGACCCTTACGCCAAACACTCTTCCGCGAGAGATGCGCGATCCCTTCCCCTTCCTGTTGTACTTGTAGACCCCACGTGTCCCTGCTACCCAAACGTTATCATTCTGTCTGTCTACTGCAAGACAGAACGGAGAGTAGCGCAGACCAATGGTTCGAAGGATCTTACCGTCCAAGGAGACCTTCAGCAACCTGTCCTTACTTCTGGCGACGTCAGGGTGTTCTCTTTCCGCGATCCACGCGGAGCCGTCTGACGCGTAGTCTACGGACACGGCAGACCATCCAACCGGATCGATAGTGAATACCTCCTCCAGCTTCATATTGAGCCTCTTTATGTCGGCTCCGACGATCCAAAGAGAATCGTTCTTATCATCAATGACCAGGTCTATCCCGCCGTATTCCGCCTTCTTCCTGGTGTCTCCGCTGACGGGGTCTATGATAAGAACGCTACCGCCTTGAATGGTCCCTGACGACAGGAGGCAGTACAGGTCACCGTTACCGGAAATGTCCACTGCAACGAGATACTGGTCAAGACAGAACGCTAAATTCCCATCTGGATCATATTTAGACATCTTCTGAGCGGCAAGTTCACAGACCACGGGCGAGCCATCGTTCGCGAGGGCCACAGCTCTCCATCCCCCAGCGCTTTGGCATGTGTTGAAGCCGCTGATCGTCTTTATTACTTTGCCGTTTGCTCCGATCAGGTAGAGGGTGTCATTAAAGGGAGGGTTTTCATAATCGGGGTCGTTGTCGTCAATAACAAGAACCTCGAGGGCGCCTGGCTCTGCTGATTCCCTGTAAACGAGGCGCGAACAACCCAGGAGCAGGGTCGCGAGTAGTCCGCCTAAGATGGATACAACCACCGCGCTGCGGGCCAAAGGCGCCCGGAAGACTCGCCGCTTCAGGGCCTTCAGACGGCCAATGATATTGGAGCCGCGCGCCATGGGGATCCCCCCGACGGCCGGTGAGGGGTGGGACATCTCAAGAGCGACGCGGGCAAGGGTGCGAGAATAAGCTCTCGCGTCGCCCACAAGATCGGCTGTGATGGCATCGCTGACTTCCTCACAGGCTGAGGCGTGGGCGTGTCGTATTCGCCAAACGAGCGGATGAAACCACAGCGCTATGGAAAGCCATTGAACAACGCAGCCCCAGAGAAGGTCGTTAGAGCGAAGGTGCGATAGCTCGTGAGCGAGGATGCCCCGCACCTCGCTTGAGTAAGCCTGTTGCGCCATGCGTTTGGGGAGAACAAGCACCGGTCGCCGTAAGCCCGTCAGAAAAGGCGAAGGTATCTCATTGCTAACGCGAACCTCCGCCGGCCGGGCGATACGAAGTGTGTGAGCGATCTCCGCCAACGTGGCGCGAAGTTCCCCTGCGGCTGGCGCCGCGGATGTGACCATGCGCCGAACACGCCGCCAGCCAATGCAGAACCGGAACGCCAATGCCGATGCGAACAGTACCCATACGCCAAGGACAATCCATGTCCAGCTTCTCTTCACCCACGCTTCCAACCAGAAAGAGGGCCGCTGCATAATCTTCGCCGCGGTCGGCGCCGCCGCCGTGGGCTGTTCTCTTTCCCCGTAACCCACTGGTTCATGCGTAGGAGCAGCAAATGTTGGGGCGGCAACGGTCGGCGGGTGCGACGGTTCCGCCATTTCCCTCGGAGAAAGCACACGAACAGCCGGAGGCGCCTGGGATGGAGCGACCGGAACCTTCCACGAGGGCAGGGCTGCAACAAGGAACGGTATCGCCATCAGCCCTACCGATACGCCGCGCCACAACAGCACCCGCCACCGAGGATTCGCCCGCCTGAGGGCAAAGTGCACTGCCCAGGCCAGCGCCAAAAGCACCGTCATCTTTAAGAGAACGTCTGCCATCATCGGCAGTTCGATTATCCAGCTAAGCCATTTCGGGTTCATCGTTGTCCCCTCCTTGTTCCTGCTCGGCTGAGTGTTCCGTCCCGTCCGCAATCCGCTTCAGTTCGAGCAACTCTTTTTCGGACAGTTTTTCCGACTTGATCAGGCTGACCAAAAGCCCTTCCGCAGAGCCCTGGCAAAACGTGTCCAGCAGTGACCGCAGTGTGTACGTGAATGCGTTCTCCTGAGGCGTCCTGGCTTTGTAGAAAAACGCTTTGCCCACCTTGCGTCTCGTCGCGTGCCCTTTTTTAACCAAGATACTCAGGTACGACCGCAATGCGGAGTTCTTTATCGCCCGAGAGAACTTCTCCTGAATCTCCGCTGGCTTCATTTCGCCATGAGCCCAGAGGATTCGCATGACCTCCAATTCGCCTTTCGTAAATCCAGCCACACTATCACCTCCCTGTCCGTAGGGTCTCATTTTGGGAGACACAGCCACCCGGAAGCCCGGCTTCCTGGGTGCGGCCGATCTCCGAACGTCCGTTATCCGCGCCGATCCGCGTTCATCCGCGGTTTCATCCCTTCTCCTGACCCAAGCAGGCGAGCCTGACCCGAGACCTTTGCCAGCAGAAGGCCCGCCCCTATCATCGTTATATGCAGAAAATACTGCACTTCTTCAAAATCTGTCAAGAAAAAAATGCGGATTCTTCTGCACTTCCCTTCCTGCCACCACAGAGTCCCTCTGAGAGACAGGAGACGTCTCCCAGGAGGACGGCCACAACCGGGGATGCTTCACAGCGGGGTGTCCCTGAAACAATCTGGCAATTAGCGGCGAGGCTTGTCAACTTCTGAGCCGTCCGAGGTTGAAGCGGCTCATGTCCAGTCGAGCCTGTGGCGGTTGGCGTGGTAGAAGGTGCCGAGGAGGTGCATTGCGACTGTCCAAAGATACAGCAGGACAAACCAGCGGATAAATGACCCGATGGCAAAGACTGGAATGATGAGGTATGTTCCGCGGAGGTAGTTCAGACAGAGAATGGCGATGAAGAGGATGCAAGTTACGAGGTAGGATTCAGGGACACGGAAAATGGAGCGGATGACAGCGACCGGATTCAGCGCTCTGAGGTCGTCAAAGACTGCCACAGCCGTCAGCCCCATTGGGTAGTAGAACGACCCCGCTGCCACGAGGAGCGCCAGAGACCCCCGATCCAGCTCCTTGCGGCTCAGAATGTAGTAGGCGACGGCGGGACCGTAACTGATGATAGCAGGACTAATGAACTTCATGATAGCGTCGAGGCTCTCACTCACATAGCCTGCCGGGTCGAAATCGGGCCAGGTCGGCGGCGAAGGCTTCCCCATTGCCGAATCGTAGATGACACAGAGGAAGAAGCGGCAGAGGTATCCGGCGGTGATCACACCGATGAGGATGGCCACTAAAAAAACGGCAGTAGCGACGAATTCAGCGATGGCAAAGAAGACCGCGCCCGCCCCAAGCATGAATGCCCCATCGCCTCTCAGTGGGTAACTCACTACGTTCGGAAGCCTCTGATAGAAGGATGGTTCCCGACTGGGAACGGCTTCCTCACTCTCGGTTACGTCAACGCATTTCTCCCCGCACACGGAGCACACAGCCGCATAGTCCGCCCGGGCGCCGACCATCTTGATGCATTTCTCACAGAATGCCCGCCGACACTCGACGCATCGCCACTTCGCTTCGACTTCCGGATGGTTCAGGCATCTCATCGTCCGCTCCGGCCTGCCTTTCTGGGGGGATCACAGAATTGCGCGACAAGAGGACGCGGAGTGTGCTGACGGGACAACTGGCCGAGAAATCGGTTGCCGCTCGAGCATTGCCGAGGTTTTCGACCCCCGAGGTGCGAGTCCGGCGGCCCCCTACCTTGGGCATTCGCAGCCAGCAAACACGCTTACCGCCAGTGCCCGAAGTGCACCCCGTAGCCGTAGTGGCGGCGGTACCCGCCGAAATGGCTGTAGCTGAAGCTCAACCCAACGTGGGAGGGATAATAGTAGTAGCCCGGCCCATAGGCATAATCCCATCCCCACCACGGATCATAAGCAACCACCGGCGCTCGCTCGACTACGACCCGTCTTTCCACAACAGCCGGCGGCGCCTCCCGCGTCGAAAGCATAAAGTTGATGACTTCCTCCGGCACACCTTCGCTTTTGAGGCTCTCTATGTCCGCTGCCGAGAGGCGAAAGACGGTCCCTGACCCCTGGATTTCCTGGATAATCTCCGAATTAGGGGCGCCGGACTTCACCATCGCGACGACATCTTGTTGGGTCATGGGGACGAGTTCGCCCCGCATGAGGATGACGTGCCGTTCCTCATAGCATCCCTGAAGCAGAAATGCCATCCCAGCAACACACAGCGCCAAAATCGCAAATCTCGCCACTCTCATCTTACTCCTCCATTTAGTACTTCCGCGGTACAAGCGACCGCCGAAGCCAGTTATCGTGTTCTTTGCCAGATGGGCATAAAAGCGCATCCATCTCTATCTTCAACTCTACTTTGACGTTTTTCAATCCCCGAAAATTCATCGCGGGTAGTTCCTCAGTTTTCGGGGGACGAACCGCCGAGACCGTGGTCGCTCATGAACTTCGTTCAGCCGGAGACCCCGCCCGAAGGCGGGGCTGCGTGGCACTGATTTTTGGGGCAGAGGGAGCGGAGAAGATTTCGAGAAGATCAATCGGATTGTCGAGCACGGGAGCTGGGCGCTCCCGGCGACGAAAGCTGAAGCGTCGCTTCAGCACGCCAAAGACGCCCTGACATCTGGAGTGCGGGAGCACACAGCTCGCGCGTCCCTGGGCCGGCGACGTCTCTGCGGTCTCTGCGTGCTCTGCGGTTCCATCCCCATGCGGAAGACTCCGGGATTGCCGATGACTTTCGCCGCCCGTAAGTAAGGCCTTACGGCTGAGGGCTGATTTCGGTTGCCGTGCGGTGCTCTCGGTGTTAGAGTCCATAGAAAAGCGCTGCTGCATTGCTGACGCGATTCCGCTGCCGGTGGGACAAAGCTGGTATCGCATAGTAAGAGGAGGGACCATGATGAAAGGACGAGCTACAGAACCAATTTCGCGAAGGAACTTTGTCAAGGACGTGGCGCTTGGGGCAGCCGGTGCTCTCTTCGTAAGGAGTCAGAGCGTCTTCGGAGAGTCGGCTGCGCCGGCTCCCGGGCGGCCGCTCAAGGTCGGGTGCATTGGAGTGGGGGGGCGGGGGACCGGTTTGCTTTCCGATATCCTGAGCATTGACGGGGTGGAAGTCGCGGCCATTTGCGACATCAATCCGAACAATCTCCGACGGGCGCAAAAGATGGTCGAGCAGAGGCGCGGCAATCGCCCGGACGGGATCGGGGAAAGCCCCTATGACTACCGAAAGCTCCTGGCTCGGGAGGACCTGGACTGCGTGGTCATTGCGACGCCGTGCTATTGGCATTCGACGATGTACGTGGACGCCATAAACGCGGGCAAGCACTTCTACGGGGAAAAGCCGCTCTCGATTACGGCGTGGGAGCTGAAAGCGGTCAATGAGGCGTACAAGAACCATCCAAACGTCGTGGTGCAAATCGGCTTTCAGTGGGGCGCCCATAAGGGACGGGCTGACATCATTCGCAAAGTGCACGGGGGACTGATCGGCGAACTTCTGGAGGGACGATTTCATCGGTTCAACGGCTGGGATGGGCATGGCGGTTGGTACGCGGATCGGACCATGTCCGGCGACTGGATGCTCGAACAGGCAGTGCACGAATTTAACTTGATCTGGTGGGTAACACAAACGCACCCTGCCTCCTGCTTTGCCACGGGACGCAGCGGGATTATCCCCGGGCGGAACACGACGAATTATTATCACGCCATTCTCCAGTACCCCGAGAAGCTGAACAACCTCGTTGTCCACTACGGACACGGATGGATTCACGTGCCGGACTTCCCCGGTGAGGGCATCCAGACGGACTTCATCGGGACGAAAGGGGCGCTGAATGTGATGGAGGCGTACGTCCAGCTTCGGGAGGCGCCCGCGGGCGGTTCCGCTCGCGTTCAGGGAGAGGGACCGGGCGGGGATACGCGAGACCACTTCACGAATTTCTTCGAGTGCGTCCGGGCTGGAACGCCGGAAAAGGCGAATTGCGGCATCGCCAACGGTACGGCGGGTTCCATTATTGGCCTCATGATTCGCCAGAGCCTGGAGGAGAAGCGGGTCGTGACGCTGGAGGAGACGCTCAACGACCCACGCAGACCGCCCGTGCCGCCAGCGTGATGCTTTCGCCCCTCAGCGACGGGGCAACGGATGCTGCATCTCGTGCTGCTGTAAGTCTCGATGTCAGCAGCGAAAGGCGCAGCTCTATTGCTCCGCGTGGGTAGGCAGGAGCTTCGCAAGATGTAACGAGGAAGGACGAAAATGGAATTTGAGAGGCTGATTCGGGAGAGGTACAGCGTTCGCGCGTACTCCAACAAGCCGGTCGAGGAACAGAAGCTGAGGAAGGTCCTCGAGGCGGCGGTTCTTGCCCCGACGGCGGCGAACCGACAGGCTTTTCGGCTCATTGTGATTTCCACGTCAGGGCGCGAGGAGGAGCTCAAAAAAATCTATCCGAAGGAGTGGTTCACGCAGGCGCCCTACGTGGTCTGCGTCTGTTCGCTCTCCTCGGAAAGCTGGACGAGGAAAGACGGAAAGAATTATGGGGAGGTGGATGCGGCGATCGTCATGGACCATGTCATTTTAGCGGCGACGGATCAGGGACTGGGGACGTGCTGGGTTGGGGCGTTCGACCCGAAGGCGGCTCGTGAAGTCCTGAACCTTCCCCCGGAGGCGGAGCCGATCGCTTTCACTCCGCTTGGTTACCCCGCCGACAGTCCGCGTGAGAAAAAGCGCAAATCCCCGGAGGAACTCGTCAAGTACGAGACGTGGTGAGATCTGCCGGGCGGCAGCCGAGGTCGGTCTTGACGTGGGACACAACCATCTGGACCATTCCCATGTCATCCCGCTCCAGATCGCTCTCGGAGACGTATTCCAGGGCAACCTCCATTCCTTCTCCAATGTACTTCGCTGTCTGGAGCTTCAAGGTTTCTTCCGTGCCGGGGGTATAGGCTGGTCCCTTGACGATGCGGATGAGAAGTTGTCCTGGTTTATCGTGAACAAACTGGAAGGCGCGGATGCCCTTCAGCCGGTTGAACGGAGCAGCCAGCGTGGTGATGGGCCGGCCCTCCGGCGTCGCGATAAGAGGGCGAACCCGTCCGTAAATTGCCTTCACCAGCGGGAGGGATCGCCCGCAGGGGCAACGTTTGCCGTCGTCGTGCAATTCGAGCACGTCCTCAATGTGATACCGCAAGAAGGGCATGGCCATCTTGTGAAGGGAGGTGCAGACGACGTTTCCCATCCTCGTTCCATCATTGCCTTTTCTCTCGTCGGCGAGTTGGAGGATGCCGTACTCCGAGTGGATGTGATAGCTGCCTTCCGGGCACTGGCTGACCGCCATGCACTTTTCCATGTGGCCATAGGAATCGAGCACCTTGCAGCCGAAAACGCTTTCGATCTTCTCCCTCAGCTCGGGCAGAACTACCTCACCGCCCGTGAAAGCTGCCTGAAACTTGATGTCGTCCATCCCCCGCTCCTCCAGGAATAGCGCGAGACAGTAAAGGTTCGATGGACGACCTCGGATGAATTTCGGTCGGTATTTCCGCAGCGCGCTTGCGTATTCGCCGATCTGCTCGCGGGAGATGCGCATCGCGTTCAGTAACAGACGTCGGAGATGCGGTTGAAAGCAGGTCCTCCTTTCCGTGAACTCGGGTCGCCAGACGAAATAGTCCCAGCGCACGTCCGCGAAGCAATCGCCGAGATGGTATCCCGCCCAGCTCCAGAATCGCCAGTAATAGACGAACTCCAGGACGTTGGCGGGTCTGTCAACCAGAAACTTCAGGGGCGTACCGGTCGTGCCGGTCGTGGAAGACAACGCCGGGTGGAAGCGGTTCGCATTGTCGGCGCGGAGCTTCCGGAAACTCTTTCGCACCGCCTCCCTCGAAAGAAGGGGCAGCTTGCGAAGGTCCTCGATTCTCCGAATGTCCTGCGGCTTCAGGCGATGCTCGTCGAGGAGCTGGCGGTAGTAGGGGACGTGATAGTACGCTTGATGAATGACGCCCCGCAACCGTTCCTCCTGATACGACCGGAGCTCTTCAGGAGGAAACCACTGACTCTTCTCGAAGAAATGCTTCAGGCGAAGAATTCCCACGGGATAGGCAAAATCGCGTACTCGGAAGTCAACGGACAATGGGGTTCCCTCCGGCGATTGGACTCCGCGCGTCTGCTCTGTGCGGAACGGGGCGCGAGCAGGTCAGCGGCATTTATCACAGCGAGCCTCTTTTTGTCAACGGAATCGCGTGAAAATTCATCGCACCAACGTCACGACAGGAGGCAGTCTCGCCGCAGAGCACGCGGAGAGCGCGGAGAAGACATTCGCCCCCTCAACGGTGCATCTTCCTTAGTTGTGTATCCCCCGTGTGCCCTGAGGTTCAACCTGTCAAGTAGCCTGGAGGTCCCCTGTGCTCGAGTGGGGATTCGGAGCTTGTTATGGACTGGCGGCTGCTGTAGAATGAATCAAAATCTTGGTTTTTGCCGGCCCGAAAGCCGGCTGGCAACTGGATACTTTTCGCGGAGGATAGTCAGTGAAGCTGAAGCTTGGATTGCCGTCAGGAAGTTTGCAGGAGACTACTCTGGAGATTCTCAGGAAGGCAGGATACAACATCTCCATCGGCGGAAGGTCGTATTTTCCGTCGGTGGACGATGAGGAGATGGACGTTGTTCTGTTTCGAGCGCAGGAAATCTCCGTCTATGTGGAGCAGGGGGTTCTCGACGCCGGGATAACCGGAAAGGACTGGATCGAGGAAAACGGATCGAAGGTCGTGGAGGTCGCGGAGTTGAGGTATGCGAAGAGAGGACCCGGGGCGGTGAAATGGGTTCTGGCGGCGCCAAGCGATTCGAAGATAAGAACCGTTAAGCAGCTTGAGGGGAAGCGCATAGCGACGGAAGCGGTCCGGTTGACGCAGAGATTTCTCCGCAAGCATGGCGTGAAAGCGAAAGTGGAGTTTTCCTGGGGCGCTACCGAGGTGAAGGCACCGCAATGCGTGGACGCAATCGTGGACGTGACGGAAACGGGTTCGTCCTTGAAGGCAAACAACCTCCGCGAGATTGCGACGGTCATGGAGTCCACGAACCGACTCATCGCCAACCGCGAGGCGTGGAAGAATCGCTGGAAGCGGAACAAGATTGAGAACCTCGCTGTCCTGGTCCAGGGCGCCTTGAACGCGGCGACGAAGGTCGGCCTGAAGATGAACGTTTCAGAGGCGAACTTGAAGTCCGTTCTCAAGGCTCTGCCGGCTCTGCGGAATCCCACCATCTCCCATCTCGCGCAGGAAGGGTGGGTGGCTGTGGAAACCATCGTGGACGAGCGCGTCGTGCGGCAGATTATCCCCGCTCTGAAAAAAGCGGGCGCGGAGGGGATCGTAGAATATCCGCTGAGCAAGGTGATTTACTGAGGGGGCTTTCCCTGAGCTGGCTCAGCGCCCTTCTGCGATCACA
>CAZFAP010000129.1:0-13899 GCA_964516325.1 uncultured Verrucomicrobiota bacterium
TTCTCGGTCCGCCCTTGTTCGGTTGCCAGAAGTCGTTCGTGCATTCCACAGCGCTCGCGGAAAGAGCTTCCGTCGCGGCGGTCGTCGTGCCCGTAACCCAGGGATACAGCCCACCGCCATAGTTAAAGTCCTCCGCTTCCCTTATCAACATCGTCGGGAGGAGAGCCTGGTCCGTGGGGTCGGAGGAGGAACCTTCGATTCCTCGCACGTTGGCGGCGGCTATGCGGTAGCTGTAGTTGTTGCCGGCCGTGACTGCGCTGTCCACAAAGGACGTGCCGGTCGTCATGGCGAGGTCCTCCCACGCTCCGCCGTTGACGCTCCTTTCGATGCGGTAACCCGCAACACCCTCCGTGGCGGGTGGAGACCAGCTCAAGTGAGCCGCCGCGAGCATCTCGACCTCCAGATACCTTGGCTCCGTGGGAACTGCATACACGAGGTTTTCGCCAATGATGTCTGCCGTCGTCGTCCCGAAGGAAACAGCTCCCGCAAAGTCAAGAGCCTGCGTCGTCTCTTCCGGAATGCTCAACGAATAGGCGATGGCGCCGGTCTTGACATCCGTCCCGGTGAGAGTCCAGGTGATCTTTCCGGCGGAAACCACAGCCCCCGGTGCGACAACGTCATCCTCCGACAAGCCGGCAGGAATCTGCTCGCTGATGGTCACGGTGGTCGGCTTGTTGTTCGGATTGACCTTCAGGGTGAGCGCAACGTCCATCGTCCCGCCAACTTCACAGGAGGCAGGCAGGTTCCTGACTGCGTACGCATCCGTGAGGACGAACGCAGCCTTTTCCTTGAGCTCGCCAAGTTTTGCCGTGGCAAGAGCGCCTCCGTCGTGGCTGGTGACGCAGATTCCCACGTAATACGGCGCCGCAATGGGAATGGTGTGCTGTGTTGGAAAGTTCCAGAGGCTTCCCACAACCCAGTCGGCTCCGTCGAAGGAATAGTAGCCCACCCAGAGGTCCCCCTGGCGCTCCAGCTTCAGCCAGACCGGGCCGGTGAAAGTAAGCGAGCCGTTCACGAAAGGTTGATTGCCGGCTACTCGTGCGGCCCCGCCATGTTTCGTGGTCCTGTACTGCTGAACCATCCCGTTGGAGAGCGACGCAACGAGGTCCATATACACAGAGTCTGCATCGAGGTCCTGCCGCGCCATAAGCCCGACCTTCGTCCAGGCGTTGGGCCATGTGGCCGGAGGGTTGTCAATCCGCACGGAGATGCTGGAGAAATCACTCCCAACTTCCTTATACACGAAGCGGAACCCGTCGTCGTTGTCCCAGATGTCCTCCCCATCGCCAGTGACGGTGTAGGTCTGCGTGTTGGGGTCGTAGCTCGAGGCGCCGGCGATATTGTTGGGGTTGCTGACAGTACCGGAGATGTCTCGTGCGGACAGACTCAATGGGTCTATAAGCACGCCGTCCTCTATGATGTTCTTCACATTGACAGTGATGGAATCCGTGCTGATGCCGCCAACTCCATCGTTGACCTCAAGCTGGAAAACGAAGTTCTCGTTGTAGTCCCACAGGATCGGGGCAGTGAAGGACGGCGCGGCGGTGTTTGCTCCGGTGAGGACCACAGTCGTCCCGGCTGTCTGAGTCCAGGAATAGGTGAGGGTACCCGAGGTGGTGACGGAACCGGTGCCGTTAAGCGTCACGGGGCTGCCTTCGGGAACGCTTCGATCCGGGCCGGCAACCGCCGTGGTAACGAGATTCTTGACGGTGATGGTTACGTCATCGGTCTTCGTCTCCGAGCCGTCTCCGGCTGTGAATTGGAAGGTTAAGAGGGTATCGGCGTCCACGCCGGGGGCCGAGAAGGTGGCGAGGGCCAGATTGGCGCCGGCGATGGTTACGTTCGGACCCCCTGTCTGAACCCACTGAAATCCGCTCAGGTTTCCTCTTGTGGAGAACGAGTTGCTCCCGTCGAGGAGCGCTGTCGCCCTCTCATTGAACGTGCCGTCAACACCGTACACCACGAGGGGCTCGCCGAGCTGATTCCCGAAGGTCTCGAGTTCCGCGACGGAAGTGTACTGCTGTGTGGCGGAACCGCCGGGGGCGCCGAAAATTCTTAGCCCTTTTCCCCTAACGGTGAGAAACGAAATATCGTACCGGGTGGAGCGGAGGCGGCCGGCGGGGGAATTCGTGAAATCATAGGCTGGGGTGATGGTGAGTCCCGTCGCATCCTTCCAGGTCGTCCCGTCAGGGGAATACTGGACTTTCAGGCTCGTGAACCAGCCGCCGTTCGAGGAGGACTGGCCGGTGTAATAGACAATGTGGTTGAAGAGGAGAACGTCATCCCACAGGTAGCCCCAATAGTCTTCGGTCTTCGGCTGCGCGTTGTTGCTGTCCACGGAGTCAGTCGTCTGCCCGTTGTTGAGGCCGGCGATGGGAGAAGGCAGAACCGAGGACAAGTAGCCGGTGGGGGGGGTCGTTCCGGCTAGGCGGGAGATGTTCGCCATCGCCGTGTAGGCTATATCCCCCGACGGCACGCCGTGCTTGGTCGGGTCGGAGCTCAAAGGCACGCTATACTTATTCTCCCCTCTTACAGCGACCGTTCGCGTCATGCCCTCCGTCATGCCCATGATCGGGTAATACGTATTGGCCGTGGTGTAAGTCCAGAAGTACTCGGTCCCAAGCTTCAACGCGATTTGATATTGCGTGGCATCGAGAACGGGGTCCCATTCGAGTGTGAAACCGAGTTCCCCGTTAACGTCCATTGGTTTAGCGCGGACATTGCCTGGAGCAACTTTCGGGGGATTAACGGCGCGGACAAAGTACAGGATGTCGTCGGTACTGGTTCCGGTCTCGCCTGTTACAGTAAGCTCGAACTTGAGCGTATAACCGATCTCGGTGCCGGGTGGCGTGAATGTGGCGATAACCTGGGTGGGATTGGCTATCGTCACAGTCGGCTCAGTGCCAACCTTCACCTGGGTCCATTGGAAGGTCGTGGCCTTCATGGAATTGCTTGCGTTGAGGCTCGCCTCTTCGTTGCCGTACACCCACCTGTCCGGACCCGCTACCGCTCGCGTTCCTGCAAGTGGCGGGAAACGGAAGTCACCGAAAACGGCGGTCCCCGCGGCGCCCGCGCTGTGGCTTGTGAGACATATGCCAACGTAAAATGGCTGGGTGAACTTAAGCGTGTACTGAGAATGCGAGTCTCTCCAGGCCTGGGGTTCACGAAGCCAGTCAACCCCATTGTAGCAGTAATAGCCGGTGCATATACCCGTCGCCGCCTCGTATGTTATCTTCAGCCAGATTGGCTCGTTGATGGCAATGTTCCATGAGCCGTTCACGAAATTGGCCTTGCCGGCATCGCCCCCGGTGCGTGTTCCGGCCCCGTGCTTGGTGGGCCGATACTGCATGACGATACCGTTGCTTCGTGAGGCGACTATGTTCATAAACGCGTCGTCGGACAGGTCGTCGAGACCCTGCCTTATCATGACGCCGGCCTTGGTCCACGCATCAGGCCATGTCTGGGGCATCTCCACCCGCACGGACAACTCGAAATCGCCGGTGCCCGCTGGCACCTCAAGGTAGGTAAAGCGGAACCCGTCGTCGTTGTCCCACATGTCCTCCCCGTTGGCGGTGATTGTGTAGGTTTCCGTGGCAGGGTCGTAGGCCGCCGAACCGTTGACTGTATTGGGATTATCTTCCGGGCCGGAGAAGTCCCTGCTCAGAAACCCCCACGGATCACCCGGAATTGGCTTCGGCGTGATGTCCTGGCAGTAAGCGGCAGCCGAAAGCGAAAACAATACTGCGACGATCAATGCTGCGTTCTTCATCATTTCGGCACCCCCATAAAACTTTGGTTTTTTGTTTCTATTTTGCGAGAGCTTGCCCCCGAGGGGAACTCGGGGACGTTTGTTAGCTGACTGAAACAATCAAGCAGAGCCCATGGCGCCGGCAGGCGAAGAGACGAATTTGCAGATAGGCGCAATAGCGCCCTTGTTGGGTGGGCATGCGCTGCCAGCGAATAGGAGCTGGCAGCAAGCGCCGAAATTGGAAAGCATAAAGACAAACCAGACAAGCAGCCGCTCCTACCAGACCTGCGCCAAAGCACTCGTGCCGCGTACGCCACTGCCTTTGCCATGAAGGCCGCTTGGAAGCTGGCCAATCGCCCTCTATCCTGATGCTGCTGATTTTCTGCTCAAATCACTAACGCGCCAATCCGGCCAATGTCAAGGCTTTTTTGCTGGTTGAGGGCAAGCCTTCCTCAGGGTCAACTTCCCAATTTCGCGGCGGGATTTGAACAGTTGGGCTGTGTCGAAGGTTGTTTTTCTATTGCGGTTGATCGAAGAGAGGTTGCCGCCGAAGCCCGGAGGAAGTATATTTCTTAGGCGGACCCCAAATCGCTGTGAAGAGGGGAGCCGGCCACAGTGTCACGGTGAAATCGTAGAGGGAGCTCATGAGAACAGTCGCGCTTGCCTTTGCATTTGTTTGGTCTGCTGTGATGACATCGGAAGGGGTCATGATCAGCGAGATCATGTATCACCCAACCGCCGAAAACGAAGCGAGTTACGAATGGATTGAGTTGTACAACGACTATGCCGTCCCGCTGGACATCGGCGGGTGGTCTTTCTCGAGAGGAATCACATTTCAGTTTCCCCGCGGGGTCATCATGCAGGGGAAATCGTACCTTGTCGTCTGTGCCGATAAGGCTGCCATGGAAGCAATGTACGGGATTCCATCGGGGAAACTCATGGGGCCTTTCCAGGGACGCCTCGACAACGGGGGCGAGGAGGTCGCCCTTGCGGACAGGATGGGCGCCGTCATGGCACACGTTGACTACAAGGACAGAGACCCCTGGCCCGCCGCAGCGGACGGCGCCGGACATTCCTTAGCGCTCATCAACACAGACCTGGAAAACGACGAGAGCGAAAGCTGGGCTCTCAGCCCGCAGAGATTGGGAAGTCCGGGCGAGCCGAACGGGTTCGATGCAAACCCGAATAGCCCACCGATAATGAATGTCGGGATCAACGAGTTTCTGGCGAACTGGGAAGAGACCTTCGTGGAACTGGTCAACAACAACGATGTAACGGTGGACATAGGACTCGCCTACCTGAGCGAGGATCCGGCGGACCTGACGAAATACCAGATTCCTAAAGGGACGAGCATCGGGCGGTGGGGCTGCATTGCCTTTACCGGGACGGAAATGGGGTTTCAGTTGCCGGACAAGGACGGGGCGATTTATTTCACTACCCCGGACGGGCAGAGGGTCATTGACGCGCAGGCGTACGGAACGGAAAGACTTGGCATGAGCCGGGCTCGTTACCCGGACGGGGAAGGGCGATGGTACGCGACGCCGACCCCAACGTCGGGGCAGCCGAACCAGATTTCCGTGAATGATTCTATCGTGATTAACGAACTCATGTACCACCCGTACGAGAACAACGACGACCTGGAATACATTGAGTTGTACAACCGAGGGAACGTGCAGGTGGACATGTCGGGATGGAGCTTCAGCAAGGGAGTGGACTTCGTTTTTCCTCTGGGGACAAGTCTGGGGCCGGACGAGTATCTCGTAGTGGCGAGGGACCAAAGGGCGATTTACAAGAAGTACTACATCACGAACATTATCGGGGATTTCACGGGGAATCTGGATAATGAAGGAGAAAGCCTGGAGCTTGTGGACACATTTGGGAATGCTGTGGACCAGGTTCGCTACGCCGGAGGCGGGCGATGGCCGATATGGGCGGCAGGATGGGGTTCGAGCCTGGAGCTCATTGACCCGAGGCAGGAGAACAATGCCCCGTCTGCCTGGGCGCCAAGCGATGATAGGAGCAAGGCTGTCTGGACTCACGTGCAGTACGATGGCGAATTTGCCGGGGGGGAGTCGGAATTCCACTTTTTCCTGCTGCACCGGGGCGAGTGTCTCATTGACGACCTCAGCATGACTCGGAGCGGGCGGGAGTTCATCCCGAACGGCTCGTTCGAGTGGGGCACGTCTGACTGGCTGATCGAGGGCAACCACATACAGACGATGAGTTACACGGAGGAAGCGCACAGCGGGTCGCAGTGCCTGAAAATCGTCTCCACAGGGCGCGGAGACACGGGCGCCAACAGGATCGAATGCGATACCAGCGGTTCCCTGTCCGCCGGCCAGAGTTACACGATTTCTTTCTGGGCGAAATGGCAGAGGGGGATGAATTTGGTCTATACGCGAACGCACAATCAGGGGGCGGCAAAGGCATCGCGAATTCCGATGCCCGGCCGTCGAGGAACGCCCGGGAACAAAAACAGCGTCTATGCGAGCAACATCGGCCCCGTCGTTACGGAGGTGAAGCACGAGCCGATCGTGCCGAGTCGCCACGACGGGGTGAAGGTTACAGCGCGGGTGAGGGATTGCGACGGCGTGTCGTCCGTGACGCTGTATTACAAGGGAGACTATGAGTGGTCGTTCGAGAGCGTGCAAATGTACGATGATGGTCAGCATGGAGACGGGAGACCGGGAGATGGGCTTTACGTGGGAACGATTCCGCCGCGAGGAAGCGGCGAGCTGATGGAGTTCTACATGGTGGCGAAGGATGGTCGGTCGGTCTCGCAGCGTTTTCCGGCGAAGGAGGACGTTTGGTGCCTGTATCAGGTCGAAGATTGGCGTCCCACAAGCAAGCTCCCGATCTACCGGATACTCCTTTCGCACGAGGCGGATGAGCGGCTTCGGAGCTGCAACCGAATGAGCAATGAGCTGGAGGACTGCACGTTTGTTTTGAACGAGAGCAAGGCGTACTACAACTGCGGCATTCGGACGAGGGGGAGCGGCTGGACGCGACAAAACCACCCGTCGGACCAGTACCGGATTCGGTTCTATGCCGACCAGCGGTTGCAGGGGGTGTCGGAAGAGATCAACCTGGACTGGCATGCGGATGAGACGAGGCAGAAGGATCGGGCAGTGCAACATCTGCTGCGAGAGCTGGGGAGAGTCCCCACGAGTTACCTGAGGTATGTGCACGTGAGGTTCAACGGAGGCTTCGCCGCTCTGGCGGACGAGGTGCAGATTGTGGACGCCGACTATGTTCGGCTTTACTGGCCGGACGACTCGGACGGGAACCTGTTCAAGATAGACGACCATTTCGAGTACGACGACTGGATGGGGCACACTCACACGGACGCTTTTCTGCTGTGGCAGGGGTCAGATACCGGCTGGACGGAGACGTCGGAGAAAGAGAAGTACCGCTGGAATTGGGAGCTGCACACCAACGAAAAGGAGGACAGCTATTCGGACTTTCTGAAGTTCGTGCTTTTCATGGACCCGAGCATGACCAGCAACGCGGACTTCGATTACCAGGCGGAAAACGTGCTGGATGTGGACGAATGGCTGAGGGTCCTGTGCGTCAGATTTCTCGTGGATGACTGGGATACGTTCGGATACAACCGCGGGAAAAACGCTTCGATGTACAAGCCGTATCACGAGGGAAATGGCACGTCCGAGGACCCACCGCGAAAGGGAGAATGGGTGCTCATTCCCTGGGACAGCGACTTGACGTTCGGGAACTCGAGCGCGCCGATCGTGAGCGACATGTTTCCGTGCGTCAAGAGGATGCTGGAGAGGCCGCGGTTTCAGCGGTGGTACTACTCCTATTTCTTGAAACTCATTGACGGTCCCTTCAGCCGGGCGCAGATAGACCCGGTGCTGGATGGGATATACGCCGTCCTTGCCAACGAGGAAGGGGCACCCAACGGCCCCGGTGGAATGAAGGGGTTCATCTCAAGCCGGATCACCGTGATTCGCTCGAGAATTCCACGGGTATCGTTCGTGATCACGACGAACTCGGGCAATGATTGGGTGGTCGAGGAAGAGTCGCTCATTCTGGAAGGAACGGCGCCGGTCCATATCCGGACGATGGAGGTACGCACGAGCGAAGGGCAGGGCGTGCCGTTGGTCCCGACCTGGAAGACAACGACACAATGGGAGACGAGATTGCTGCTAACCGAACGCGAGAACCGTTTGGTCTTCACGGGAAAGGATATGGACGGCAATGATGTTGGGACCTGCTCGATTACAATACGCGTCCGCCTCAGCGCCACGAAGGATTCGGACAACGACGGGCTGAACGACAGGGAAGAGGAGGAGGTCTATCACACGCAGTACCAGAACTCTGACACGGATGGCGACGGGATGAAGGACGGAGATGAGGTGCTCGCCGGAACGGACCCCCTCGACGAGACGTCGTTGTTCATCGTTGCGGAGATAGTCCAAAACGCGGACGGCCTGGAACTAATGTGGTCGAGTGTCCCGGGTAGAGATTACGCCGTCCAGGAGAGCAAGGACCTGGTGAACTGGAGAATCCTGGCGACCATTCGGGCGAATAGTCACACAAGCAGTTACAGCGACGGCGACGCTTCTGGGATTGCAGCACGATTCTACAGGGTTGGAGTTCTGCCGCAGCCTTGAGGTCAGAAGCACGGCGCGCAACGTCCTGCGGCGAGTTGGCCGGTCGGAAGGCTGACCGAAGTGTGTGAGGCACTCGCCTCTCCCTAAGCTCTTACCGAGCAACCTGAAGTGAGTCAGTCCTGCCCGATGTGCCTCAGGCGGGCGGGCGATTTCTTTTCAAAGGGGGCAAAGTCACCGATGCTTTCTCGAGCAATTGGTCTCAGTCTGGCGATAATCTCCATCTCCGCCTGGGCGGCGCCGAACCTTGTCGAGAACCCAGGCTTGGAGGAATCGGACGATATGGGCGATCCCGCGGGCTGGGGATGCTGGGGATCGGAGGCGGGCGAGGTCGTCGCTGACGAAGTTTTTGAGTGGGAGCCGGAGGGACATTCCGGCGAGCGGTCGGTTTCGATTCGGGAGGAAGGTTGGGGGAGACGCGGCTGGTGGTACACGATTGTTCGGGGCGTCAAGCCCGGGCGATGGCACTCGGTCTCGATCTGGGCGAAACGCGACCGACCGACCGGGTGGCTGCCGGAGTTGGAGTTATTCGGGGAGAAGAGGGTGCTGAACCTGTACCGCGTGGGGGTCTGGGAGAAGTTCGATTGGCTTCTGAACTCCGGCGGGTGTGAGGGGGAGGCAGTTCTCAGGCTGGTCAACTGGAGGAAGCCGTACAAGGTTTGGTTTGATGATGTCCGGGTGGAAGAATTCGGGGTGGAAGTTGATGGCGAGGCGAAGGGAGGGAATCTGAGCTGGCGGAGTCGCGAGACGGGCGCCCTTGTCGTGTTTGAAGTGGAGGCATCGAAGTCTGAAGGGTTCAACGGGGATGTCAGGCTCGTGGGGAGAACGGTGTCCAATCAGATTGTCATCCGCACGGCGCAGCCATTCTTCCGGCTCGAGGAAGGTGCAGACCTCTGGAACACACTGCCCAAGAAGTTGGATCTGTATCCGGACTTGGACGAAATGCGCGGCGAGTGGTATTGGCGGGTCAAGGCGTTTCAGAATGACACTTTGCTCGCAACCTCCCAACCGCGAAAAGTCACGGTCGAACCGGCGAAGGAAGGAACACGGGAGGTGGTCTCGCCGGGGGAAGAAATCCTGCCGCCGCTAAGGGCGCAGTCCAGCGAGCGCATTTCTTTCGACGAGAATCTCAATCTCCTCATGGCGGGTAAGCCTTTCTTCCCAATCGGCATCTATTCCCTGCCAGCAGAGAGATTTTGGGAAGCGAAGAGAGCAGGGTTCAACACGGTTCTGACAGATGAAGTCGTCGCAGCTCAGCGGGCCGGTTTGAGGGCGATCGTCCCGAGTGGGTCTCGGCGAAAGTCGGTAGCGCAGGCGTCTCGCCTGCATTCCCTGCTTTGCCTCTGTCCGAGGATGAAAATGCAGGCGGGGACGCCTGCGCTACTGGGTCTTCGTGAAAGTGGGACGCAAGATTCGATAATTGCCCGGTATTTATGGGACGAGCCTGACCAGGGAAACATCAGTCCCCGGGAAGTATTTCAGGCGCACACGCAGGAGAAAACGGACGATCCCCATCACCCCACGGCCATTGTGGTCTATAGGCCGGAAAACTTCCCCGCGTACGCTTCGACGTCGGACATTCTGATGACCGATCCATATCCCGTCCCGCACCGGCCCCTGAGCACGGTCTCCGAGTCCGTGAGGGCGGCGAGAAAAGCCGTGGGCGACAGGAAGCCCGTCTGGGCGGTGATTCAGGCTTTCGACTGGTCCGATGCTTCACAGGAAGCGCGGCGGACCGGCTGGGCGAGATGGCCGACTTTCGAGGAAGAGAGGTGCATGGCTTACCTTGCGGTCATCAACGGGGCAAAGGGGATTTTGTTCTTTCGGTTCTGCGGGGAAGGCGAGCACGACCCAGCGAACTGGCGGGGATTGAAGCGTCTGGCGAGGGAGCTGAGAGAACTATCGCCAATTCTTATGCTCAGGACGCAGGAGGCGATGGTTTCCCCCGATGTGCAGCCTCCGGACGAGTCAGGCGTGCAGGACGAAGGCAAGGAGATAGAGTGGATTGTCAAGGGCGACGGCTTCCGGACGTACCTTATCGCGGCAAACAACTGGCCGGGAATACGGCGAGCGACGTTTTCATTCGAGAGAGAGTTAGGCGAATTCGTGAGCCTTCCCCTGGAGAAAAGAAAGTTAGGAACCGAAGGGCGATCATTCTCGGACGTCTTCGAGGCGTACGGCGTTCACGTTTACGAGCTGAGATTTCGGTGAATCGCTAACATCCACAGGGTAACTTGATTCGGTTATCTCTCGACGAGAGAGCATCCGTCAGAAGAAATACAGGAGGGTCGTACAAGCGGTTGGCATAATAGGGAGGTGGAAATGTTGAGGTTCGTCAGAGGTCTTATCGCGTCGTTAGGGGATCGGACAGGCGCAGGATCGCCAGGCAGAATTCTCGGTCTGGTCTGCGTCATTCTATTCTTGTCCTGTCCGGCGAGCGCGGCTGTCGTCGGAAAGGCGGAAAACCAGATAGCGACTTTTGAGGAAGTCCAGCCCAACGTGTTTCTCTTTCCCGATACGTGCAACGTATATCTCATTCGGCGAGGGGACAGGGCGATGGCAATTGACTGCGGCTCCGGGAAGGTGCGTCCCCGCCTCGTTATAATACCATGCTCTTTGTCTTCTATGAAACTGACGAGAAGCAGGAGACAAGGCGACGGGGGAGACCGAAAAAAACAAAAAAGGCTGACACCATGGCCCTTCAGGAGCTTTGCTCTCTTCCTTGTCGCCTGATTGTTTGGAACTGAACAGGATTTACAGGATAAGCGGGATGCTTCAAAAATCTTGTGTATCCTGTTCATCCTGTCAGATTCGTCTTACTCGCCCGCGATGAGAAACCCCCGCGTAGCTATCTGATTTTCCGCAGCGTGACTTTCTCCTGAGTCTCTTCCTCCTCGCGAACGGTCACGTTGACGAAATCGTCCTCATACCCTAAGGCGCCGACCTTCGCGCGGTATCTCCCGGGGGAGACGTTCCGGCTGATATCCAGTCCGTCGGTTCGGGCGACCGCCTCGAACCCCATGTTCATCAGCTCTTTCAGGTCAGGGAAGAACCCCGTATAGAAGTTTCCTTGCTCGTCGAGAATCTCCACGGAAGGCCCAGTGATCGGCTGCCCCCGTTCGTCCACAACCTGGATGACAATCGTGCCGCCAGCGGTCAATGCGAAGTCCGCCCGGTTCCCTCCCCCGGAGCGAATCGTCACCTTCTGGCTGGCTGTCGCGTAGCCAATTGCGTCAACGGACACCACGTACTCGCCCGGCGCCAGCCCGGTCGCCGTGTACTCGCCGCCTTCACTTAGCGACAACTTCTCGGCGTACACAGTCCCGCCGCTGGCGTTCTTGGCGGAGAGATGAATCTGCTTGGGCCGGCGCGATGGATCGCTGTAAGTTACCTGCCCGGAGAGCGTCTCGCCGGTGCTCAAGGAGAAATCGAGGTCGGAGGGACCCCGGGCGTTCCGGACGGTGGCGGTCAATCCCTGCGGCGCGTAGCCTTCTTTCTTGGCGACGACGTAGTAGTCCCCATCCTGCACGGTGGAGATGGCGTATTTTCCTTCGGCGTCTGTTGTTGCATTGCCGCCGAGAGCCAATCCAATCTTCGCTATGGCCGCTCCATGGATGTCTGTCTCCTTGGTCCGTTCGAGGGTCAGCTTCGCCCCCTCGATCGGTTTTCGACTCTCCGCGTCCACCACCTTGCCAGAGATCCCGCCCTCAGGGAGCTCGATATTCTTCTCGAGATCATTGTCGGTTAACGTGATCTCGATCTGGAACAGCGGTGTCGGCATCATACCAACCATCTTCATGACAGCCAGGTCGTATTCGCCCGGCTGCAGGTTGTCTATTTCGTAGCGGCCGTCTTCATCAGTCCTATCGCTGGCTTGGCTCTGGCTTTTCGTGGCGGCCGTGGTCTTGTGAGAAGTCCCAACCATGATCGTCAATCCGGCCTGCGGCTCGCCTTTCAGGGTGACCTTTCCATAGACTTTTCGCGGGCCGCCCACGGTGATGTCCAGGCGGGTCTCCTTGTCGTTTTCGACGCGCACGAAATGCATGTCCGTGGCGCTGGCTCCCATTTGCGGTGCTGTTGTGCTGACCTCAATAGCCCCGGCGGCATATACGCCCTCCTTCAGGTTCTTGAGGCCATACTTACCTTGCCCGTCGGTCTCGGTCATTTTCTGTCCGCCCGGTCCCACAGCCACGATCATTTTGGCGGGCTGGGGGTTGCCGCTCAGGTCTCGTACCGTTCCGACGAGGCTGCCGCCCTGGGATAACTCGATGATGAGGTTTGTGATGGCGTCGTTTTCCTTGAGGGTGAGGTCCTCGATGGTCTTCTCGGCGTAATCTTCCGCCGTGACAACCAGGTTGTAGGTCCCTGGCTCGAGCTTGATGAGGTCAAACATGCCTTTGGCGTCGGTCTTCGCCTCGGGAGCCGTCCCCGTCGGTATGGGGATGAGGAATGAGGACCCGGTAGTGGCTTTGACCGTCGCTCCCGCAATCGGCTGGAGGTCCACCTTCGCTAAGACCACCCCGGAAATCACCCCGCCCTGGACCAACTGAAACTCGACGTTCTCCGTGACCTCCCCTTTCCTTACTTTCACCGCCTGCTCCTCGGGGCAGTAGTTGGCGTGGCGAGCCTGGAGTGTGAAAGTTGCATCGGGCAGACCGCTGACCTCGAACTCTCCCTGCGCCTTTGTCGTCGCCAGAACTTTCCGCTCCGGCAGGCGGATCTCGCCGAGCAGCTCAGAACGGATCGGGTTTTTCTGCACGATCTCAGCTGCCTCGATGGGCTTGCCGATAGCATCCACAACATGCCCGCGGATGCCGCCCGCGGGTTGCTGCTTGATGAGAACGCCGCCGGTCGTTTTCTCCGGCTCCACGTCGATACCTGTCTTATAGGATTGCGCGTAGCCTTCCGCGATGGACGTCACGCGATACTTTCCCCCCGAGAGACCCGAAACGCGGAATTTCCCCGCCGCGTCGTTAAACTCCTTCCCGTCGGTGGGGAGATAGATGTCCACCTCCTTTTTCTGGAACAACCCGATGACGAATCCGCCCCCGGCGTCCTCGGCGGCTGCGATGCGGAAGTGCTCGATCAGCTGCCCGGTTACCGCGTCCACCACGTTCCCCTCGATGGCTCCGCCGGCGGTCAACGTCAGCACGATGTCCTGCTTCGGACCGCTCAGATTCTCGACCGCCTGGATGTAGTCGTCTTTTTGAGCGCTGATGAAGTAGCGTTTCCCTTTCTCGTAATCGAAGCCGAATCGCCCGTCATCCTTCGTCTCATACTTCAGGGGCTTACGCTCGCTCATAGTCTCCACCATCTTCTCCGGCGAGAAATCCGCCCAGGAGTAGAAAAATAGCTCCACGTTCGCGCCGGCAATCGGGTTGCCATCCTTGTCCACGACCTTTCCCGCGATGTCGTGCTCCTTTGCCTCACCCGGCTGCTCCACGATCTCCGTTGTCTCTTCCGAGGGCGCCGGCAAACCAGTTCCACCCGGAGTTGTCGTCTTTCCCGGCGAAGGTTTCACGA
>CAZFAP010000130.1:0-13865 GCA_964516325.1 uncultured Verrucomicrobiota bacterium
CTCATCAAGGCTAAGGAGGAAGGGAAGATTTCCCACATTGCCGGGACGGGCCATCTGGCCACGACCGCTATGATGAAGTTCATGCAAACCGGACTGATGGAGGCGATCGCCGTTCCCATGAATCCCGTGCGGAGAGAATTCCTCGAGCAGGTCGTCCCCATGGCGAAGAAGATGGACATCGGCGTCATCGGCATGAAAGTCTTCCATTTTGGCAAGCTCGGTCGCATCGTTCCCCAGCTCGCCGACATCCTCGGAACCGACCGCGACGAGTTCATTCGGAGAACCTTATCTTTCAGCCTGGCTCAAGACGTCGCCTGTGTGATCCCCGGATTCACGACTTTGGATGAGGTCAAGAGCGCCATCGCCATTGGCAAGGCGTTCAAAGGGCTGACGCCTGCAGAATCCTCGGCTATGAGCTTTGGGAAGGAGAAGTCCGCGACCGATCTTTGCCGCCTCTGCGGGCACTGCCTGCCCTGTCCCGTGAAGATAGCAATCCCGGACGTTCTCCGCCTCGAACTGAACGCCCGGCATTACGGTCTCGCTGCCTGGTCCAGACTCGAGTACGGCAGGCAGAAGGTCAAGGCCAGCGCCTGCACGAAGTGCGGCGAATGCACGAAGAAGTGCCCACACGGGCTGCCCGCAATGGATATGGTTCTCCGAGCCGCGTCAACCCTGGCGTAGCCGCCGGAGTCGGGACGCAAGGCAAAGCGTTTTTTTCGCTTCTCATTCTGCGTTTCACATTGACCTGTCGGGGGGGTGAAGATGTTTTTCCCACGGTTCATGGCAGCGACTCGTATCCCGCTATTACGCTCTCGCGTATTGCTTCGATCATGGCAACACAAACATAAACGGCACACAGTGGAAGGAGGTGCGCGGTGAGGAAAGTTGCAGTGGGAGTCGTTGCAGCCTTGTTTCTCACGGCGGGGACGGCCTACGCTGACCCCATCGTCGGTGCAGGGGCGAGCACCGGGCCGAAAGGGATGCTTATCGTGGAGCCCCATTATAGCTATCTTGATTTCACGGAGAGGTATGATGTCAGGAAAGGGGAGTGGGTTGATTTGGGTCCGGGCCAGGAACTCCAGTTCAACATGATCCTGCTTCAGGTAACGTACGGCATAAGCGAGCGGGTCTGGCCACGACTCAACATGCCCTACTGGTTGCGGGAGATGAAAATGGGACCCGTCAAAGGCGAGTCCAACGGCCTCGGCGACATCGTCCTCGATGTTAAGACGAAGCTGATAAAGGGCGAAAACCTCCAGCAGGGCCTCGTCTGGCTCACCGGATTGCGCCTTCCCACCGGCGACAGCGACGAAATACCCACCCTTGGCGATGGGTCAATAGACGCCGGGGGAGGGTTGACAGGCTCAAAGAGGTTCGGGCCAATCCAACTTAACGGCTTCGCCGCATGGTGGTTCAACGAGAAGAACGATTTCGGCAGGGGCGAAGACGAACTGGAGTACAGTGCAAGCGCCCAAATCCTCCTCTCGAGAAAAGCCATACCGAACGTGGAAGTCTATGGGAAGTGGCTCGAAGGGGGAGACGAGGGAAGCCTCGACCTCATCGTCGGCCTCCAGTATTGGCCGTCAAGGAAGCTCCTGCTCGAAGGGGCGGTCCGAGTCCCTGTTGAGGCAAAGGGAGGCTACACGTACGACGCAGCTCCGTACATAGGCTTCATGGCCCTGTTTTGACAAGCGGCACAAATCAGCTTGACTGGCGGTCCTGATGGGGGACACATCTTTCTCGTGTCCCCCTTGTCATGGCGCCGTCCCTTCGAGATTGCGAGAATTCGCGCGCGGACTTTGCTTCGCCGCAGCACACTCGGTCGTCGCTGCTGGTCAACGTCCATCGGCGAACGCGGGCAACAGATGTTGTTTTCTGTAAACGCGCTCGCGCAGGGGACCGCGGAGTAACCTTGGGTTGCCTCAAGGGGCTCAGTCACAACTACCTCTGCGGCAAAATGTTATGTGCCTAAAGCCTGCCAGCCGTCTCTGGCACAGATGTTGCTTCCCAACGACTTGGTTTACCCATTGGTTCATAAGGCCCCTGTAGGTTCTGAGCAAGGGCAACACCATTCCTTGCTTCAACGAAACCGCGGGCCCGGAACAACAACACCCGACATCTTACCATGACCAAGCGGCTGCCCGGCAACGTACGCAAAAGAATACTGGTTCTCGTTGACTTCGGGCTTGTCCTCGCCGCCGCCCTCATTGCAGCCCTCGTCAAATCAGCGCCTTACGAGCAGACACTGTGGACATTCCTACTCGGAATCTTCGCCGTCTCGTTTGTTCTGCAACTGAGCTTCTACTACAACAATCTCTACGACCTCAAGGCGACAAACAACTTCATCCGCCTCAGTTATAATCTGATCCACTCCTTTGCGGTCGCGGCGGTCATTCTCGGAGCCGTTTACCTCATATTCCCGCGTTTGATGATTGCCAGAGGCGTCTTTTTCTTGGCTACGCTCTTCGTCATTCTTTTCGTATTTCCCTGGCGCTACTTCTACGTCTGGATACTCAGACGAAAGGGCATCGCCGAGAATCTCCTTGTCGTGGGGGCGAATGGTGTGGCAAGCGAAATAGCCAAGGAAGTCCTCGCAAGGCCACAATCGGGCTATCACCTTGTCGGATTCTGGACAGGCGACGGGAAAGCCTCCGGCATTTCGGCGGGAGTCCCGATGGTTTCGGGCAGCGATGCGGAGTTGTTCCAGTGGATGGCGGAAAACAACGTGAACACCGTCGTCCTCGCCTGCAAGGAGGGCGAGGAACAGGGCTCAAAAGCCTTCTTGAACGAAGTGAAGCGTCGCTGTCCGGGCATGGAAGTGCGACGGGGGAGCGAGTTTTACGAGGAAGTCGCGAGTAAAGTCCTACTCGGCGCGTTGAACGCCCCAGACGTGTCAGAGCCGGAGATCGTCGGCAGAACGAGACTCGCCTGGCATTTCAAGCGACTGATAGACATTGTCATCTCTATCGTCGGGCTTGCTCTTACTCTGCCAATATCGCTCCTCGCGGCCATCGCAATCAAGCTCACGTCGGCCGGCCCCGTGCTTTTCGCCCAGCAACGGGTCGGGCAGAAGGGGAACCTGTTCAGGTTGCTCAAGTTCCGCTCCATGCGCCAAAACGCGGAAGCCGAATCAGGACCCGTATGGGCCGACGCCAACGATGACAGAATCACCCCCGTCGGGCGAATTATCAGAAAGTTCCGCATAGACGAAATCCCCCAGATGTGGAATGTCCTGCGGGGACAGATGAGCTTCATTGGCCCGCGACCCGAAAGACCCTTCTTCGTTCAAAAGCTGGAAAAGGAAATCCCCTTCTACTCCCACCGCCTCTGCGTCAAGCCCGGCATAACCGGACTCGCCCAGGTTCGCCACTACTACACCTCCTCCATGGAAGAGACCGTCGGCAAGCTGGAGTACGACCTCTACTACATCAAGCACATGTCCCCCCTCTTCGACTTCATGATTCTCCTCGACACCGTGAAAACCATCATGTTTGGCTCCGGCGCCCGGTAGCCGTTGCCGCTCTCAGGATTCTCCCATACTATGGCACTCCTTCCTCGCCAGGTGAACCCATGTCAAGTGTGCCGTCTTCATTCGGCCCGTCTTTGCGAGCTTTGCGCCTTTTCGAGAGGTCTCTCCTCCACTATGGAACCGTTCGCATGGCCGTTGGGAACACTGCGCCGTCCGCAACGTTCGGTGTCCCTCTCGATGCGCTTGTCGGAATTCGGTTTTCTCTCGCCATGACGCCAAGCACGGAAAGGAAGATTCAATTCTGGCGGACTTCCGCCCGCCGTTCGTCAGACTTGGACTGCGCGGTTCATGGCTGTCAGCGGCCTCGACACGTATGGGTCGAGGTCAACGAAGACCTTCCCCTGCTCCGTCGAGGCTCACTGAATCTGTTTGGCCGGGGTCTCCTGCGCCGCCGGCGAGGTCTGTTCGGCAGCGCTCTGGCGGCTCACGTAGAAAACGCCCGCTTTTACAGCGACGGCGGCGCCATTCTTCAAAAAGCGGACAACTGAAGGTGCGCTCCTCCTGTCCTGAATAGCCAGTCCGCCCGGAATGCGGTATGTCACATGGACGGTTTCCCCCAGGTCCTGGACAGCTCGATTGACGTAGGGCATCGCTCGGGGGATGATGGGCTTGAGTTCTGCCGGCGCCATTCCCATAGTCATTGCCAGGGCGGCGATTGCAAGCTGTCCAAGCTCGTCCAGCTCGGTGTACACCAAGGCGGCGTTGCTATCCGCCGGAAGGCCTTCCGTGGCAGCCTTGAAGGCGTCTTTGGCAGCGATATTCCGGCCGCTCTCTTTTGCAGTGAGAGCCTTCTGGAGAACCGCCATGGAACTCCCGAGTACCATCACGTCACCGTCCACAGCGAAGGCGGGGGTGACCGGAACAGGAATTTTGGGCATGACCATCATGACCTTCCTTCCGCTGAGTTCCATCTCCGTAATCGTGGCCGGGGCGCGTTCCCCCGACAGGAGGTTCTTCAAAGTCCCCATCAAATACTCCGGGTCCCTCGCGTCGAGGCAGACCACGACGTTGGGGATTGCGAGGGTGTCTGGGATTTTGACGCCGATGGTGATCTCGCCGCCCAGAGACGCCAGGACCTTCTGCACGTCAATCCCCGCGTTCTCCTTGAGCCTGGCGAGGGTTTGTTCGACATCTGCCTCCGCGCCGAGCCGCTTCATCAGGTCGCAGATTTTCCCGAGGAACTGATCCGGCGGGCCTATCGAAAGCCGGTTCACGTGGGAGAAGTCCTCTGGGACGTAGGCGATTCCTTTCGGCTTCGTATTCGGGAAGCTGAGCAGGCTGGCGATGCCGGGTGCGTTCTCCGTGTACTGAAGGGCCACGTTGATGGTGTACAGTTTTTCGTCCGCACACATGCTGATGCCTGCGGCATGGACGTCTTTCAAGCCCAGGCGGCCGACAATGTCCGGGAGCGCGGGTCCAAGCTTTTCCTGGATCGAGTCCAGATTCAGATAGACCGAAAGAAAAGCGTCCTTTGCCGTGATGGCGTTGATCGCCTTGAAGTGAGCGGTCTGGGCAAGGCTGCCCGACCCGAGACCCGACAGCGCCCGATCCAGAAGCCCCTCCCCTGCGGCGGCGTACAGGACGTTGTCCTTCACCGCCACGCCGATGGGCGGAATGGGGGCGCCGGGGATCACGACTTCGGTGCCGTGGTCCGTTTTCTGGACCTTCATATCCGGAATGGCGGGCAGCAGCTTGCTCGCGGCGGCGGCGAGGGGCGCCAACCCCTCCGACAATTCCATGGTGAAAATCAACGAGGGCTGCCCGCGCTGGAGATCAATGGAGACGATGCCCAACGAACCACTTTTTGGAAGGACGGGTCTGATCTCATTGAATGCTTCCAGAATGGCCCTGGCCTTGATTTTGATGTCCGGAGGAACTGCCTCCTCCTCCAGACTCTCCAAGGCGGACTGACCGAGCTCGCTGATGAGGTAGTAGAACACCTCCATGTCCGCAAGCTCGATATACCCCACGCTGTCGGCGGGAAGGAGCTCTGCCATTGACGGCGCCTTGGCGTACACGAAAGCCGCCTGGCTGGCGATCAGGATTGCGACGATGAATCCGATTGGTTTCGCTTTCACACAGCCTCCTTTCGTTTTCTTCTCTGGTTTGCCCTTTGGTGCGACTCGGCCCCGCTCACCCTTTAGCGTGTCCTGGACGGCGGACGAGTCCGCGCTGAGAACAGGGACCACAATTCGCCCTGAACTACTATGTCGTATGACGTGGCAATCTTCGTTTTTATTTTACCCTATTTGCTTAGCCGGACCTCAGGTATTGGCCAGACGAGCCGTGTCAATCATAGCGCGGGACGCACGGGATGCTGAGCATGCGTGTCGAGCCTTGCAGATACTCTGCTCCAAAAATCGGCCTACGCAGCCACAAGCAGGGCCGGGCCACCCCCTTGGCGCAGTCGCAAACCCGCGAAGCGCGCGGACGACATAGACAGGATAGTGGCGCCCTCGGCGCACACAGGATGGACAGGATCATCCTGTGTGAATTTTCTTTGGACAGGATTTACAGGATGAACAGGATATGGCGCAAGAGGAGAATCCCGTCATCCGGTCAATCCTGTCATCCTGTCAAAATTCTTCTTCTGTGCGATCTCTGCGCTCTCCGCGGTGAAACGCTTCGCGTCTTTGCGTCTTGGCGAGAGAAAACGGAATCCCACTCCTGCCCTGAGAAGTAGCGATACGGAGCCTGGATTCTCATGGTGTCCGGATGAGCGAAGTTCATGATGGACTGCGGTTGCTTCTTATGACCGCAACCACAAGCGCGGAATGGCATGCCCCTCCGGGTATGAAAGGTGAACCGTGGGACTGCGTGTGAGGGGGCGGCTTCGCAGAATGGCTTGCGCCGCAGAGGCAAGAATCGGAGCAAATTCTGCGGCAAGTCAAATGGAGGGCTGCGGACAGCGCAGAGGCCTATGTCCCCCCGTAAATGTAGTAGGGGGTATATTCTCTTATGTTCGTCAAGACGCATCCAACCAGGCGGGCTTTGGCACCTTTCAGCAGCGCTTCTGCCCTCGAAACCACGTCGCGTTTGGTAGATTCCACTTTTGCGACCAGGATTACACCATCCACCATTGCGCCCAGAACCCCTGCATCCGTAACGGCCATCACTGGCGGACTGTCGAAAATCAAGAAGTCGAATTTCTCCTTCAACTCCTTGATAACCTCCTTCATTCGGCTTGACCCGATCAGCTCGGAAGGGTTCAGCGGCGGTTTTCCCGCCGGGATAACGATGAGATTGGGAATTCTCGTTTTGTGGAAGACGTTTTGGAGTTCCGCCTCGCGGCGGAGCAGTTCCGAGAGCCCCGGTTCGAGTGGGATGTTCAGAAGATTGTGCATGTTGGGCCGCCGCAGATCGCAGTCAATGGCCACAACGGTTTTCTCCGGGTTTGTCGCTATGGAGGTTGCCAGATTCAGGGCCGTCACGGTTTTTCCCTCGCCTTTGATCGCGCTGGTTATCACGAGAGCACGCACCGGCGGCCCGGAGTTCAAGGCCAGAAGATTCGTCCGCAGCATTCGATACTGCTCTGCGATGGTGCATTGGGGATCGGTGTGCGACACGATATGCGGGTCAATCCCCGAGACATCTCTGGAAGTCACTATCGGCGTGTTGTGTTCCGTCGCCGGGCGCAGCTTCTTGCGTTCCCTTTCTGCTTTTGCAAGCGCGTCGGCAATTCTGCCCATGTTCCAAAACCTCTCTGTTGTCTTCTCGCCGTTTTGTGTTGCTACCGTCGCACGGTCATCCTGTGAGTGGGTCCCCCTCCACGTTCACGCTCTTGTCAGCGGGCGAAGGCGACGAACCATCCGCCTCGTCCCTTTGGCTGCTCTGGATACTCATTTCGTAATGCTTGTCGCCGGATGCGAAAAGAATCCGGTCTCGGTCAATCTGTGCGACCGTCATCTCGAAAATCCGGTCCCCCGGTTGTATCTGAACGCCGTCAATCATTGCCACAAAGTGTCCGTTGTCCGCCCAGATGTTCGCCAGCTTGAGTTCTGACAGCCTCCGGAGAACCCGCTCCTCCACCTGCGGCGAGGCCGCCGCGTCCGTCTGCTCGCACGTTTGCTCCGTCTCGAGAGGCGGCGGGGGAGGAGAAGGCATCGCGTGCCGCCGGTCGCTTTCGCTTTCTCCTTTTCTCCGGAAGAACCTCAGGAACCCTCGTGGGCGCCTCTCCTCGGAACTCGCCTGCTGGTCCTTTCGTCGTTCCTCCGTTTGTGGGCTGAATTCGGCGACAATTTCGCGAATGATGCTCTCGTCTATTTTTCTCGTCTCTCGGAGGTATCCCATCAGAAGGGCCTGATCACAAACAACGTTAATCAGACGCGGAGTTCCCCCCGAATATCTGTACAGGCGGTCCAGGGCGCCTTTCGTGAATTTGACCCTCCCGTCATCCCCCGCGATCTTGAGCCTGTGCTCTATATAGCCACGGGTCTCGTCTTTGTCAAGGCTGCGGAGGTGATACCGAAGGCTTATTCTCTGCCTCAATTGCTCGAGGTCCGGACGATTGAGCTTGTCCCGCAGCTCCGGCTGCCCGAGCAGCATGATTTGAATGAGTTTCTGCGTATCGGTCTCTATGTTGGAGATGAGCCGCGTTTCCTCGAGGGCCTTCACGCTGAGGTCCTGCGCCTCATCCATAATGAGCACCGCCGTACTGCCAGCCTCGTTTTGCTCCAGGAGAAAATGGTTTAACCTCCCAAGCAGAGAAACCTTGCTCTGCCTTTCGGTCGCAATGCCGAATTGGCGGCAGATGTACTCCAAAAGCTGCTTGGCGGTCAGAGTCGTGTTTGTCAGCATCGCCACTTTCGCCGCCGGATCGAGCTTTTGCAGAAGTGTCCGGCAGACCGTGGTCTTGCCGCTCCCGATCTCTCCCGTGATGACCACGAAGCCCCTCTTTTCCGTCACGGCATAAGTGAGGCTCGCCAGAGCCTCCGTGTGCTTCTGGCTGGGAAAGAAAAATGACGGGTCAGGCGTCATGTCAAACGGTCTTTTCGTTAGCCCATAAAAGTCGAGGTACACCTGACATTACCTCCGCAGTGCTTACTCCGGGAAATCCGCCCATGAGGAGAATTCAGACAGCATGACAGCATTGACCGGATGATCCTGTGTATCCTGTTATCCTGTCAAGTCCTCCTGTTCAACGCTCCTCGCGCTTTTCTGGTGGCGCCGCGGACACTGGTGAAACCTCCCCTGGGTTCAAAAGGTGCTCACACCCCATTTTCGGTCAGATTCGCACCCTTTCGAAGAAGCCGAGGGTTATCAGAATCAGCGCTATCCCTAAAACAAAAACCAGGGCGCTTACCACGATCCATCCCAGCGTCTCTCTCCTCTTTTCGCTCGCTTTCTCCGCCATCGTGTTAATCACCGGGATCGTTCCGACGATGGGTATGTCCAGGAAGGACGCAGCATCTTCCACGTCCTTGAAGGACGAGTCCATCTTGTCCCTGACAAAAATTAAGCCAAGCCCCAACCCGCCCCCAAGAATCAGCCCCAGAAGCGCCACCTTCAGCCGGTTCGACTGTTCGGGCGAAGTGGGTCTCCTCGCATAGTCCTGGACCTGAAGCCGACTCGCCTTTTCGCTCTTCTCTCGTTGCTGGTCAATTCTTAAGCTCATGAGCTGGGTTTTGTAGTAAGCCAGATGCGTCCGGTTTTCCGCATCGGCCTCTTCCAGGTTTTTCTTTTCGTTCTCGAGCGCGGGAGAGTTCTTCACCCTGTCCTCGCACTCTTTCCTCTTCTCGAGGAGCCGCTCCTTCCTTTTGATCGCCGAGGCAATCCGGACCTCCGCGTTCCTTAAGTTCTCCTGCAAACGCAAGTACAAAGGGTTGGTTAGATGCTTTTCTGTGGTGGTCGTTTCTTTCGCAACTTTAACGATGAGCGACTTAATGCTTTCTATCTCGTTCCTCACCTTGATCACGTCCGGATGACGCTCGGTCTTCTCTAACAGAAGCCTGTTCAGTTGCAGCTCGAGTTCGTTGAGCTTTGCCCTGTATGTCGCAACCATGGGGTTCGCTTCGATGACCCTCTCCCCAACCATTTCCGGCTCAACCGCGGCAATCTGCTTTTCGGTCTCCTTCCTCGCTTCTTGCGCGCTGGAAAGTTCCTCTTCGGCGGCACGCAGGTCGTCCAATATCCTCCTTAGTTCGGCGCTTTCGGCGAGATCGGTGCCGGGGAGTTCCAGGATGTGCCTCGCCTTGAACTCCTCCAGCGCCCGGCTCGACTTAGCTACCTTCCCTTCGTATTCCTTCTCCTGCTGCTGAAGAAAAGCTATCTGACCCGCCAGACTCGTCCGTTCGAGGTTCTCGACCTCCGAAATGTACCGGTCTATGACGGCGTTGACGACCCTATGCACAATATCAGGATTTGCATCCTTGTGCGACACCTCGAACACATTTTTCGCTTTTTCCTGCACGTCCAAATTCTTTCGGAGCCGCTGGACAACCTCTTCTTCCCGGAATTCACGCCGAGGTTCCGGCAGGTCCCGATAGGGCGCATCCAGCCCAATGTCCTTGATAATCTCGACCAGATTTGCCCGGCTCAGGATGATTTCCCTCATCACCTGGAGGCTGATGGCTTCGCGGGGCTTGCTGCGCTCCGCCACCGGCTGGTTCACGATCAGGAAAACGCCCCTCGCTTTATAAACTTTCGGGAGGCTCGAGCCGACGATGGTGGCTCCCAGAAACGCAGCGATCAGAGGGATGATGATGAGGAACTTGTGTCTCAGAAGCATCCTCACATACGCCCCAAGGAAATCGCTTTTCCCTTTCTTATCTCCGTTTTCCATTGAGTGCCTCCCATTGTCCCGCACACCCGTGCGAGACGAGCGTTTCTCCTACATAGTGCGACATAGCCGATGCTTGTCCCCCGTCATGGACTCACGAAGCCGCCGGTCCGGAACCGACCGTACTCCGTGTCCAAGAAGAAGCTCTTGTTCTTGAAGAACTCGTAAACCTCCACCATCCGTCTGGCGGAGTTGGCAGGGCTGACAATCTGTCCCAAATACTGGCCGAGCGAAGCTGCCGTCGAGGACGGCACAACGACGATGTCTCCCGACTTGAGGTAATCGTTATGGGCGAACTTCCCACGATACATTATGCCTCGCAGATTAACCCTTTTCACCACCGGGTTTTCGATGTCCGGAGTGATTACATGCACTCGCCATAACGCCGCCGTCGGAAGCGGAAATCCTGACGCGACAATGGCGTCCCATACCGTCAGCATGTTCCCTTTCATCGGCACGGGACCGGGGTTTGGCACCTCGCCGATAACATACACTTTCTTGCTTCGGTACTGCGAAATCCCAACCGAAACCTTCGGCTCGATGATGAATTCGGATAGCTTTTCCGTCAGCTTTTTCTGGAGTTCGGGTTTCGTTAATCCCCCGGCTTGCACTTCGCCTATCAGCGGCATGAACATCGTCCCTTCCGGCCCAACGATGAACTCGCGGCTGACTTCCGGATTGTTATGGACATAGACGGTTACCGTGTCATCCGGCCCGATGACGAACGGCTTCTCCATTAGCTCTTTTTCAACCGCCTCGCGGGAAGCCGCCGCAGAGACCGTCTGCTCACCGGAACGGCCAGCGCTGCCACAGCCGGTCAGAACGGCGATGCCGGCCAAGCAAAGAATGCTGAGTGCGACGTAGAGATAATTTCGGGTCATGGTCGAGTCCCCCTCTCCTTTACTGGTATAGCCGACAAGCATTTGCAGCGAAATGAGCAAGTATCATACCAGCCTACGGTATCGTCCGCTCCCCACGACAGTTGCACCCGCGAGTGCACACCCCAAGGCGGACTCCTTCTCCCCGAAGTTGCCCCGCAAACCTGCCCAATTTACGGCGAGTTTCGCAGCTCATGCGTGGCCCGGTTTGGCGCCTCGCAGTCTGTCTGTTCCTCGCCGTAACCCACGAGCTGCGTGCTTATTGCTCGCATTGTTAGGCCCTTTCTCCTGCCCCAGAGCCTTTTGTTCACGTTGCGCCTCCCGATAGGCGTGCTTCACCCAGTGCGTCTCCCCCTCGCTCCGCGGCTGGGCTTGCTCATGCACCGTAGCGGTGGCGCCATGGGTTAGGCCCCGCTTCCCAGAGGCCGTTCGAGCTGAGAATTCGGAGCGGCAAACGTTGATTCTCGACTTCGCTCAAACGGCGCCTCTGCGGTCGAAACGTTGCCCCAAATAAACACGCTTTGTTGGACATCGCCTGCATCGCGGCCGCTATCCCTTATGGTTGACGGAGATGCGCCGCTGGTGTCAACCTGCAACATTCTGTTTACCTTCTCCCACATTTTCACAATCGAGCCGCCCGCGCCGATACGATCCCCCCTCTGCGTATTGCTTCTCCCTCTCACCGTCCGCATGACCGCACTCGCCTGGGCCTCACACCATTGACGAAAAGACGGTGCGGTGACCTGGCCCCATTTCGGCAAGCGCCTTCCGTGACCGCGAGACGGACGTTGCCCTGCAAAGAGCGTACGGCGCTCTTACTTCCCTCACGTGGTCGGATCGGCTTTGTCCTGCTCCACCTTCGTTGCTTCGAGAGCCCAGCCTTCCGGCGTGGTCGCTCAAAGCATGATCATATGTTGACGAAATAGAGCGCTCATTCTAAGCCGATTCCATAGCTTATTGCGGTTTCGGGGATTACAGCGTTGTTGAAAAGCAACAGTGGCGTTGAGAACCGGAAACAGTACGGCGCGACGCACGGACCGGGGTTTTATAACGTAACAATCACGCCCACAGCGCATTAGGACCTAAAGCCCATCAACCAGAGTGAGAAGCTGGGGTCCGTTTCCATTTTCTCGCAATTGAGACAGATAAGAAACCTGTTGCCTAATTCTCCGCTCCCGCGGCGACACGCCCACGCGGACAAACCTCCCCGATTCGCGCTGTTTCCCCGGAGGCAGGACTCGCGGCTCAGACCTTGTTGCATGCGTATTTCCTTGCAAATGCGTTTGTTATGGCAGAAGCCTTGCCGCTATGCCCGTTGTTTTCTACTGATGATGAGCGGAAGTGTTGTGAAAGACACCTCCATTTCCCGCAGAGACCGCCCGGCGGGCTTCAGTTTAACGCGCTCAGCCTCAGGATTTGGGCACGGTTATTGCGAAACCACCGTCAGGTTTTCTTTTGGTTTTGTTAGGCGGGAGGGCTGTTTTGTATTCATTCGCCCCGCAGGTTTCCCTGCCTTGCCTGCACGCCGAAGAGCTTTCGTAACACTCGGAGACGACGCTTGCGCAGGATGGAGTCGGACCGCGGAGATGGCCAGTCCATACCCAGCAGGTTCTTCACCGTCGCCTCCGATTCATTTATTAGGGTTCAATGAAGTGGCTGGGGTCCCAAAGTCAAATTTGGGGGCTGACATGAACAACAGCAGTTGATTTTCCCGGTGTCCTGATCCGCCGTCCATCCGGGGTGAGGGTTGTGGGAAGCCGCGGCCGCATCCGACAACGTGAAAGCTACTTTGAACTCGGCGCTTAGGCTAATGATCGCAAGGATAGAACGTCGTGTCACCTCACGGTGATAAAACGAGCGGAAATGTAGAGCTAACCCACCTGATTGACATCGGACTGTGGCAGTCCATGCTCGATTCCCTCTCGGCACGGCTCCGTGCCGGCACCCGCATCCTTAACGAGAGGAAGGAAGTCGTCTTGCAGTCTCGCCTCGCGGGCCTATGCCGCGAATCCATGGCTCGCCGCGGGACGCCTGCCGTCTGTTCGAAGTGTTGCGACCTGACCGACTTCCCCAGCTATGACGAAGGAGGTTTCGCCCTCTGTGCCCATTGCGACCGCGCCATAAACTTCGTCTTCAACCTGAGAGTTGACAGCATTCAGGGCTATGTCGTCATCGGACCCGTGTGGATTGCCGAAAAGGGGGTGTCGGGCGCCGTCCCGCGACTCGCAAGAAAGTTCGGGATTGCCCAAGCCAAGTTCAGTCAGTTGGCTTCCGAACTCGTCACTTACTCGCTGGAAGACTTTCGCGAAGCGGGAGAAATGGTCTTGACCACAATGCGGGTCGTCACCCAGACGCTCTCAGCCAGCCTCGAACTCGCCAGAGAGGTTGGCCAACTGAAGGAGTCTCTCCTGATGGAGAAGAAGAGAACATGGCAGACTATGGTCAAAGACGAGCTCACTGGAACCTTGCGATACAACTTCGGCCTTGCTCGTCTGAAAGAGGAAGTCGCCAGAGCCGAGCGGTACAAGCAAGTCCTTTCCATCGTTGTGGTCGGGGTCGGTGAATTCCGGAGTTACGTTGACCGCTATGGTCCCTCCGCCGTCAACTCGTTGATGAAGGCGATCGGCACGGTTGTCCAGAGTAAGTCTCGCAAAACCGACATCCCCGTTCGCCTCCGAGA
>CAZFAP010000131.1:0-13839 GCA_964516325.1 uncultured Verrucomicrobiota bacterium
TCCGACGACGCCTGCACGGGAAAAATCATCGCCAAGTTGAAGGAGCTTGGCCTCTACGACAAGACCCTTATGTACGTAACCGCCGACCACGGTTTCGACGAGGGCGAGAAGGGACACAGGGACGCGCCGTACGTCTTTCTGGCGACGAACGACCCAGCGGTTGTCCGCCGAGGCTTGCGGACGGACATCACCCCGACAATCCTGAAGCGCTTCGGCGTGGACGTGACCAAGATGGATCCGCCGCTCGACGGGCGTCCGCTCACCGAACCCTACACCACGCCTCTCTGGTAGCTATGGGGTTGAGGCTGGCGAAACAACCGCCTGCCGGAGCGGGAAAACACCGCGCAAGGGGGAAAGTTGCGAGTGCTGGCGCCTGCCCCAGTCGCGCCGTTGGGGGATTGGGGGAGCAAGCTCCCCCTTGCGAAAGCGGCAGCTGCGCTACCGCGGTCCAAAGGGATTCACCCCGCCATCGGCGGCAAAGGCCCAGGCCGTGCAACCCACCTGCGTCCATCTGCGGTTCCGTCCCTTCTGCTACCGGGCCCCTACTGCCCGCGGGTCCCCCGCTTCAAACGAACGCCGTACTGGGCAGGCAAGAGTTTCATGCTATCCGGGGCCACGAAGCTCATGACCCAATACGGTGAGCTCTTCTCCGGAGTGAGCGATTACGCGGGCGTGAGGCGGTCGGTGGTCAGCAAGTCAGGTGAAAGATCGCGTTGCGTCCTTTCTGGTGAGTTCTGAAATATTCAACCGCCTTCGGCGTCGGCAGGGGCATGATTTTGACCTTGCGTCTCGCCGCCTCGGCCATGACTTCCCGCATCACGGGAAGCCTCGACTGAAAGCCGATCCCGATCACCAGTTCCTCGCAATCCCAGGGGATTTCCTCATCAACGGATACCGGAGTATGGCCGAACCGCGATTGATACTTCTTCGACGGCTTTTTCTTCCTTTCCCGAACGACGCCGCGGTCAATCACCACGTCTTCCTCGAACGTCTTGCCATTGATGACAATCTTCGCCCATTTGCACTGTGAGATGCGCAGCTCCTGCCCCGAGCTTATCTGCATCGCTTGTCCTTGCGCGCCCTCCGAGCCTCCGCGAGCCAGCTCAGCCCCGTGGCTTTCCGCGCCTATGCCGGCCATCCACGACAATAGGATAGCTGCTACCAGTCTATTGCTCCCGCGAGCCTTGGTGACACTCATTGACTCCATTTCCTCATCACCGGTGCACTCGTGCTTATTCCATCCTTTCCCACTTATAACGCGCAAGACTCAAGGGGGACAAGCCCCATGACTTCTCAACCCACGTCCACGGGGACCTGGTCCGTCCGAGAGACTGCGACAACAGGTGTGGTTGTATTCCAGTGGTTCGTCCGGCCGCCTCGCGGGTCTCGGGTCGGTGCCGCGCGACTCAGAATCCTCGTCCTTGGGACAACCGGGTGGGGGAGGAGCAGCTGTGCCGGCTTCAGCTGGTGGTCAACCAAAGAGCGGTCCCCTTCCCCAGCCCCGCCTTCGGCGGGGGCTTCTCGACAAATGGATTCATCCATTCGCCCACTGAAACACAGCCACACCCTACGACAACCACGCTGTTGAAAGATGGCGGCGCCGGATGATATAGTCTTGCTGCTCGACGCGAATCCTTCTCTTGAACGATCTTAACTTCGACAGACTATTCTATGCCTGACATCAGCACAAAGTATGCGCGACTCACGCTGCGGTCGCCGATCATCGCTGGTTCCGCCGGCATCACCAAAGACGCTGAGCGGATTCAGCGCGCCGAAGAAAACGGCGCCGGCGCCGCGGTCATGAAGTCCCTTTTTGAAGTGGAGGTGAGCCGCACTTCCCCGACGCCCCGCTTCAAGGTCCTCCGGCACGACCTCAAACGCCATCGCACTTTCACCCTCTATTCCTACGAGCAAGCGAGCGAATGGGGACCGGAGGAGCACGCCGAGGAAGTCCGCCGGATTAAAAGCAAGGTCAGCATTCCGCTCATTGTCAGCATTGATTGCGTAACCGAGCGAAGCTGGGAGACGTACTCGAAGATGATGGAACAAGCTGGCGCCGACGCCCTCGAGCTCAACGTCTCCTGCCCTCACGGCTCCATAACCTTCTCCGGGGGCGAAGTCGAAAAGAACATCCTCAACGCCGTCCGCATCGCCCGTGAGAGCGTCCGCATTCCAATCGTCGCAAAGATCAGCCCGCAGCTCACTTCCCCACTTGGTGTTGTCAAGGAGTTAGAGAAGGTCGGCGTGAACGGCGTAACGATTTTCAACCGCCTCACGGGCATCGAGATAGACGTCGAGTCCGAATCCCCGATCATGCACAAATCTTACGCCGGGCACGGCGGCCCCTGGGCGATCCAGTACCCCCTCCGCTGGATAACCGAGATTTCTCCGCAGGTGAAAATAGACATTAGCGCTTCCGGCGGCGTCAGCTTCGGAGAGGACGTGGTGAAGTACATTCTCGCCGGGGCGGCGACCGTCCAGGTCTGCACGGCAATCGTGATGAACGGGTACGAAGTAATCCAGGAGCTCACACGCGCCTTGACAGCCTTCATGGAGAGGAAAGGCTACGCGAAGCTCGACGATTTCCGCGGAAAGGTGTGCTCCCGAATCCTCGACGGCAAAAGCGTTGACCGCCGACAGAAGGTCAAGGCAAAAATCGTTCGGAAGATCGCTCCCTGCGAATCGGGTTGCCCGATCAACACCGGCGTTCAGGGATACGTGAACATGATCGCCGCCCGCCGTTTTGCCGAAGCCGCCGAGATCGTCCGCGCCAAGAATCCTCTTTCGGAAACGTCAGCGAGAGTCTGCGGCCGCCTTTGCCGTGAGAAGTGCACCAGGTCAATCATTGACCAGCCCATCGCCATTTCCGACTTGAAGCGGTTCGCTCTCGATTGGGAAAGCGCCCATTCTCATCCTTCAAGCAGAGTTATCACCGGGAGCGTAGCTTCTCGCAAAGAGCAAGAAGTTGCGGTTATCGGCGCCGGTCCCGCAGGCTTAGCCGCCGCCTATGATCTTGCCAGAGAGGGCTGCGGCGTCACTGTTTTTGATTCCCTCCCCGTCCCCGGAGGAATGCTCGTCGCGGGGATTCCACCCTTCCGCCTCGAAAGAGAGATTATTGCCCGCGAGATTGAGGTGATTCGCGGAGCGGGCGTCCAGTTCAGATTGAACACGACCATTGGCAAAGACCTCTTATTTGACGACCTCCTCAACGACTTTGCAGCCGTTCTCATTTGTACAGGCGCCTATAAGGGGCAGACGCTCGGCGTCCCCGGCGAGAACCTCGACGGCGTCATTCATGCGCTTCCCTTCCTCCGAACGGTCAACATTGACGGGAGAAACCCCCGCGTTCCGCGGGGCAAAAAAGTCGCTGTCCTTGGCGGCGGGGACAGCGCTCTGGATGCAGCAAGGACGGCTCTGCGCCTCGGCGCCAGCGAAACTTACATTCTCTACCGCCGAACCTCCAACGAGATGCCCGCCGAGCCAGCGAGAGTTCGCCAGGCTGAGCGAGAAGGCGTCAGGGTCATGTACCTCGTCGCCCCGACGAGAATCGTCGGCGAGGGTGGCCGCGTGCGGGCCATCGAGTGCAAAAACATGTTTCTCGCGGAGGAAGGCGCCGACGGCCGCAGAAAACCCCACCCCGCAAGAGCCAGCACCTTCACCCTCGACGTGGACACCGTCATCCTCGCCCTCGGCGAATCCCCGGACCTCTCTTTCCTGCCGCAAAAGTCGGGAATTGAAACGCGGGACGGCCTCATTGTCGTTGATTCGCGTTACAGGACGGCCGACGAGAAGGTCTTTGCCGGCGGTGACGCCATTCGCGGACCGGGAAAGGTCATCGAGGCAATCAAAGACGGCAAGGCTGCCGCGAGGTCCATCATCGCCTACCTCTCGGGTGCCTCTATGCCCGCGGGGGCTGACGAGGCACACGATGTTGTTGACCCAATCGCGGTCTTGAACCGGGGCTTCGAGAGGAAGGAGCGTGTCCTGCCTTCGAAATCCGGGGCAGCAAAGCCGCACACACCTTTCGAGGAAGCCGATCTCAGCTTCACGGAAGAAGATGCTGTGAGAGAGGCGAGCCGCTGCCTGGTATGCGGGTGCGCCTTTGGTTGCGGCCTCTGCCAGAAAGTCTGCATCTACGACGCCATTGATAGAAGACTCGATGAGTTCGTCGTCAACGACAAATGCGTCGGCTGTGGACTCTGCGCGGAGGTCTGCCCCAACAACTGCATCGTCATGGAAGACATCTCCGTCCCAAGTTGACGATGCAACAGTGCCGCCAAGGGCAGAATTTCGCTGATTGGAGGAATCGTTAACGGGAACGTCCCTGCAGATGCTCTTCCTGGGTGTCAGAAAGAGAAATGTCTGTCGGGGGCTCCGTGCCCCCGATGGTTGAGCTGCAATGCGAAAGGAGAATGTGAATGCCAAAAGAGTGCAAGAATTTCGAGAGGAACATGAAGCGCTGCAACTGCACCTACGAGCCTTGCAGCCGAAAAGGCTATTGTTGTGAGTGTCTCTCTTATCACTGGTCCATGAAGCAGCTTCCCGCGTGCTTCTTCTCCGCCGAGGGCGAAAGAACCTACGACCGATCTGTTCGCCGTTTCATCGCGGAGCAGTCCTCGCGGTAAGCGCGCAACGCAAAGAATATCGCCCGGAGGGAAAGATGGCGGTTACAACGCGCTATGTGAACCTGGAGAGCGACGGGAACTGCGATGTCCTGGACATTACAGACCAAGTCCGGGGGGAACTCCGCACTGCTGGTATGAAGGACGGCATTGTTACGGTCTTCGTCCCCGGCGCCACCGGCGGGGTAACTACTGTGGAATTTGAGGATGGACTGGTAAGGGACCTGAAGGAGATGTTCGACTCAGTCGCGCCGCAGGGAAAATCCTACCATCACGACCGCAGGTGGCACGACGGCAACGGGCACTCGCACGTGCGGGCGTCGCTCCTCGGCCCCTCCTTGACGGTCCCATTTTCCGGCGGCGAACTGATTCTGGGAACCTGGCAGCAGGTTGTCTTCATTGATTTTGATGTGAGAAAAAGGTCGCGAAGGTTGGTCCTCCAATTCGTCGGAGAGTAGCGAGCCAAGCCGTCGCGGCGGATCATCAGAGCCTCGGGAGCAGAAAAACTTCGGTTGGCCGTTTCACTGTCGGGCGTGCATCCGGGTTATCTGGCAACGACCGGAGGAGGCGCAAGACGCGATGCTCGCATTCGTCGGGAAAGTTTTGATTGCAGTCGGCGCCGTCCTGATTCTCGTCGGGATTGTAATCATCGCGAACATACGGATTCCGTACCTCGGCAGATTCCCGGGGGACATAAGAATCAAGAAGGAAGGATTCAGGTTCTATTTTCCCACCGTAACGTGCATCGTTATCAGCATCTTACTGGCTCTGATCCTGAACCTCCTCTTCCGAAGAAAACCCAGAACCAAAGGCGGGGAATACCAACGATAGAGGTGTGCGAACATGACAAAAGTAGCGATTCTGGCTTGCACAGGAATGGGGCAGGTCGTCGGGACTATCACCCGCCAAATAGCGTACCGAATCTGTGATGACCTCCGACCGGAGGAGACAGTCCTCGTTTGTCTCCCAGCCCTCGTAAGGGGCGTGGAAGAGGATATCGACTTTATCCAGCGGTATCCGGTTGTCGTTATCGAGGGATGCAAGCAGAGGTGCGCCACGTATGCACTTCAATACCGCGGCGGGAACGCAGCCGCCGAATTGTACGTGCCGAATCTCCTTCGCGGATCGAAAGTCAAAATCAAACGGGAGGCTCGCAGGGGGCTCCGCGAAGAGGAGATGAAGATTGTCGAGAAGGGGGCCCAGAAAGCCGTCGCCCTTGTTGATGCGCTGTTGAAAAGGCAGCGGGAGTGATTCCTCGCCGGCAGCAACCGCCCACCCTGAGTGGTCTTATCCGCAACTGCGGTCGCCTATTTCTGGCGGAATCAAGCGTAATCCCCCAGTCTCGGGAGGGACTCACGGCAGAGATCGCAGAGGGCGCACAGGCCCCGTCCTTTTGGCATCTCCGGTCCTCGGCGGGGCGGGAGCCGTGAGTTCTCTGCCAGCCATGGGCAAGATGCCCATGCCACGTTTCTCCGACGGGCGGCGCTGCCTCTGCGATCTCGGCGTGCTCTGCGGTTTTATCCCCATGCGAGGGGCGCCGGGGCCGCCGATGACCTCCGCCACCCATAAGTGAGGGGTTACAATCAAGCACCACCGGGATAGCTCTCCCGCCCTTTCACTAATCCCACCCTGTCTTCAGTGCTTGCCGCACCAACCATCCGCAGCGCCGACGCACACCGGTTCCAGGCGAAGCGTCTCCGTATTTCGGTGTGTCGCAAAAGGGAATGGGCGAGATAGGCCCCTCAGGCCTCATGCCACAACTCATTGCGGTCTCGTGGAATGCATGTCGAAGAGCGCCCGCCGCACCATCCGGCCCACCAATTGCAATTGTCCGCTGGCAAGGGGGAGCCCGATGAAAAAGGTGATAGATGGCAGCCCTCGAGCCCACTGTCCTGATAGCCAGCGTTGACCCCGAGTTGGCGCCAGAGCTTTGCGAGCGCCTCACCTCCAATAACTGCCGCGTCCTCCTTGTGACCAACGTCGGAAGATTGGCCGAGCGAGTAATGGAAACCGACGTTCACGTCGCGGTCCTGGACCTCGACATGACCGGCGGAGAGTATCGTCATCTCCTCGAAGACCTGAGGAGCTTCGACAGACATCTGGCGCTGATTGTTGTGGCGGCCCGTTGTTCCGAGGAAGAGGAAGTGTACCTACGCTCGAATGGCGTATTGTACCTCGCCTTCAAGCCCGCGGAACCGGACCGGCTCGCGGAGATTGTGGACGAGTCTGCCAGAACCGTAGCCAGGAAGAGATACTGCTGAAGTCATCCGCATCCTCACGATTGGGTCTGCCCTGGGAGGGATTTCGCAGGGCATCGCCGGTGAAGCCCCCTCATCAACAGGAATTCAGTATGAAGTCTCCTCTCATGGACATCCAGGCGCACACTTCGCACGCGAAAACGCCCGAAGCAGAAACGCGCCCAGACCGCGGGGACGGGCGAGTTCACGTTCTCGTCGCCGATGATGACGCCGTGCTGCGGGAACTGATAGTGAGCATTCTCCGGGGCGAAGGCTATCTTGTCTCCCCCGCCGCTGGGGGCAAGGAGGCGATTGAAATCGTTGCGAAAGGCGGCGTGGATGTCGCCCTGATTGACATCAAGATGCCGGACATAAACGGGATCGAAGTCCTCAAGAAGGCGAAGGAGATGGATCCGCACATGGAGGCGGTCATGATCACCGGTTACGCCGAAAGCCGCCTCAGCGCCGAAGCAATCAAGAACTACACCTACGATTTCATCAGCAAGCCCTTCACCGACATAAAGCAGATTCCGCGCACGGTTCGCAGAGCAGCCGAAAAACGAAAGCTCGCCCAGGAGAACGCGCGACTGTTGGGCAGAATTTCCCGGCAAAACCGCCTCCTCCACGAGAAGCTCGCGGAGCTGCGCCTGCTCCATAAGCTGAACAACTGCGTCGCGGATGGGGAGGACTATGACGGCCTTTCCGAGCGTTTCCTGGAAGCGTTTCTGTCGGTGTCCGAGGCGGAGGCTTGCTCCTTGTTTCTCCTGCGCACTTCCCCGCCGATTTTGATCGTGAGGTCGGAAAGGCTGATAGAAGAGGAAGCGCTCGTCGCACTGAAAGGGATCGCTCTTCAGGAGGCTAAAGCGAAGGGCAATCCGAGTCTTCAGGCGGACAACGTCGCCGTGCATTGTGACTTCCCGTCCGGCGACTCGCCCGGCGCCGAGTCCCAGCCCGCAAGCGACATTAGCGACGTTAAGAAGGAGGCTGTGACAGTGCGGAACGATGTGGTCGGTATTCTGACCGCATTTGCATTTGGAGACAGGACACTCAGCCACGCTGACGAGCAATTGCTTCGGCGGCTGGCGGCGCAGGTCTCCTTGGTCATGGAGCGGGTGAGGAGGCCAGTGCAGACCCAGAAGTGCGGAATAACAGATGGCCTGTAGGCTCCGGCGGTCAGTTGGCTTCGGGCGGCGGCTGTGCAGGCAGCGGGGTGAACCTCCTTGGAGTGCGGCAGCCAAGCTCCCCCGCCAAAGGCGGGACTGAAGCAAGCCACGGCACCCCAAGGAAGAATTCGGGCGGGATAACCCCGCCGAACCGCGGGGACGGGATTATGCTGTTCATCCGGTTATCCTGTCCACCTCCTCTGGGTGCTTGGCGGCTTTGCGCGAGACCCGTCGCGTCGCGGTCCCGGCTCCATGGCACCTATTTTCGAGGGGGAGAGCCGTGTTTGACCCAATGCGGTCTCGGTGTTCCCCCCGCTCTCGGCGGTTACTTCGCGCGAAGCTGGGCAATGACGCTCCGACAACGGCGATGGAAAAGCCCTGACCGGGCTTACGGCATAAGCGGTAAGCAGGACGTGCCCGGGCGCCCGAAACCCTGTGGAGGTTGATATATGAGCAAGAAACCAGACATCGCAAGAACGCTGTCGTTAGTGGGCGCGTGCTTCCTTCTTGTCGCGACCGCCGCCCTGATTTACTCGTTCTACGGAGAAGACGCCAGCGAGATGAAGTCCCTCGGACTCATCATTTTCGCGGCCTTGTCAGCGCTCCTTCTGCCTGTGGGATGGGTTATGCGGTGGGTCAGAACGCGTAAGAGCGCGGCACGATGCAGAAAAGGCGTACCGGGCTCCTAACGGCGTGTCGCCGGCACAATGACGTTCGGCCATAGAAGCAAGGTGCGAGAAAGCGGTATCGCACGCACTCCCTGCACCGAGTTCCTCCCGAGAGCGAAACATTGCCTCGAGGAGTTCCCGTGGAGGGTCTGGAGCGTAGGCGTGGGGGGGCGCGGGGCGCGAAGCCGACCGGGCGCCGGTTGCCCTCAATGTCCCTACGGATTCTCCACGGTCCGGTAGAAGCGGCGGGGGAGGAGGAGAGGAGGGACGCCGGTCAAAGAGCCGTCGTCGAGCCAGGAGGTGGTTGTGTTGCCCGAGGAGGGGAAGCTCTCGATGGCGAGATGCCAGCTGAGAAGGTCGGCGGAGTAGAAGATGGAGTAGGTCTTGTCGGCGAGGGAGCTCCAGGTGAAGGTCGTTTGGTCGGGGTTGGGGCCGGAGGTCAGCTCGTTGATGTAGAACTCGTATGCCCCCATGTCAACGGTGAGGCTCTTCCCACCGAACATCATTCTGTGCATCCCGGCGATGTCGGTTGCCGGGAGGCCCGGATCGTTGTAACCCGCATCAATGCATGGCGAAGAAGGCAGAAGCCGGAAATTGCCATTGGCGGGACCAGCGAACTGCGGGTCTTCGGCAATGTTCCCAGTGCCGCCCTCAGTCCACCCCTGGATGCAACAATAGGTCGGCACGCTCGATTGAAACAGCTCAGGGCCATCCGGTGCGGCATTTCCCCAGATGATGCAGTTCTGGATGGCGCCGTCGCACGCGTACAGCCCGCCGCCCTCGCCGTTGGCTGAGTTGTGGGAGATCGTGTTGTTCTGAATGATGCCACCGCGGCAATAGGCCAACCCGCCCCCCATATCTGCCGCCGAGTTGCCGGCGATCAGGTTGTTCTCAATCGTCCCGCCGCAGAAGGCCAGCCCAGCCCCGTAAGCGGCCGAGTTGGCAGATATCGCGTTATTCTGGATGGTGCCGTTGCAGTAATACAACCCGCCGCCTCCAAATGAAGCGACGTTGCCGCAAATCACATTGTTCTGAATGGTCGCGCGAGTCTGGTAACCGTTGATTCCACAGCCGTGGGAAGCCTTGCCGTTGCGAACAGTGAAACCCGAAAGGACGCATGTTTCGCGCTCGGCCCCGGCGAATGTGACCACGGAGCTGGCCTGGTTGGCATCAATGATAGTCGCAGCGACGACGGCTGCATTCGACGGGGCAGTGCTCCTCAGGACAACATTCTTGCCCCCGAAGCCGATGTACTCCCTATAAACCCCCGGATAAACTACAATCTCGTTTCTGTCTTCCGATTCCCAGAGGGCAGCCTGGATGGTTTGGTACCAAAGCCCCTTTGTCTGGTTGGCAACGCGCGTTGCCGCAGCCATTTTGGGATTCCACCCATAACGGTATTCAGCCATATTCGGAATATCGTCTCCATCGGTGTCAGAGCCGCTATCCCATTTGAGGCTAGCGAACCAATACAGTTCCCAGTCGTCCGGCAAGCCGTCAGACTCGGCGTCTGGGGATTTGCACGCAGCTTCCGGGGTGTTTCCGTATGCTCCCATGTTGACTCTTCCGCCGTTGGGCTCAGGCTCCTGGGAGAAACCGGAAGAAGGATCGCCCGCATCAATGCAAGGCGACCACGACCTCACGTGGAAGTCGCCGTCCTCGGCGTCAACGAAGTACGGATCGAACGGAATGTTCCCCTGACCCCCTCCTACCCACTTCTCGATGCAGCAATAAGTGGGCACGACACAATCCCACAACTGACTCCCGCCGCGGTTGCCCCAGATGATGCAGTCCTTGATGGACCCGTAACACCAAGCCAGCGCGCTGCCCTCGAAGTTGGCCGAGTTTCCGATGATGGTGTTGTTCTGGATGACACCCTTGCTCCAGGCCACGCCCCCGCCCCAGTCACTCGCCGAATTGGCCGAAATGATGTTGTTACGGATCGTGCCGTGACAATCATACAGGCCGCCGCCGGAATACGCGAAGTTCCCGATGATGGCGTTATTCCAAATCGTCCCGTCGCAGCTGTGGAGCCCGCCGCCCGCGACAGCCGAGTTGCCGCGGATGATGTTGTCCTGTATCGCCCCATTGCAGCAGAACAAACCCCCACCGCAGCCGGTTTCATCATGCACCTCCTCGCGGCTCAGGGCCTCGTTGTCGGCAACCACGTTGTTATGGATAGTGCCATTGCAGAAAGCCAATCCGCCGCCGTTGGAGGCGGAGTTCCGGGTGATCACGTTGTCCCGGATCACCGCGCGAGTGGGCCCGTCCTCTGTCCCGCCGCAGATTCCGCCCCCTGTTTGCGCCCTCCCATTTCGAATTGTGAACCCGGCCAGGACGCAAGTTTCACCCTCTGTTCCGGAGAAAGTAACGACGGAGACCCGCCCTTCCGCGGGGTTGCCCTCGATGATGGTCTTGGCCACAACGTCCGGGTCCCATGGGACGGTGCTCCTCAGCACAACGTTCTTGCCGCCGAAGCTGATGTTCTCGGTACAGACCCCGGGGCGGACGACGATCTCGTCTCCCTCCTCGGACTCCCATAAAGCAACCTGGACGCTCTGGTATCGCACTCCTTTCGTCAGGTTCTCGACAAGGGCGGCTACGACCGGATCCCAGGCGTGGCTATATTCTCTTGAATTGGGAATGGCGTCTCCGTCGGGATCTGCGGCGGCGCCGTATTGCAGGCTTCCAAACCACTTGAATTCCCAGTCGTCTGGCAAGCCATCAGAATCGGTGTCTGGAGACTTGCACGCAGCTTCCGGGGTGTTTCCGTACGCGCCCATGTTGACTCTTCCGCCGTTGGGCTGAGGCTCCTGGGAGAAATCGGAAGAAGGGTCGCCCGCATCAATGCCGGGCGACCATGACCTCAGGTGGAAGTCGCCGTTGTCGGGATCAACGAAGTGCGGATTGTAAGAGATGTTCGCCTCCCCGCCGCCTGTCCAGTTCTGGATGCAGGAGTATGCAGGCACGCTGCAATCCCACAGCTGGCTACCGCCACGATTCGCCCAGACGATGCAGCTGAGTACTGGTCCGTCGCAGTCGTACAGCCCGCAACCGTCCCCCATACCCCGGTTTCGAGCGACGGTATTGTTGCGAATCATGCCATTGCAGAAGGCGAGGCCGCCGCCGTGATAGCCGGCCCAGTTCCCCGTGATGAGGTTGTTCTGGATTGTGCCGCTGCAATTATTCAGCCCACCGCCGTACGAGTAGTCGGCCGAGTTATCGCTAATGACATTTTTCTGGATGGTCCCGCCGCAATAACCCAATCCCTCGCCAGAATTCCCGGTGATGCTGTTACCCTCGATGGTGCCGTGGCAATAAGCGAGTCCGCCGCCAGTACCCTCGGCCTTATTGGCGGCGATCCTATTGTTGAAGATCAGGCCATCGCAAAAAGCCAGCCCGCCCCCGGCGCCACTCTGGGAGGGGCGCTCTCGGGAAAAACTACTCCCCTTTGTCCCACCTTCGTGAAGTGCCAGCCCGCCGCCATAGGTGGCCAGATTGTCCGTGACTATGTTTTCCCGGATTGTTCCATCGCAGTCGTAGAGTCCGCCGCCTTGGCCTGCCGTATTGCCGGTAATCCTATTGTTCTGGATGATGCCGTCGCAGAAAATCAATCCACCGCCGCTGAAAGCGGAATTCCCAGTGATGACGTTGTTCTCGATTGCGGCGTGAGTGTGGCTACTGTCGGTCCCGCCACAAATTCCGCCTCTGTATAGTCCACTGCTGTTCTGGATGGTGAAGCCCGATAAAGAACAGGCTTCGCTCTCGTTCCCTGTGAATGAGACAACCGGCCCGGACGCGGCGCCGTCTATTATGGTAGAGGCGACAGTATCCGGGTCGTCCGGGTCCGAGCTGCGAAGGATCGCATCCCGACCCAGAAGCCGGACGTTTTCTCGATAGGTCCCGGGGGCTACAACGATCTGGTCGCCATTCACGGCCAGAAAAAGGGCTCCCTGGATTGTCGGGACTTCTGACGGAACGTGAAAGAGCCCCGGAGGCGTTGAGACAGCCGGGTCGCTTCCACGGAGAATTTCCAGGCCGTCGCGAAGTCCATCGCCATCGGTGTCTTCGTTCAGCCGGTCTGCTCCATACGCCGCCTCGTCCGAGTCCGAAAGGAAATCGCCATCGGCGTCAACGGAAGCGCCAAACTCGTAGCATCCCATGTCCACCCGGTTTCCGACGAGACGACAATTGCCATCCAGGTCGCGCTGGGGCCAAACGAACCAGAAGAAGCTCACGCCCGCGTCTATGCAGGGCGAACCGTTCTGGAGATGGAGGTCCCTTTCGGCCGGGGCAACGAACCCAGGATCAGAGCTGATGTTTCCTTCGCCCCCTTCGGTCCAATCCTGAATGCAACTGAAAGATGGAGGGCTTGACGCATAAATCTGACTGCCTGTGTTGCCCCAGATGATGCAGTTGCGGATGCTGGCATTGCAGGAATCGAGCGCCGCCCCCTGGTCCGCCGAGTTGCCGCAAATCGTATTGTTCTGGACCGTCCCGTAGCACCAGATCAAACCGCCGCCGTTCTGCGCAATATTGAAGGCGATCAGGTTGTTCTCGATCGTGCCGGAACAGGAACTTATCCCGCCTCCTCCAACAGCCGAGTTGTCGCGGATCGTGTTATTCCGGATTGTGGCTCTGCAGTCCTGCACGCCGCCGCCGGTGTAAACCGCTGAATTGTGGGCGATCAGGTTGTTCTCGATCCTCCCTTCGCAAAAGACCAGGCCACCGCCGCAGCTGGCGGAGTTGTCGCTTACCTGATTATCCCGGATGGTGCCACTGCAGTCATTCAGGCCGCCCCCGAGGTTAGAAGCCGAGTTTCCCGTGATCACGTTTTTCTGGATCGTACCCGCGCATTGGTACAGGCCCCCGCCTCCCCCGCCCGCGGAGTTTTGGTAAATGGTATTGTCGCGGACCGTCCCGGCACACTTGTACAATCCCCCGCCATCCCTGCCAGCAGAGTTACCGGCAATCACATCGTTCCTGACCGTGGCACGGGTGCCCTGGCCGAAGATGCCGCCGCCGTTTTCAGCTTCCCCGTTTCGAATAGTGAAGCCGCACAAGACGCAGCTTTCGTCTTCAGTCCCGTAAAATGCAACGACGGAGCCTGCTTGGTTCCCGTCTATGATAGTGCCCGCAACAACGTCTG
>CAZFAP010000132.1:0-13698 GCA_964516325.1 uncultured Verrucomicrobiota bacterium
TTGAAACCAAGATGGCCACGGAGATATGGGAAATGCTCAAGCGAGGCAGCTTGGAGAACGCCGCAAACCTTACCGATGAAGATCAACTTACTTCCGTTTCAAAGTGGCTTTGCACACTGTGAGGGAAACGAAAGAGAACACGATGCCTAACAAGGCGCTGCGCCGGCCGGCTATTCCGCTACGCTTCATAGCCGCCGGTGAGCTTAGGCGTTAGCACCACGCCTTCCGGTGGTACGTGTGTGGAAATCCCTCCGGTAACCGCCACGCGGCGCGCCGGCCTGCCTCTACGTGCATCACGCAGACAGGTCGGAGCAGAACAACAGGGGGATGCCGAAGGGGACGACGCAAATCAGGTCTGCCAGGACGCCGTTGGGATGCGCTCCGGCGCGGGAGCGGCCTGCGATATCCGGACCGTCCAAGAGTTGCTGGGGCACAGGGACGTGAAAACCACCATGACCTATACCCATGTTGGAGTGAACGCTCCCCGTTGTGGAGTGAACCGTGGCCGCTGCGGAGCGACCCAGTCCGACTGCTCTGTCAAGCGTTCACTGGAAGGAATGAACGCTTCACTGGAGGAATGAACCAGCTCCGATGTCCAGCGAACCGGCTCCGATGCTCAGTGAACGGGCTCCCATGCTCTGTCAACCGCATCCACTTCAGCCGCAAGCGTCGCCGCCAAAGGACATTGCTTGCCCTGATTCTCGCCGGGGAGCTGCGCTCCCCCCGCCCGAAGGCGGGGTAGCACGGCTACCGCACTCCAAAGATCGTCCTGTCCCCCGTGCGGGTTCTGCTTGGACACGGTTCAGAGCATGGAGAGGATTTGATGCAGCAGGAGAATGTCGTCATCCCGTCAATCCTGTCATCCTGTCCAAGCTCTTCTTCTCTGCGCCCTCTGCGCTCTCTGCGGTTCCACATCGTGCGGTTCATCCGGTCCCCCCTTTGGCGGGGTTATCCTGTCTCACAATTCTCGCCGATTCACCCGCAGGATGCTACTCGGCGGCTTTCGCGGGGGTCAGGGAAAACATTTTGTCGGCGCCGATGGCTTTCAGGGCTTTGAGGATGCGAACCGCCTCCTGCAACTGGAGGTCAACGAACTCTTCTTGTTCCGGCTTCCTCTCGACGAGCTTCTCCAAGTCCCCCTCGGCGGACGGCTTCTCCTTGTCGGATTCAGCTTCCGGTTCGCGGCTCTCCTTTTCCGGCTTCTCCTCCTTCTCGTCCTGAACCGCCTTCTGGAACTCCTCGTACTTCTGCCTTCTCCTCTGCATCTCCTGCTCGAAAGTTACCGCCACCACAATGTCCGGCTCCACCCCCTTGTCCTGAATGCTCGTGCCATTCGGCGTGTAATACTTCGCCGTCGTCAGCAACAGAGCGCTGTCCTTCCCCAGGCGCAGGACGGTCTGCACTGACGCTTTCCCATAGCTCTTCTCGCCGATGACAACCCCACGTTTGAGGTCTTTGATGGCGCCCGCGACAATTTCCGAGCCGCTGGCGCTCGCCCCGTTAATCAGAATCGCCAAAGGAAACATCGGGTGTGTCCCTGCTTCCTCCGAGAGGTATTCTCCATTTTGAGCCAGTCGCCTCCCTTTCGTGGAGACAATCACGTGCCCCCCGGGGATGAAAAGGTCCGCAACCTTCACCGCCGAGACGAGCAAGCCGCCCGGATTGTCCCGAAGGTCCAAAACCAGAGCGGTCATCCCCTGAGCCTCCATGCCGCTCAGCGCATCGTGCAAGTCCGACGCCGTCCTCTCCTGAAACTGCGTCAACTTCACGTATCCGATGGAGTCCTCCAGAATCCTCGCCTCCGCAATGCTCGTAACCTTAATCACCGCGCGTGTAATCGTGAACGTCTTAATCGTCCCGTGTCCCCGCAAAACGGTGAGAGTCACCTTTGTCCCCGGCTCCCCCCGAAGCCTTGAAACCACCTCGTTCACGTCGGGGTCCGTGAGGGTGTAGTCGTCTATCTTCACGATCCTGTCGCCCGCCATGAGCCCTTCCCGATACGCTGGCGTCCCCACAATCGCCGAAACCACCGTCACAAACCCTTCCCGCTTGGTGATCTCGATCCCAAGCCCTCCATATTTCCCCGTCGTGCCCACTTCCATGTTCTTGACCGCCACCGGAGGAAGAAACTGGCTGTGAATGTCCAGAGAATCCAGCATCCCCTTCAAGGCGCCGTGAACCAGCTTCTCCGTCGCCACCGTGTCCACATAATTGTTCTGAATGATGGACATCGCCTGAGGAATCAGGTCTAACTTCGCCAGACCCTCGCTCTCGTTCTCCGCAAACATCTTCAACGCGCGGCTTCCGACGACAAAATTTGCCGCCACTAAAACACCTATCACCCACAACAGCTTATTTCTCTTCATGAAATCCTTCCTCCGTTTTGGCCAGAGCCACCAATGTACGATGATTCACACCTTCACCTTCACGATTGCGAGACTGACTACCTGGGGTGCCGGGAGAGGCTCGCCCTGCTCCGCATGGTCCTGGATGTGAAGGCGGATCGCGTCCTGAATATTCGCAACGACCTCTTCGTATGAATCGCCCTACGTGTAGCAGCCCTGGAGCACAGGGCAGAACGCGAAGTACCCGTCTTCGTCCTTCTCAATGACGATCGGCAGAACAAACGTGTTCATGTAGTTACTCCACCGGAACCAACCTCAGACAGTGAACTCGTCTCTCACGAAGCCGCTATGTCCCTGAGCCAGACGGTTAACTCGGTTAGCCCATTTGTCCGGCCCACGGTCTGCGTCTATTCGCTTCGCAGACTGCTGCATAACTCTTCGCCTATGTCAGCGCCGCGTGCGGTCCCGGCAAGGCGCTCTCTCGCAGAATGATAGACGCTACTGGAGGCTCGTCCGTTCCCTTTTTTTTCGTCTTGCGAAGACAATTCGTGGCTGGGACGGGCGCCCCGGGCGACTTCCATGATCGCGTCCAACACCTGCTTGACCTCTGGATCAATTTTTGCCTCCGGGACAAAGCGCGCGAGTTCGTGAAAGTTCTTCTTTGCCATAAGGTTCGAAAGCCCCAGCTTCTTAAAGTACTTCTCAAAAACCGGTGAAAGGAAGTCGTCGCTCACCTTGGTGTTCGAGTCCCAGGGTGATCCTTTGCCGAGGGTCAGGAGAGCGCCCTCCACCTCCCGTATGGCAGACCGCATCGCCTCGACTTGCTTAGCAGCCTCCGATCGCCCAAACAAGTCGTCAGTCCCAGGGACTTGCGTCGTAGCGATGGCGTAGCCCTGCAGTGTTTCGGGGTAGCAGAGATAGTTCTCGATCTCCCTGCGGCTCCACATCAGCGCCCGAGCGCCTGAGTTCGCGGGGAGTGCCCGATCAAGGCGGTCGAAGACCGCAATTCCAAGCAGATCCGGGACTGCCTCCTGAAGTCCAAAGAAATGCCTCACCACCTCATTCGGTTCCTTCCCAGTATAATGCACGAAGGGTCGCTCCAGAGCCCTCATCGCGTCTTCGTGCTTGAGGGTCTTAGCGAACGACCGCAGGATAGCAAGGTCAGTCGAACCCTCGAGGTACAGGACCCACCCCATCTGCTCGGCTTGGTAATAATCCTCGAACCCGATTTCCCTCGGTGCCTTGTGCACCTGGCTGCCCCGATCATCGATCCGGTGAGGCTCCCCCACAAACGCGATCACCACGTCGCGCCCGGCGGCTTCGTTCAGGAGGACCTCCGAATGGCTTGCCGCGATGATCTGGTTTCCGTTTTCAGTCGCCACATCCGTCAAAAGCTGGTACACCTGGCGTTGCCTCAGGATTTCAAGATGGGCGTCCGGCTCGTCGAGCAGCAGCACGGCCCCCGGGTTTCCGTACATGTAGGCCAGGAGCAAGAGTGTCTGCTGCAAGCCCCTCCCAGAACAAGAGAGGTCGAGACGCCTGCCCCTCTCCGTGTAGCTCATCACAACCTCTCCGCGCTCCGCGGTGTATTCGGGCTCGTGAAGCTCTGAGCCAAACAGCGACTTGATATGTTCGACCACCTGTTGCCAACGGCTCTTGTCGGATTGCCGGTGTCCTTTGTCGGACTCAAAAATTCGGTAGCAGAGGTTTCGGAGCACCTCCGCGGTTCGCCCCTCCCCGATGCGGACGTTGACGGCGCCCGGGTCGAGTCGCGACTCGTTTACCGCTAACCCGGACATCGGAGGAAGAAATGCAACCTGCACGCCTTCAGCCTCAGACGGAATAGGCGGCCGGGGCGGGTCTTTGCTCTCCGTTTGGCGCAGTGGGCGGCAATAGAATGATTCCTCGTTCGCATAGTAAAACTCCAGACCGCACCTCCAAGCCGTACCTCCGGTGACGCCCTCCACGATGATGTCAATCCGTACGTTCTTCGTTACAAGCTTCCCATCCGTTTTCTGGACATCCCTCACATGAAGGTCTCGCCACAAGAGGTTGGCATTGGGAACGGGCAGCGATACCAGGTCGCGACGGTTAATCGTCACCCCCGGTCGTTTCTCGGGTACCTTCTGGCCCTTTCGCTTTTCGTTCCACCGCTTGAGGCCGACATCCCAGAGCGCGAGCGCCTGGAGAGCCGTCGTTTTGCCGGAATTGTTCGGCCCAATAAGAAGGACCGGGCTTCCGAGCTCAAGCTCGACGTTCCGGAACCTCTTGAAGTTGCTGACAATCAATTTCGTAAGCATCGTCCCACCTCACGTCTCTTGCCCCACCAGAGCAATTGGCCCTCGCGTTCAGTCAGAACCGCTCGATTCGCTCCATGTAGGTGTGGAAGTTGCGTTTGACCTCGGCGACGCTATCTCCGCCGAACTTATCGAGGAAGGCCGAGGCGATTTCCAGAGCGACAACTGCCTCCCCAATGACACCAGCCGCGGGGACAACCGTCACGTCCGCCCGTTCTCTTGCGGCTTTCACTTCCGCCTTCGAGACCAGGTCCACGGACGCAAGAGGCTGTCCGAGAGTCGGTATCGGCTTCGCAGCCGCCCTCAGAACGATACTCTCGCCGTTGGAAATCCCACCTTCGATTCCTCCGGCGTTATTCGTCTTGCGGTAGAATTTCAGCCCCTGTCGTCCAGCATCGTAAAGAATCTCGTCGTGAGCTTCCGAGCCTCGCCTCCGTGCCACCTCAAATCCCATCCCGATTTCGACGCCTTTGACCGCCTGGACGCTCATCAGGGCATAGGCGAGCCGAGCGTCGAGCCTTCTGTCCCACTGAATGTGGCTTCCGAGCCCTGGGGGGACATTTACGACGACCACCTCAAAGACGCCGCCCAGCGTGTCCCCCTTTTCGCGAGCCTCGTCAATGGCGGCTATCATCTTTTTCTCAGATTCCGGGTCGGCGCAATTCAACTGCGAACTCGAAGTTCTTGCCTCGATCTCCTCCGATGAAAGCCCTACTGTCGCAGCCTCAATGCCGCCGAGGGCAACCGTGTGGCTAATCAACCGGATGCCACATTCTCTCAGGAATAGCTGCGCAAAAGCCCCCGCCGCGACGCGAGCCGCGGTCTCCCGGGCGCTGGACCTTTCGAGAATGTCGCGGGCATCGTGCGTGCCGAACTTCAGCGCGCCAGCCAGGTCGGCGTGCCCCGGACGAGGCGCCGTTACCTTCGGAAGCCTGTCAAGGGAAAAATCTTTGTTTCGGATGATAAACGAGACCGGACTTCCTATCGTCACTCCTTTTCGCAGCCCGGAAAGAATCTCCGCTTTGTCTTCCTCAATGGACATTCTTTCCCCGCGTCCGTAGCCCGCCTGGCGTCTTCTGAGTTGCGCATTGATGTACTTGACATCCACCTGCAAACCCGCCGGAAGCCCTTCGACTATCCCGACCAGGCACTTCCCGTGCGATTCACCCGCGGTCAAATATCTGAACATAATGGAAGCCTCTATCACGTTTGGCAGATGGGACGCCGCCGCCCCGTCTCCCTTACCTGACTGAGCTGGCTGGCGTGGCAACCAAGTTTCCTTGGGGACGCCCAACTATTTATAGCAGAAGTGCGGGCTTCACGCCACGTCTCCTTTCGGGTGTGGCTCTATTCTGGTGGGCGGATGGATGAATCCTTTGGTCGAGAAGCCCCCGCCGAAGGCGGGGCTTGGGAACGGGACCGGTCTTTGGCTTGCCACCAGCTTCAGTGGCGCCTGCGGCGCCACTGAAGCTGGCAGAGGCCGAGCGCCAGTTTGACCTGCTCGTCCCAGCCGTCAGGACCTTCGGTCACGGAGCACAGACCCAAGACTCGGGGGACACGGCCCAACCGCCCACTGAAATACAGTCGCACACATCCTTTCCGACGGGCTCAAGAGGCAAGGTGAGACGAGAAATTGGCTTTTGTTCTGGCGTGGACGTTGCGATATAGTTTCTCCGAGGAGAGAGCGCCTTGTCATGCGATTTAGACAGGGAGGCGGTCAACGGCGCCGGGTCGAAGAGCTCACCGGCTCAATTCCGATAGTCATCAGGCGTCTAAAATGAACGTAGAGACGACAGAAGAGAAGCCCACGGCAGCCCCTCGCCAGAGAAAAAGGCGCTGGCGCAGACGGCTGCTTTTTGCGGTCCTCGCGCTCGTGCTCGTCGTGGGCATCGGGCTATGCCTCGTTGTGGCTAATCTGAAGAGAATTGCTTTGAGCAGCCTCCGAGCCAGCCTTCCCGGGCTGCGTGTCTCGGTCCAAAGCGTATCCTTGAAGTCGCTCTCCCACCTCCGAGTGACGGGTCTGAAGTTGGAAACGGGGAGCGCTGGGAGTGCTTCGGCTATCAAGCTTCCAAAAGCGGATGTCCGATTCCGTTTGCATCCATTTAAGGGGCTTGTCCTCAAGAGAATAGACCTTGCGGGAGCAAGGGTCAACCTTCGTCCCGGGTTTCAGGCAGCCGTTTCCTCCCTTGCGAAGCCTGCCGGACGAGCCAAGCGCCTCGAGACGCTTCCGGACGGACCCCGGATTGGGAAAATCTCTCTGAAAGACTCGAGGATAGTCGTCAACACTCCGGACTTCTATCTCGACTGCACTCTCGATGCGCTTGCTGATAGCTCATCAAGCGGAACTGTTCTGAACGACACGGACCTATCGCTTCGCCTGCAACTCGCCTCGCTTCGGTTCCCACCGTTTCAACTCCGCGACTTGGGCGGCGGCTTGTCCGTTCTCATAGACAGAAAGGCGGACGGCAAACGACTCGACATCACGAAGGGCGGACTCCATCTCGCGGATTTTGTCCAATCGGATTTTCGTGGGCAGCTTTCTCTTGCAGAGGGAGGTTTCGAGACGAAAGCGGTATTGAACGTCGAGCCGTTTTCGCTCGCCGAGCTCGTCCCACGTTTAAAAGAATCGTTCCCCGAAATCAGTCGTTACCAATTTGAGGGCAAGGCGAGAATGCAGGTTGAAGCCCATTACACGTCCGCGAAGCGGGAAAGCTTATCTCTTTTCGGGAAAGTCACGGTTAGAGAAGGGTATGCGAGTGTCCCCGTTCCCGAGCCTGTTCAGGTCGAAGGAGTCCGCGCGGATTTGCCGTTTCACTTCTCCATTTTGGACGGGCAGACCTTCTTCATCGTCGGCGCCGGCGAGGAGTTGCTCACAGGCGCCCGGATCGTGGCGGATCGCGTCATGTACGACAAACAGCCCGTCGCCTCCGACCTCTCGGCGTCGCTTGGGATCAGGAACGAGGCGATTGAGTTACTGAACGTGTTCCTTCATTCCTACGGCGGGACGGTGGACGCCAGGTTGTCCGGGAGTGCTCGTGGCGAAGCCCTGGAGCTGGAGGGCGACGTGAACGCCCGGGGCATTGACCTGAAGGACGCTTTTGAGAGCCTCCCTCCTTCTCTCAAAGAATGTATCCCGGAGCTTGACAGTTACGAGGTCGAAGGCAAGGCTGGGGCTGACGTGCGTGTGCATTACAGTTCCCGCGAGAATGAAAAGCTGCGTGTCTCAGGCAACGCTTCTGTGAGGCGAGGCCGCGCCAGCGCGCCGATTCCGAAGCCCCTCGTCGTCGAGGGAATTCGAGCGGATGTCCCGATTCAGTTCTCGCTCATCAAAGACGAAGCGAAAGTCCGTCTTGGGTCTGAGGAAGGGCAGCCCGCGAGGGCAACCCTCGTCGCGACACGGGTCACGTACGACGACGAAGAACTGGCCTCGGATGTCCTCGCCTCGTCCGAAGTGGAGAACGAGGTCATCAAGTCACTGAACGCGTTCTTTCGCTCTCACGGCGGAGACGCGAATCTGCAAGCCTCCGGCAGATTTGGCGGCGATACCCTCGACCTCCAAGGCGAGCTGAATGTCCAGGATGCGGACCTTCAGGAAGTCTTCCACCGACTTGGAATCGGGGACTACTCTGTTCTGGGGGAAGTCAGCGGCAGGGTTCAGTTTGCCTGTGCAATAACCGAAAACGACCCAGTGAAGATTACGGGGGAATTGTTCTCGAGGGTGCCGAGAGGCACTGTTTCACTCACCAAGCCCCTGGAAGTCATCGGCCTGGAAATGACCGCCCCGTTCGAATATTCTGCCACGCCCGACGTCCAAACTGTTGGAATCCGGCCCACGGACAGCTATCCTTCGGGAGGCAATCTTACGGCTGTTAGAATCGGCTACGGCGAGAAGACGGCGCCCGACGGAACCTCCGGTCCCCAATGGACGGTTTCCGGTGTTTCGGCTACCGTCGTTTCGGAAGGCAGCGGCTTGAAGTTGTCCGTCAGCTCCTGTGAAGCCTACGACGGCGAGGTTACAGGAGAAGTGACCGCATCTCTGGAGAAGCAAGTCCTCACGTACGGAGGGCAGTTGCACGTCCAGGACTTAGACCTGGAGAGGTTAATGAAAGGACTCGGGGTGAAGAGGGACCAATTCTTCATGGACGGACTCGCGGAAGGCGACATCGCCTTCTCGGGCAAGGGAGGAAAGTGGGACGAAGCGAAAGGAGAATTCTCGACGATTCCCCCGGGGGGCATCATCCGAATCGAGGATGTGGAAGACCTGCTCGGTTCCCTGCCCGGGGGCAAAGCCGCTCTCCTATCCTTGCGGGCGGGACGCAGCGCCAGCGAATGGAACACCATCGTCGAAGCCCTGAAGGAGTTCCGATACAGGGTGGTAACAGCGAAAATCATGTATCCGCCCCTCGAACCCCGCCCGGAGGCTGGAGTTGGGCCTGACATCGAGTTTCATCTCGTCGAAAAGGAGGAATTCACGGGTCGGAGACCGCCGCTTGACATAAAAATCATAGTGCCGGTAACGTTCATGAAGGAGGAGACCGGCGCGGGCGCAGCCCTTTGATACGCTGCGTCCCCGGAACGCTTAAATACCACAGACAGTCTGGCTTCCCAATGCTATAATTCACGCAGGCAAATCCGCAAAGCGAATGAACCTCTGTTGATAAGGAGACAACAATGCACAAGGTGATGTGCTTCCTCGCTCTCTCCATCGCGGCCACGGGGCTGCTTCTATCTTCGTGCCGACCGCAGGCGGACATCAACATCAACGCGCCAAAAGAGCCAATCCGGATCGAAGTGAAGGTCGAGCTGCATATCTACCAGCACGCCGTCAAGAACATTGACTACGTAACGGGCGGCTCAGCTCCGGAAGAAGCCAAACCGGAAACGCCCGCCGAAGAGAAGCCAAAGGAGGAGGCGCCGCCGCCCGCTGACCAAAAGGAAGGTGGAGCGGGTTCCGTGTTCCTCCGCCTCCTGGGAATTGGGGAGGCGTACGCCGAGACCGTCCCCGACCAACAGCAGCTCCAGCGTCTGCTCAACTCGATGCGCAGCAGATTCCCCACCCTCAAGAGATATAAAGCCGATGGGAGCATCGGCGAAAATCGCAGCGGCCTCGTCCAAGAGCGACCTTCCTCGAAAATGTCCGACCGCAACTACGCGAACGCTGTCCGGGCGATAATCAACGCGGAGAACGCCGACAGGCGGCTCCTTTACCAGACTCAAGCCCGAATTGACCGTGCCAGCCTTGCTCAGGTTACGGCGGCGTACGCTCAAGGGTGGCGGGACAAGGCAAGCCCCGGAGAGTGGATCGAGGTTCTCGTCGGCGGCAAATGGCAGTGGAAACAGAAGTAGCCCGCGCGATAACCCGAGGGCGCGCCGCCGAGTGGGCAGAGAACGCCGAGAAGGCGGAGCAGAAGGCTACAACAGGCTGAGGAGGCGGTCGAGGTCCTCCCTCTGGTGCTCGGACATCAGGGTGATTCGGAGGCGGCTCGTCCCTTTCGGCACCGTCGGAGGACGAATCGCCGGGATGAGTACGTTGTTTCTGAAAAGCTTTTTCGCCATCGCCATCGCCTTCGCCTCCTCGCCGAGAATGACGCCGATGATCTGACTCGCTGAATTCGTCGTCTCCAGCTTCAGCGCTGCGATGCCCTGCTTGAGATATTTCACGTTCTCCCAGAGCCGTTGTCGCCTTTCCGGCTCATTTTCGATGAGGTTAAACGCTTCGATGGCGGCGGCGCAAGCGGCGGGCGGCGGCGCCGTGGTGTAGATAAAGCTCCGGCATCTGTTCTGAAGGTACGTGATCAATTCCTCCGAGCCTGCGATATATCCTCCAATGCCGCCGAGGGCTTTGCTCAGCGGCCCCATGATCACGTCCACTTGCCCCTCCAGACCGTGATACTCGATCAGCCCGCGCCCTCTCTCGCCCATCACCCCGACCGCATGCGCCTCGTCAACCATCACCATCGCGTCGTACCGCTTCGCCAGCGTCACGATGTCCGGCAGCGGGCAGAGGTCTCCATCCATGCTAAAAACCGTGTCAGTCACAATGAGTCGCCGATTGAATCCGTGCGCACCCGAAAGAACGTTCTCGAGGGAGCTGGCGTCGGCGTGCCGATAGACGAGCATCTTCGCCCCCGAAAGCCGACATCCGTCTATGATGCTGGCATGATTCAGCCGATCAATGATGACCGCGTCGTCCGCTCCAACCAGCGCCGCGATTGTCCCCAAGTTCGCCATGTAGCCCGTCGCGAAACTTATGCTGCTTTCCGTCCCGTGAAACTGGGCGATCCTCTCTTCGAGCTCCCGGTGAAGCCGAGTCGTCCCCGAAATCAACCTCGACGCTCCCGCCCCCCATCCGTATTTCTCAATCGCCCTCTTTGCAGCCTCCTTCACCTTCGGATGATTGTCCAAACCAAGATAATTCGTCGAGCAGAACGAAAGATACTGCCTCCCGGCAATGGTCACAACTCTCCCCTGCCCGCTCTCCAGCGTGCGCATGTCGCGCAGCAACCCTTCCTTCTTCAGCCTCTGCAACTCTTCTCTAATGAAATCCATGTGTCCGTCAGACCCAACTCCCTTCACGACGAGCTTCTGCGCTCTCAGCAACGACCGAACTATACAAAAGCACGCCGATTCCGTCAAATTCGCAGTGATTCCTTTCAAGAATAAACGCTCTCCCGTCGCGGATGTCCACCGCGGGTCGTCACCGCAGGGGGCAACAAAGCCGAAGAAGGTATCCCGTCTGTTGTGGCTCGCGAAGGTCATTGGGAGTCCCGGGACGGCTCGCACGGGGGTGCAATCACGCGGACATCGGCGGGGACATCGCGGGCACGGCGCCTCCTGTTGAAAAAGGGGTGGCATGGGCATCTTGCCCATGGTTCTTCCCCTGTCCCGCCAACGGCGGGATGCCACAAACAGGAGTCCTCTGTGTCCTCCGCGCTCTCTCCGGCGAGTCCCCCAAAAACTGAGGGGTTACCTGGGGCAGTAATCCCTCAGTTATGGGCGGGAGACTCCCGCCCGGGCAGGCACGTCACGGAGAGGGGCGCAACCGCAGATGCACGCGATAGACGCAGATAAGAAGCGGCGGACGGCTTGAATGGCCCTGGCGGCTCGGCCTTTTGCGACGCTGTCCAGTCGTGAGCGAGGGATTACCCGAAGAAGATTTTTCTTCTTCACATGCCGCTCGCCTTGTGGGAAGAAATTGTCCTGCCCATTGGGGATTTGCAGTATGCTTTCTCACAGTAGGGAGAGTAAAGGAAGCCAAGAGGCCGCCTCCAATCAGGAGGAAACAGACGTGACCACGATGCCCGCCACGAGAGGGACCCTATTCCACACACTTATCGCAGTAGCTATCTACCTCGCAGGTGTGGTAGGCGGTCCCGCCGCAAGCGCGTCGTTCGAGAGAAAGCCCCGGGGATGGCATTTAACAAACCTCTCCGGCCTCCTGTCTGACCAGCCGAGGTTTCCCGCCACTCGCTTCGACCGCGCCGCCTCAGTGCAGGCACAGGGGGTTGTTTGGCTCGCCGATAACCCCATGGTGAGCCGGAGCTGGTATTTCGCGGGCAACGCGATCGCCCTTTGGGACAGAAAGGGCGTGTCGTACCTCACGCCCTATCCGCCAGACTGGAGCTGGACTGGAGTCTGGGAGCCCTCCGCCTGGGGCACGCAGGTCGCCTTTCCCCTCGCCGCCGTCTGGCCGCCGGATGCGGGCCCGACCGATCCTCACTACATCTACAGCGAGATGTTCTACCTCGATGACCAGGGCTTGAAACGCATCACCTGTGACCAGGCCTCTCAACATGTGGTGCCTTCCCTCCACGAGGGAAAGGTCGCGTGGCAGAGCCGCAGTGCCCCAGACTGGACGGACGACTGGGAGATATACTTCTGGGACGGGGCAACGACCCGGCGGATCACCGACAACGATGCGCACGATACCCATCCTTCGCTATACGCAAATGTCATCGCGTGGTGTTCCGGCACAACCTCTCCGGAATCAATCGGGAACATTGTGTATCTCTCTGTGCCGCCGGCAGGACACCCGGGACCTCTGCCGCGGCCGGTCCTCGTCGGCCCCGGGGAAGCGCCATGTCTCTTCAAGAACAAAATCGCTTACCATGCGTCCGACGCAACGACACGGAGATTTTTCTGTACGACACCGAGTCCGGGCAAGTCCTCCAAGTCACCGACAACGATTACGACGACAAGAACCCCTCGCTTTTCGACGGGACCATCGCCTGGGAAGGGTACTCCGCTCTCTTCTTGGGGCGCCGGCGGGCTCAGATATCCTACTGGGATGGCAAGGTCATTCATGACCTCACAGACGACCCATGGTATGACCACGTGAACCCTTCCCTGTGGGGCAGCGGTCTGAACACGACCATAGCCTACGTGCAGGCTTTCCACGGCATCCAGCCAGGCAGCCGCGTCGTATGTGCTCGTCCGGGACTGTTGTCAGTTCTGTCCGGTCCCCCCGCCCTCCGAGGTCTCCCATCGCTTCTACCGCGTCTGTGAAACCGAATAGACACCTCGGTCCGCGGACAAGTTCGCTGAGGGACTCTGTGCAAGGCCATCGCCGATTTATCTCTTGAATCTTCCCGGCACAATGGCGACGATTCTTTTTGCCAAACCGTTGCTGAAGATAAAGGCGCTTTCGGCCACCCGGTCTGTGCAGGTTTTTCAGGTGTGATTGAAGTGGCAGGCTTTGTCCTCCACTTCATAATGCATACAATAGAGATATGCGGGAAGACCGACAGTGGCGCGAGAACTCACCGGGACACATGGGAGTTGAGAATATCCTCATGCACAGAAGGCCCCTTCAGAGAATTCCACGGTTGGTCCGTCTATTGATCATCGTGGGTATCATCCTGTTAGCCGACCGTCTTCTGTGGCCCAGGTATTCGTGGGAAAGGCACATTGACCCAGATGATGTGTTGGTCGCCGTGCTCCCCAATGAACTGTATGAGGTTCACAGGGAGAAGGAACCTCGTTTGCTGAGGCGCCTTGTGCGTGCCCTGAATGGGGCCCGCAGTTGGATGCGATACGGCATTAAATGGGACCAGGAA
>CAZFAP010000133.1:0-1376 GCA_964516325.1 uncultured Verrucomicrobiota bacterium
GAATTACGCCCCGTCCATCCCCATCGCGTCTCCCTTGCGTTGGCGTGAACTTCCGTCTTAATGCCGAGGCTGTCCGAATCCCAGTGCGGATGCAACCTCTCTGTCGTGAACACCAGCGGGTCGGTGCTGACGAAGTATACATGCCTGAAGTCCGCCCCCTGGACGGCGACTGTTACCCTTGTGGACTGCTCGTCCGTCGCTCCCCGTGCCCTCGCGGAGATGAAGTCCATGGCGGGGCCGGGTCTGTCCCTCACGGGGTCGCCTCCCGGCGGAGTATTGTGGTCCTTGATTTCTATTTCCTCGTACTTGTCAAAGCCGTGGCTCTGATTCTCGTCCGCACTGAATTCAACAAGCGGTACGCTGAGGCATACGGTATCAGGCCTGCATTTTTCTGGCAGGTCGTTCAACGCCATGTGGATATCCCGGCCCGTGTCGCTAACCTCGACAGCCTTGGCCCAGAGTAGCTCTTTGCGAAATGCCGCACCCCACGGGCCCGTACCCGGCTCCAGGGGAACAAGCGTCGCCTGCGGGTGTCAACACATGCCCTGAGCAAGGGGGACAAATTTGTCCACCGCACGAGACGGAGCAGCATCCAATCCCCGGCAGTACGTCCTTTTTCCAACTGAAGTGTGACCGCAAGACCGTTCTGCAAACCCAATCCTTGTTCCTTGATGAAATCCCCAGGTCCCCTTATTCCCCGTCACAGAGGCGCCAGTTTGCGGTCAGCAAGCCGGTGTTCCGGTTGAAACCCGTCACGGCGTCCAGGAGGTGAGAGCCCGCCTCACGGCGAACATGCCTGTGGCGAGCGATTCTGGTACAAGTCTTGCTCCCGCAGTGTCCCCGACGTCTCCCTCCGCCACGTCGCGGGGATTCGAAACGGCGATTAGTCAGCAGCGAAGCAGCAAAAACAGCAAGGTGCACTTTCCACTTAACGAGGCCGCGGATATGAACAAAATCCTCCTTGTCGCTACCGTTGCGACACTCATCTGTATTTGGGCGCCGGTTTCGGGGAGTGCTTCGACCGTAACTGTGACCGTGGCGGTCTTCCCCCAGGGGAAGGGCTTGCAGGTGGAGGTTGCTGGCATGCGCTATACCGAAGGCGAGACCTTCATCTGGGAGCAAGGGTCAACCTATACCCTGAAGGCAGTCACCCCTCAGATCGGGACCGACACGTATCGCTACATCTTCGACCATTGGAGCGATGGAGGCGCGGAGACCCACACCGTCACCCCTCAGCAAGACGAGACCTACACGGTTTATTACCTTGGCGAGTCAACGACAGTGAGCGTTACGGTCGCGATTTCTCCGACCGGGAAAGGGCTGAAGGTGGAGGTGGACGGCACGCGCTACACGGAGAGTCAGACGTTCACCTGGCA
>CAZFAP010000133.1:1476-13531 GCA_964516325.1 uncultured Verrucomicrobiota bacterium
TCACCCCGCAGATCGGGACCGACACATACCGCTACACCTTCGACCATTGGAGCGATGGAGGCGCAGAGACCCACACCGTCACCCCTCAGCAAGACGAGACCTATACGGTCTATTATCTTGGCGAGTCAACCACAGTAAGCGTTACGGTCGGGATTTCTCCAAGTGGGAAGGGGTTGAAGGTGGAGGTGGACGGCACGCGCTACACGGAGAGTCAGACGTTCACCTGGCAGAAAGGCTCAACCCACACGTTGAGAGCTGTCACCCCGCAGATCGGGACCGACACATACCGCTACACCTTCGACCATTGGAGCGACGGAGGTGCAGAGACGCACACTGTCTCGCTGGGCGAAACCAGCACTTATACGGTCTTTTACAGCACTGCGGCCACGAGCGTACCGCGTGTACACGTCACGTCGGGACCGGCAGCGGGCGAAACTACCCTGGCCTGGGACTCCGCCTTCGACGGAACGTATTCCATCTACTACTCCGACGACCTCCTCACCTGGCATCTCGCCGATGCCAACATCCCTTCAGCGACTGGCCAAAACACCGCCTGGATTGACGACGGCTCAAAGACTGGCGGCTCACCGTCCCTCGCCCGCCGCCGCTTTTACCGCCTTCTTGCGAACCCGTGAAAGAAGCGGGGATATATCCTGACCGTAGGTGTGGTGTCCACCGTTCCCGGCCTTGCCAGAAGGGCGCACACGCATAGTAGGCCATCGCGCGCATTTGCCAGTTATCAATGCCGCTCGTCAATATCCCCCATTTTTGCCCGTTCGGCCGGACCTCCGTCGAACTGGGGGCTGTGACTCCTCGCTTTCCGGGGGACTCGCCGGAGTCGCTCATGGACTTCGCTCACCCGCAGACCATGAAAATCTTGGCTGGGTAACACCTGTCTCACGGCAGAAGGCGGATTTGGTGTCCTTTCGCCAACCCCGCCCATGGCGGGGCAAGAATTGATTCCGTGTCCCGCTTTGGGTCCTTCGCGGCTTTCCGAGAGACCTTCCGGCTCCCCCTAACGGCTCCGGAGAGGGCGCAGACAAGGTGGTTCTGCCTCTCCGCGGTCTCGGCGCGCCTTGCGGTCTCATCCGTGTCCCGGGTACCCCGCAACTGCCGATGATTGTCGCGACCCGTGGGTGAGCCCGTACCGGGGATTTGCCATTGCATTTGGCTTCTCGTCACTCAGTATGAGATACTATCAACTGAATCGCTGAAAAGCAGGAAAACGGCCGAGCATTCAACCCAACCGGGAAGGAGACTGAAAGATGAAGAAGGGCAATTGTTGTTTCTCCAGGCGACAGTTCTTGGGAACCGTAGGGGTTGCTTTGGGAGGGCCCCTGATCCTCGGAGCTACGGCAAAAGGGCAGGGGAAGACGTTCAAGGTCGGTTTAATCGGATGCGGGGGACGTGGCAGCCAAGCTCTGGCCGACAGCGTTCAGGCGGGCAAGCTCCTCGGATTGAATGTGGAGGTGGTCGGAACGGCCGACTACTTCCAGGACCGGGCCCAGCGGACCGGCAGGCGGTACAACTTGCCGCCGGGACGGTGTTTCGGCGGGGCGGATTGCTACCGGAAGCTCCTCGAGACCGATGTGGAAATCGTGCTGATGGCGACGGCGCCGCTGTTCCGGCCGCTGCACTTAGAGGCCTGCATCCGGGCCGGCAAGCATGCCTTCATTGAGAAGCCGGTGGCCGTGGACCCACCGGGCTGCCGCCGGGTGATCGCCGCCGGGGAACTGGCAAAGAAGAAGGGTCTGGTGATTACCTCCGGCACCGAGATGCGTCACAACTGGAGCTTTATCAATACCCACCAGGCGGTGGTTGTCGAAAAGGCGCTGGGACGGCTGTACGGCGGCCGTATTGCGTTCTGCATCGGGCACATGTTCTGGCGGGAACCCATCAACCCCAAGCAACCGGCGGACCTGGTCCGGTCCTGGCAGAACTGGATCGCATTGTCGGGCGATCACATCGTCGAACAGCACGTCCACAACATTGACATCGCCAATTGGTTCGTAGGCCGCCCGCCAGTCAGCGCGGTCGGCTTTGCGGGGCGTGCCCGTCGTCCTGCTGGCGACATGTGCGATTTGTTCAGTGTTGACTTCGACTACGGCGAAAGCGTCCACATCCACAGCATGTGCCGCCAGGTTGATGGATGTTGGAACTGGACCGGGCATGACTTCGTCTATGAGAAGGGCCGAACTTCCGGCTCTAACGGCCCGAAGCCAAAGGCATCGCCGATTCCCGCCGATCTGCCGCAAGCCCCTGACGACTCCGTGCAGGAACAGGTGGACACGCTTTACCACGTGTCGAAACGGCAGCCGCTCGACCAGGCGAGGGCTGTTGCGGAATCCACCGCAGCGGCGGTCATGGGAAGGATGTCGGCGTACACCGGTCAGCAGGTCTTGTGGGACGAGATTATGGTTGACCCGAACAAAAAGCCTGAGTTCTACAACCTCACGCTGAAGCCAACGGCCGAAGACTTCGAGACCGGCAACGTGGAAATCCCGAAGGAGGGCGTCATTCCAATTCCCGGACAGCGCGCTTAAGTGCGCAGTTTCACAATTACGACGACGTATGCACGACTGACCGGTTGTTTCTCGACGGACGAACAGGATAAACAAGATTTTGCGATTACGAGGGGAAGGCACGACGACTTCCGGTCACACGAAGGCACCGACCCGACACCCTTTTATCCTGTGACCGTGTCCAACAATACGTCACCGCATTTACGGAGCGGAGCACCAAGCTCACTTGGGGCGTCGCGAGGGACAACGCTTTGGGGGCAGAATCTGCCGCGAGGGCTGTTCCCTGAGGACCGACCTGAAGAACCGTGCGACCCAGGCCGGGCGAGAGGCTGAAATACAGGACAATGGGTTCACTCGGATGAACGCAAAGACCTTAGCATTGGCGATAGCTGTCATTCTTTCTCCTCTGGCGAACGGAGAGGATATCCAGCGACCACGGTTTCTGAATCCTTATCCAATATCGGACCCGAGGATTGTTGAGGACATCGCGACGCCAGCACTTGCGGGTTCTCGAAGTTTCTTCATGGTCAAGGGGGAACCCCTCATGACTCGTCCCTATGTGCGGGTCGGGTATGTGATTCCCAGCAACCGGTCGGAGCAGCCTCAGGGCGTCGCCACAATCCGATACGTCATTACTACATACCAGAACTGGCTGGGTGACCAGATGCAGCATCACGGGGAGGGGCCAAGAACATTTGTCTATGAGACGGAACCCGATGGCCTAACGCCGACGGTGCACCTCATTCGCGTTTCGGAAACGGATGGTTATATTCGTGAAGACATTTGGGGACACACACTCAGCGCGGTCTCGAGTGCGGGGGTGGCGCTCTGGAACCCGGGCGAGGTGTGGCTGCTATTCGTCGAAGCGCATGTGCAGAGTCCTGATGGTGATGTCGTGGGAGGGGTCGCGCTTGGCGCCAGTTGGGGGTCGGGCGATGACCCGGGTGTGGCGATGCTTGGGGGCGACGCGCTTGCCATCCTGAGGCCCGAGTTCAGCACGGATGACCGCCCGTACCACGGCACCGTCTTGCCTGAGATCGGGCCGTATCCTCTTCAGGAGGACATTTCCTTTCAATGGTTTGAGGGGACAACCTTTAGCTCGGTCCACTCCTCTCTGCTGGGAGCAGGAATGCACGAACTGGGGCACGCACTCGGTCTGCCCCACGATTTCCGAAACGACAACAACTTCCACGGAAACCTCATGGGGAATGGGCTCCGGGGCTTTCGTGGCTGCACCCACCCCGGGCGTTATTCGAGCGATTTCACGCGGTTGTCCCACGTCGCGGCCCTGGTCTTAGGGAGGAGCCGGTATTTGAATGAGGGCAGAAAAGATGCAATCCGGCCCACTCTCTCCGTTTCCACTCAAGGGACTGTGTCGCTGGCGGGCGGATTCCTGCCGATCCAGTTCAGCGCGTTCGACGGAAGCGGATTAGCCGGGGCGATGCTGGTCTGGGAGGGCGATGTAGTCGGCGAGATGATTCTGTCCGGCAAAAATGCGGCACGGGAGTTCGCCACCGAGTACTTCGACCCGGGTGTTGCGAAGAATTACGCGGTGGTAGTCTTTGACGCAGAAGGAAACAGGACAAGCCAGGAAGTCTCGATCACGGCGTCCGCAAAATCGAATTCCGCGCCCAGACCCTTCGTGAAAGTCGCCCCGCCTCTGATGTCAGTGGGTGAATCTTCTGTGCTGGACGCGTCCGATTCCACGGACCCGAATCAGTCCTCAGCGACCTTGCGGGTCGAATGGGATGTGGACGGAGACGGTGTCTTTGACACTGCTCCGACCACGACGAAGACCTTGACCATGGTTGGAGACATCCCCGGTCCCGTCGCCATTCTTGCCAGGATTACCGACGAATTGGGCGCCTCAACGATTTCCACGCCGATGTTCATTGACCCGCACTTGCCCGTTGTGAAGCTGGGCGGTGCCGCGGGGTCCTTAATCATGAAATGGGAATCGGCCTTCGGATTCACCTACCAGGTGGAGCAATCGGCAACCCTCCGAACGTGGGCCCCGAAGGGCCTTCCGCTCCTCTACGGCAGTGGCCTCGTGCAGGAATACCAGCCGCCCCCCAGCGGAGCCCGTGCCCAATTCCTGCGTTTCCGGATTGGGAAACGCCAAGATTGATGCCTTGCCCGGGTAGCCGCATCCGCGAACGAATGAGAAAGGGGTCGGTTCCGGGCTCTGAACCAAAAGGAACCCCCTTTGCGACCGCGCTGTGCATGGACCCCCAAAACGGTCCCTTGTGAATGCCCCTACTTCCGTTTCTTTGTCCAAACGGGGCTTACAGCCCGTTTTGGCACCGCCGAACCGCCCCCAGATCGGGGTCGGGACGGAGGCCCTTCATTCCCTGGGTTTCTCCTCCGGGGGAAACACGCGGAGCAAACAGCCGGGCATTTGGCTCGGCAGCTTTCTCCCCACGATGAAAACGGCGAAGCCGACGACCGCGCCCAGCCCGATGCCGCCCAGAAGCCGAGCCCGCCCAAGCCAGTCTTCCGCAGCATTTCACGACGAGTGAGTCGCTCCGCCATTGTTCGGTCCTCCTCTCGAGACTGATGGACATCCGGTTTTCTCTGTGGCGACGATTGACCGGAACCCCACGCCTATCCGCAAAGCGTCTGTGGAGGCACGAGTGCTTGTCACCAGGACCGGCTGCACCTATAATGAAACCGAGTATCGCCCCATTTTCAATCCAGGCCGCAAGCGGGCCTGGAGGAGGTCCTGATGAAATGGTTCTTCTCTCTCCTGACGGCATGCATCTTCCCGGTGATGGTATCGTGTGAGACCAATCTGGTTCGTAATCCCAGCTTCGAAACCGATGCAGAAGGCGACGGTGTTCCGGACGAGTGGAGTGGGGTCGGAGACAGAGAGTCTGTCACCCAAACCCTTTCGATGGATGCAGGCCGCGATGGACGGCGATGTGCCCGTCTGTCCTGCACCAGCTTCCGGGCAAGATTACCGTCATCGCACGCCATGCTCTGCCAGTTGGGGGTGTCAGTCCGACGCGGCACAGCTTACCGCGTGATATTCTGGGCGCGCGGGGAGAACATCCTCGGCGACATTGTCTCCATTGGACTGTCGGACACGACGACGTGGGAATCATGCGGCCTGGCGGGTGCTTTCGCCCCGACCTTCGATTGGCAGCGATTCGAGTTCCTCTTTCAGGCCACACGAGACTGCTCAAAAGAAAGTCGCTTTCAAATCTGGTTCAACTCGACAGGCACACTATGGGTTGACGATGTCGAGTTTCTGGATACTGGCCCTACCCCTCGTCGCCCCGGGCAGATTATCTCAGCAGATGACCGCGTCAATTTGGCGCCGAACGCCAGCTTCGAGTGCGGCTCAGCGGGTTGGGGCTCGGCCGAGTGGGACCGGGTAGTCCACTGGGGCGGCCGGATGAATTGTCTCTTTGGAACGATAGACAGAGAGGAGGCCTTTCACGGCCAGTGCAGTCTCCGGATTGAACTCACGCCCGAGACCCAGCCCGTGTCCTTCTTCGATTATTTCGATCTCCAGCGCACACCGATCTGGTCTCCCCTCGCGGCAAATATCGGTTTTATCGAGGTGGAGACTACTCGTCCCTATACACTGTCGGTTTCCATGAAGGCGGCAGAGCCCAATACCCCAGCCCGTCTTGCCATTCGGCAGTTTGATGGACGCAGTTTCGAGAAGGCGATTCTCGCTCGCGAGAACTGGGAACGCCAGTTCATGACGTTCACGCCAACATCAAGATGGTGTTACCTGCTCGCCGGACCCGATATTCGCAGGACTGAGGACAACCCGAATTCTCCGCAACGCGCGACTGTCTGGTTGGACGCCGTGCAACTCGAGAAAGGTGAACAACCTTCCACCTTCATCCCGCGCGACAAGGTCGAATTCGGCGTGGAGACGTCCAAGCCGGGGAACGTATTCGGTTGGGGAGAGCCGTTGAAGTTGTCTCTGATGGCAGCCAATTCTGCGACCGAAGGGCGACGGGCCCTTCTCACGTTGTGCTTGACAGACTTCTTCGATACGGAGGTGTGGCGCAATGAACTGGAGTTGTCTCTGCCTGCTCGAGGCAGAATCGAAAAAGAGATAGCTTTTGAAAGCTCGGAGACAGTACGAGGATTTCTTCGCTTGCATGCCAGGATGCGTGACGGAGAAATGGAGAGCACCCAGACGATCCGCTTGGCCGCGATTCCATTCTACCAGGACGACGACTCGCGTTTCGGCGTGAATCATGCCTACCCCTGGCCGCATTTGCTCGAACTGAGTCGAAAGGCAGGGCTGGTGTGGGTCCGAGATTGGTCGCTGAAGTGGAAAGATGTCGAGCCGGAGAAGGGCCGTTTTACCTTCGCGGAGGCCGACTATCAAATCAACCGCCCGTTGGGCCACGGGTTGAAGGTGCTCTGCATGCTGCCCTTTCCGTCGAGTCCGTGGTCATCGAGCGCACCCGCAGAGGCAAGAGAAGGAAACAGCTACGAGCAGAGACGAGCCGTCGTCGCCTACGCTCCCAGGGACATGGGCGAATTCGAGAATTATGTGGAACGCACCGTGGCTCGCTACAAAGGTCGTGTCACGTGGTTTCAGGTCTTCAACGAGCCACTTTTTACAAGCTACGCCCTTCCGCGAAAGCAGGGCTACGATGGCGCCGCCTACGCGAAATACACGCGAGCCTTTGCTCAGGCGGCCCGCCGCGCGAATCCGCAATGCAAAGTCCTTGCGGGCATCGGTTATTTGCAGGAGGGACAGATCATGGAGGACTTCAAGCAGTTCTTCCAGGCGGGCGGCCTCAGCGTCATTGATGCCGTGGACATCCACTACTACCCCAGCATTCGTCCGCCCGAGTTCATTGAGCCTCTTCTCGAAAACCTCAACTCGCTAATGGATGAGCATGGAGATCGTAAGCCGATCTGGCTGACGGAATATGGCTACTATGCCGACGATGAGCCCTCGGTTGTTCCTATACGCCACAGCGACTTCGACCAGCCGCTTCCAAACGAGCGACTCCAGGCGGAGTACGCCGTCCGCTGGGCGACCATCATGTTCGCCAACGGCGTCGAGAAGGTCTTCTATCATGCAGGGACGTGCGCCGGTGTTAACAGCGACAGCCTTGAGGGCGTGTTCTATGAATACGGAGGCGAACCACGGAAGATTTATGCGGCACAGGCGGTGATGGCTCGTGTCTTCTCGCCGGCATGTCGGTTCGTCAAGCGACTGGCGCTGGGAGACGGTGTTAGGGCTTATTTGTTCGAGGACAAAGAGCGCCTCGTGGCTGTCGTGTGGGCGACGGGCGGCGCTCAGCCGAAGCCGATTCGCTTGAGGAACGAAGGGGTCCAGTTGTTGGACCTCATGGGCCGCAGGCTGCCCACGAAGGAGTTCACTCCGAGCGGCGCCGCTCTCTACATCGTCGGTGAGAACATGTCAATTCCCGCCTTTGAGGTCGCTCTTCACTATTGACCCTTGCTCTGCCAATGGAACCGACCCTGGGGTCGGGGAGCGGCCTTGGTCCCAGCGTCCCAGAGCGCGAGAGAGGCGAGGCGATGTTGTTTTCGCAGCGCAATCCTCAATAACTTTGCTGCCGCCACCCCGCTACGCGCGAAAAAGCCGAATCCAGTACTATGCAGACACCATATTCCATCTCGGGCTGGAGCGCTATCCGGTGGCGCGTATGGAGAAGGGCAGTCGGCGATTCCAGTTCATATCCTCCAATGTCGGGGGCACCCGCCTGGGTGCGCGGCGCTGACTTCAAATGAGGTGCGTAGCATCGGTCCACGCTCGCGCTATGCTCTACACCATCGCCATTCACGTATTCCATGTTGCCCGTTGCTCGGCCCACGCAAGGCGAATTCGGCTTCAGATGGAAATCTCTGGTGCCCGCGTCCACGAAACCGGGGTCGCGGCCTGTGACCGTCTCCGTAAAGGCCTTCGGGACTTCTGCATCCCCGGGCATCCAATTATTGCTTCCCGTCACAGAAATGGGTTCCTGGGCATTAAGAAGAATGCGTTTGCTGCCGAAGAAAATGTTGTTGCAGGTTAGTGCCCTGGCCTTGGGGTCGTGCAATTGCACAAATATGATGTCGGGGCTGCCAGCAATCAGCGTGTTGTGGAACATATACAATGTACCGTCATGTGAACCGCCCGACTCAGAGCCAAAGAGGATGAACTTGGCCTTGTTGCCGGTTCGATTCGGCGTGCTTACGATGATGTTGCCGACCATGAGCATATTACTGTTAGGCCGGTCGGTGGCTCCTTTGCCATCCACCGGCCCAACCTCGCCCTCGTTGGAATCTGCAATCCAGTTGTACCAGAGTTCGTTGTAGTGCGCACGGCTCTTGAAGTTCTGTCCGTATGGTGAGTCATGAATGTAACAATTCCGCACCACTACTCGGTTGCCGCTCATGTAGAAATTGTGGGAGTAACCGTTGAACTCCGCGGTGCCGTTGAAAGCCACCTCGCAGGCTTCGATGGTCGCGGTCTCCTTGTCGCCGCCGAAGATACCCATGTCGCAGCCGCTCACCCTGCAATCGCGGACCACTGCGTTCGTAGAGCCAAGCAGTCGGATACCTGCGGCATTTTCGCCGTTCCGGGCATTTTTGAACTCCAGGCGCTCGATGACGTAATAGGCTCCCTCGACCTGCAAGATACCTCGCGGGGTTGACCCATGACCCGAGACGTTCAGCCCTTCGGCATCGAATACCGGACGAGCCTTGCTTGTGCCACGGATGACGATCGGTGCTTCCTTGGTGCCGTTGGCGGTCAGCCTCAGCACCTCGCGGTAAGTGCCGGACTCAATTTCCACTACATCTCCCGGCCTAAGTTTCGAGGCGACAGCCAGCAAGCTCTTCGGCTCGAAGTCGGGACCGACACGGTAAACTTCCGCATTTGCAGTGTGGGCCACGAGGATGACCAAGGGAAGTGAAAGCACCATCTTCATTCGTCTCATCTCCGAATCTCCCTTAAATCTGAGAAGCGTAGCTCGCAACAACCGGCTTGCGGACGCGAGGGCACACGCACGCCATCCAGAACGAGACCATCCTTCTCCATTTGTTGTCACCGCCGGTACCTCCCCTGTCGGGTAAAGCCTTGACAGGCATGGACCGGCGCAGTGTCTCGTCCGTAAGCAAGTTCGCGAGAGTTTCGAGCATCACCAGTACCACGAAGCCTCTTTGGCAAGCTGCAAGAAGGCTTTTACCTTTTCCTGTAATCTATTGTTACGTTATTGCGACATTCCAAGGAGAATTACCCTGGTTAAGGGCTCTTGCCTGCAATGCCTTTGTTCTGATAAGCCATCTGCCAAGACTAAAACTTCACCCAGTCCCCGCGCGGCGTTTCATGAGCGCGTGCCAGAAGCCGCCGTTCTCCCCACGCTCTTCAACTATATTCATGAGATCAAAGTCACGTTCGAACAGCTTATGCACTTCCTCCCTCGTGAAGCGGCGCCGGTAAGCTCCATATGCGATGTGCCACGATCTGTGTGTCCCCTTGAAGAAACGAAACTCTGGACTGAAAACGGACAGAATGTAGAAACCCTGCGGCTTCAGGACCCGCAGAATACTGGCTTTGTACGCTGGCCAGTCAGACTTCTTTTGGTGATGCAAGCAACCGTAATCCAGGACGACATCGAAGCACCTGTCACGGAATGGCAAGCGGAAAACATCCGCCTCGCGGAATTTGATTCCGCTGATGCCCTTAACCCTTCCGAGGTAACGTGCTCGTTTGAGCGCGAGAGGCTCATAGTCAATGGCGGTGACCCTGAATCCGAGCTGGGATGCAGCGAAAGCATGGCGTCCCTCCCCGCAACCAGTGTCCAGCAATGTCCCCCCGGGGAGCAGTCGTCGCAGTCGCGTGAGAAAGGCAATCGCATAGGGGGAAGGTTCTTCCACCGACCATCCATGTTGCCCTTCCCGGTAAGCGTCGCGGAAGTACTGACGATTAGCCTCTTTCGCCGACAGCATTGCACGAACGCTCCTTGGGAGAGGCCAGCCTTGCAGCAGCGACGATTCTGTTGACCCGCTTCTGGACCTGCAATAGCCGGTCTCACGAGAGACAATCGAATGGCCGGAATCGAACGCCAGAGTTACGTCCCCGGCCGAGAAATCCTTGTCGCTCGTCCGCTAAGTTCCTCCGGCGGCAGCCAGTGCGTTTTTCGCCGCGTCGCGTACGTACTGCTCGGACGGGTCGGTCCGCGTCTCACGCAGATATTGATAGACCCTCGCTGCCTGCCTCTTGTTTCCGCTGGCCATCAGTCGCTCGGCCAGGACGAGGCAGTGCTTGGTAGCCTGGATGCGTTCCCAACCCGCCTCGACATCGGCCGCCTTGAGCAGCGCCTCTACGGCGCCCGCATTGCCGATCTTCGCCAGCCCGCCGCCAGCGGCCAGGCGCACCTCCCGGTCGGGGTCCTTCAGCGCCTCCATCAAGGCGCCCCCTGACCCCGCGTCGCCGAGCGCTGCGAGGCTGTGGATGACCGCGAGCCGGCATCGGCCCCGGGCTTTTGGCAACGCGGCCCGGAGTGGCTCGGCGGCCCCGTCGCCGACGGCCACCAGCGCCATGCCGGCCGCGTCGCAGAGCTGTTCGTCGGTTAGCAGTTTGCCCAGTGCTAGCGCCGCCTCTTTTCGACCCGCCCACTGAAGCTCCTGACAGAGGTAGGCCTTTTTGTGCGTCGGCAAATCGCCGCTCACATTCTCGGCGAGCGTCCCGCAGAATTCCCTGCGGGCTTTCTCGTCGCCGACGATCAACGCACGGTTCAGCACGCAGTGCAGGGCGTACTGCGGTTTGACGTTCTGTGGGCTGCCGGGCTCGCCGAGCATTTCGATGAGCCCCTGCACGTTCTCTCGGCCGCCCTCGAAAATCGCCGCGAGGGCCTTTTCAATCTTGTCCTTGTCTATGTTAGCGGTGAGCATTCCCCGATCGTCCGGATCGGGCATCTGACCAACCAGGGCCTTAAGTTTGTCGGATACTGCCATGTTGCCATTCCTTTCGCATTGTCGGCATGGTTCATTTTAGAGGCGCCACGGAGCCCGCATAGGTTGATAGACCAATCGGTTCGCCTCCTCATCGCCGATGATTTCCTCCTTCACCGGGTCGTAGCGGAGCTTGCGTCCGGCGCGGATGGCGATGTTGGCCAGGTGAAACAAGGTGGCCGTGCGGTGAGCCGCCTCGGCGTGTCCGCCTGCTTGCTTGCGGGTCTTCACGGCCTCGCCGAAACCGACCAGCGGCTCGGGGTCCGGCATCTGCCTGAGCTTCTCCCGGTCCTCGGGACTCAGATCGTCCTCACTCACACCACGAGAGCTTTTGCGGTTGTAGGGCTCGCCCCATTCACCACTGTCGAAGACCAGCGTCAGCCCGTCGGCGTACCGCAACTCGACCCAACCCCACATGCCGCACGCTTCCGGGTGTGCCGGTGGGGCGTAGGCCTCGACCTCCACGGGGCTGGTATAGTCCTTGGCATACTCGTAATTGAAACCGTCCAGGTGATGCTGGGACATGTCCGCCAGCCCGCCCCCTTCGTAGTCCCAATAGCCACGGTGGGTTCCGCCGAAGCGATGCCCTT
>CAZFAP010000134.1:0-13530 GCA_964516325.1 uncultured Verrucomicrobiota bacterium
CTACCGACGGCGCCCCAGCGCGGGGGATCCCCCGCCTATAACTGAGGCGTTACGCGATCGGCGACTATCCACTTGACCAAGACCGACCGACCGCCTATCCTTGAACCCAATGCACGGCATATTGGCAGCGTCCCGTCAGCAGGAGTGAAACGTTTTGGCTGAGCGGGAAGAAGCGTGCGAGGGCGCGTGGGGCGCCCCCGTTTCCCCGCCTTCGGCGGGGTCCGCGGTTTCCGGCGTGCTTATCGCTGCCTGGAAGTTGCGCCGGTCGGCAAATGGAACAAACGTAACTTCGTCGTTTTCGGACTAAACAGCAAAAGCTACGAGGAGGCGCGCAATGAGCGAGACCACGAAAAGAACCATGTCCCGTCGTGACTTTCTGAAGAACACCGGCCGGATGGCGGCGGCTTCGGCCCTGGCGAGTGTGGCCATTCCGCACGTCCACGCGGCGGAGAACAACCTGATCCAGGTGGCCCTGGTGGGCTGTGGCGGAAGGGGCGCCGGCGCCGCGGCGAACGCTCTGTCGGTCAAGAATGGCCCCATGAAGCTCGTCGCCATGGCCGACGTTTTCGCGGACCGCATCCCCGGCAGTTACAACACCTTGAAGGAGCAGTTCGCGGAGCAGGTGGATGTGCCCGAGGACCGCAAATTCGTTGGCTTCGACGGATACAAGAAGGCGATGGATTGCCTCCGCCCAGGCGACGTGGCGATCTTCGCCTCGCCTCCGGCGTTCCGTTGGGTGCATTTCGCCTACGCCATCGAGAAGGGCCTGAACGTGTTCATGGAGAAGCCGGTCACGGTTGACGGCCCCAGCACCCGAAAGCTCTTCAAACTTGCCGAGGAGTCGGCAAAGAAGAATCTCAAGGTGGGCGTGGGGTTGATGTGCCGTCATTGCGATGCTCGTTGGGAGTTGTACCGCCGGATCAAAGACGGACAGATCGGGCAGATCATCACGATGCGGGCCTATCGGATGCACGGGCCCATCGGCTTCTTCGCCTCCGACCCCAAGCCGGAAGGCGTCAGCGACCTGCTTTATCAGGTCCGGCGGTTTCACAGCTTCCTGTGGGCGGGTGGCGGCTGCTACAGCGACTTCTACATCCACAACATTGACGAGTGCTGCTGGATGAAAGATGCGTGGCCGGTCAAAGCCCAGGCCACCGGAGGCCGCCATTACCGCGGCAACTCCGTGGACCAAAACTTCGACAATTACTCGGTCGAATACACCTTCGCCGACGGCACGAAACTCTTCCTCTACGGCCGGTGCATAGACGGCTGCCATAACGAGTTCGCCAGCTACGCCCACGGAACCAAGGGCCTGGCGGTCATCTCGACGGACGCCCACCACCCGGCCCGATGCCGCATCTACAAGGGGCACGATATGCGAAAGGAAGAGGACCTCGCGTGGGCGTTCCCGGAGCCCGAGCCGAACCCCTACCAGGTCGAATGGGACCACTTGATTGATGCCATCCGCAAGGACAAGCCCTACAACGAGGCGAAGCGCGGGGCGGAAGCCAGCCTGGCGACCTCCATGGGCCGCATGGCCGCTCACACGGGGCAGGTCGTCACCTGGGACGATATTCTCAACTCCGAGCACGAGTTTGCGCCGGACGCGAACACGCTGACGATGGATTCCCCGGCGCCCCTGCTGCCTGACGCTGACGGCAAGTATCCCGTACCGAAGCCAGGCATCCTGAAAGACCGGGAATACTGACGCTCGCTTGATGCCAGAGGCGTTCCAAAATTGAGCGCGCCGCCGAGTCCCCGAATGCATCCGAAGGGACAAGGGGGAGCCATGCCCGGCCGCAGGCGCCAATAGTGGCTGATGGACTTGCTCCCCTTTTCGCCTGAGTCTCACGCCCCTGGACGCAACGCCATACAGAATCATCTCTGACGCGATGGAAATTGCAGCCTCATAGCTGCTCGGGGGGGGCTGGTCACGAGGCTCCCCTTTTCTGCGCACGACAGCCTATCTTTCGGGCCGGTTTCTGAGCCTTACTGGTGTAATCATGGACTTGGAACATGTCCGAGATGTCGTCAACCCCGAGATGGAGGCGCTGAAACGTCGGTACTTTGGCGCGCGTCCCGACGAACCCATCATGCTGCATCGGGCGGAATTGGTGAACCGCAAGCCTCCATTCGAGGCGCTGCGCACCCCTGACGCGGCCGCGGCTTTTGACGACGAGCTCCTCACCTTTCTACGCCGATGGGAGTACACGGTCATTACCGTGTGCCTCGACAAGAAGAAGCACCAGGAAACCTATACCGTGTGGCGATACGCCCCGTATCACTATTGCCTGGCCGTTCTTCTGGAGCGCTTCAATTTCTGGCGGAATCCTCCGACTCCCCGGTCAGAGAATGAAGCAGCTGAGAAAGGAGAAGGCAGATGGTATGGAGAGCGCATAGCAGATTGTTCGTACTTGCGGGCTGTGTGTTGTCAACCTTGGCAGTATTGCCCCTGGCGCCCGCATGGGCCATGGAACCTCCGTTTCCGCTTCGGCCAATTTCAAAATGGTGCGGCTACATTTTAGTGGGCAAATGGATGAATCCTTTGGTCGAGCCCTCGCCGAAGGCGGGGCTCGAAAACCCTCGGCGGCGGGACTCGGTGCCCCCAGCTAAGGCAGGGGGCTAAAGAGGGTGCCCGTTGGAGCCGGCAAAGCCGCTTCCCCGCTCGACCGGGTTGTTCCAACCGCGAGAATCCTCCGTCACGCGACACGGACCCGAAACCCTCTGGGCGAGACGAGCCGCCCCACCACTGAACTACAGCCGCACTCTTTCAAAACTCAGGCTTGCTTTTTCCTAAGATAATTGATAGAAGCTCTTCAAATAGACACCAATGCAGACGTTGACGCTCCTTGCAGCCTGCCGCGAAGGAACTGAACCGCAAAGGTGGGGAATTTCTTCTTCGATTGCTGCCGTATCCGTGCGGATGCGAGCTTCAGCCTGAAATTCCTTGGGTCTCTTTCTTGAGGAGGGAAAATGCGCAAACTCCGTATTGGGATCATTGACCTCGTCACAAACGGTCCCACTCGAGCCTTCTATGCCCGGGTCATGTACGCCAATCTCTCGAGCATCATGCCGCAGGTGATCGGCGTGTGGTGCGAACAAGAAGGCCATGACGTGACACTCACGTCTTATACCGGTTTTGAGAATCTGCTGGAGGAGCTGCCAAACAACGTTGACCTTGTTTTCGTGGGTGCGTTCACGGAGGGCGCCCAGCTTGCATACGCCCTGAGCAATCTGTTCCGCTCGAGAGGCGCCGTTACTGCATTAGGCGGCCCTCATGCACGTTGCTACCCCCAGGACGCCCGGCAGTATTTCGACTATGTCCTGGGCTTCACGGATCAAGCGACGGTCCGCGAGGTTCTGTGCGACTGCACGGAGCATCGGCCGCTCGGCGTGCATCTATCCGCCGCACAGCAGCCCTCGGCACTCCCCGGAGTACGAGAGCGATGGAAGTTCATCGAGCAGACTCTCAGGAAGGCGCGTTTCATCAAGTTCGTTCCCATGATCGGGAGTCTGGGGTGTCCGTATAGCTGCAGCTTTTGCATTGATTCGGTAGTGCCTTACCAGCCTCTGGATCTGGATGTGATCAAGGAGGACTTACGGTTTCTCCTGAAGAAGTTCCGGCGGCCGCATGTCGGCTGGCACGATCCCACCTTTGGTGTGCGGTTCAACGACTACCTGGATGCGATCGAGGAGGCTGTGCCTCCCAACAGCATTGATTTCCTCGCCGAGACCTGCTTGTCCCTCTTATCAGAGCCGCACCTGAGGCGGCTCAAGCGAAACGGATTCAAGGCCCTGATGCCCGGAATTGAGTCGTGGTACGACCTGGGCGCCAAGTCGAAGAGCGGCGCCATGGTGGGGATGGACAAAGTCCGGCAGGTCTCCGAACACGTCAACATGGTCCTGAAGTACATACCCTACGTTCAAACCAACTTCGTGCTCGGACTCGACACCGACGAGGGACCCGAGCCCTTTGAGCTCACGAAACGGTTTGTGGACATGACGCCGGGCGTGTTTCCCACCTATCCGCTGCTCTCCGCTTTTGGACAGGCTGCGCCGCTCAATCTGGAGTACCAGCGCGCGAACCGCGTTCTACCGTTTCCGTTCCACTTCCTGAACAACATCCACGCCATGAATGTGAGGCCGAAGAACTATTCCTGGGCTGACTTCTATGAGCGGGCGATCAACCTGAGCAAGTACACCTTCTCCTGGCGCGCCATGCTTCGGCGCCACAGAGCGGTCAAAGCGACGATCCCCCGGTGGACGAACGTCGTCCGAGCTGTGTCATCCTCCGAAGGGTTTAGCAGGATCAAGCACTATGCGGAGGTGAGACGACAGTTCCACGATGACCCACAGGTCCGTCGCTATTTCGAACAGGAGACGACTGAGCTTCCGCGGTTCTACAAGGACCAAGTGCGAAAGAACCTGGGGCCGCTTTGGCGGTGGCTTCCGAAGGGCGCCCTTTATCACGACCCTAATGCCTATCTCAATTCAATAGGTGAGCAGTCCCCATCGTCTTTGAATGTCGGAGCCGAGAGGGGCTCGCGGGGGGCAGTTGCCATTCCCGATTCCGTTGCGAGGCCGCTGGAAGCCAATAACGCCGAAACCTCGGCTCGAGAAGCGGCAGTAGCCAGCAACCCGAAAAGAACGTGAGTTAGCCTTCACTTGTACACGGAATAGCCATTCAGGGCAGAGGCCGGATTTTGTGTTCTCTTGCCAAGACACAGAGACGCGAAGCATTTCACCGCGGAGAACGCAGAGGTCGCAGAGAAGAAGAGTTTTGACAGGATGACAGGATTGACCGGATGATCAGGAACCGCGGATGGACGCGGATGAACGCAGATGGATTGAGGAGTGCGTATCTGCGGGTATCTGCGTGCATCCGCGGTTGGTCTGCCATCGTGTCCATCCTGTGTGGCGCCGAGGGCGCCACGATCCTGTCTGCCTCCTCTGGGTGCTTAGCGGCTTTGCGACCCCGCTAAGGTCGGGGCCAAGTCCTGGCTGCGTAGCGCCGATTTTCAGGGGAGAGAACGCAGAGGATAGATGGTTGTGGCATCCCCCGCCCTCACGGGGGCGGGACCCGTGAGTCGTTGGCACGGGCAAGATGCCCATGCGACGTTTCTGCGAGGGGCGTCGTCGTCTCTGCGTTCTCAGCGTGCTCTGCGGTTCCTCTCGAAGGGAGGGACTTCGGCACTTCCCACGACCTTCCCCTGTCAGTGAGGGGTTACAAAAAGATAAAAACAGTGCTTGACTCGGGAGCGGAACAGCGCTACTATCGTGCCGCAAGTTGGAAATCTGGTACGACTCGGCCATAGAGCTGAATAAAGAAGTCTTCCTATAGGTACGGAAGAGTCCTTCCTCTCTCATCTTTCTGGCCTCGAGGACATCAGTCCACTGCAAACCATGAATTGGGTCACTTTTTTCCTCTTAACTCGGGAGGCTTGACCGACACGAGCCGAGCGAGGGAAACAGCAACCGAACGGTGATACCCAGACCAACACTCTTGCTCCAGTCCTTCACACATCAATTGAGCGAGACCTCAGGGAGTCCAAGAACCCTTTCTGGCGGAGCGCCAGTCAACAACCGTGTCTATTCGGAGATCCCGGGCAGACTTATGCCCGTGCGGTTCGAGGATAGACGAAACATCCTCTTTCAGGAAAAGGAGAAAAGGAATGAAAATGTATGTGGGAAACCTGTCCTACGACACCTCTGAAGAAGACCTCCGGAAAGCTTTCGGGCAATTCGGCACGGTCGAGTCCGTGACCATCGTAATGGACAAGTACACCGGCAAGTCAAAGGGCTTCGCATTTGTCGAGATGGGCTCGAGAGACGAAGCTCAGGCCGCCATGACTGGGCTCAACGGCACACAGCTCGGCGACCGGACTCTTAAGGTGGACGAAGCGCGGCCGAAGCCGGAATCTCACGGTCGCGACAGAGGTGGACGGGGCGGCTACGGCGGCCGAGGCGGCTACGGCGGACGGCGCGATAGCTGGTAGAACGCCGCTGTGAGCCGGGCCGCAGCAAAGCGGCTATGGATTGGATCGGCGAACAATGCCCCAGGAGATGGATGCATTCGCACGGTAGCAAGCTCACTCGCGCCTTGAAGCGGCGGGCGCCCGTCGCCGTCATCGCGTTGTTGGCGTGGAGCTTTCTCTCCGCGCCGACTGCTGAGCCGGACCAAAAGGCCGCCTGCGGTGCTTTCATCGCCGAGGTGAGGGGCACCGATGCCCTGGAGGCACGCGCGGAGCCTGTCATCCGCCCACGCATCCGGCAGATGCGGGCTGAGGCACTGTCGGGTCAAGACGACTCCGCCAATGCTGGGCACCGATTCGCCCGTCTGGATGACACTGAACTCAAGCAGCCGGGGGCGGAGGGCGAAGCCGCCCCGGCTGCCGCCTCACCCCATTGCTTCGCCATCGAGGTCGTGGATGAACAAACCGGGCGCGGTGTGCCGCTCGTCGAACTGCGCACAGTCAACGACATCCGGTACTACACCGATTCCAACGGCCTGATCGCGTTCCACGAACCGGGCCTGATGGACCACGAGGTGTTCTTCTATGTCAGCAGTCACGGTTACGAATTCCCCGCCGACGGTTTTGGCTTCCGCGGCGTCAGACTGCACACCACGCCCGGTCGGAGCGCACGCGTAAAGGTGCGCCGGCTCAACCTCGCGGAGCGGATCTACCGGGTCACGGGTCAAGGCATTTACCGCGACACAATCCTGCTCGGGCGCCCGGCGCCCCTCCGACACCCCGTCCTGAACGGCCGCGTGCTCGGCCAGGACGGCGCCCAAGCCACTGTATATCGCGGCCGGATTTGCTGGTTCTGGGGGGACACGGCGCGCGAGTCGTATCCGCTCGGCCAGTTCGCTGCTTCCGGCGCCACGTCCGAACTGCCGGGGCGCGGCGGACTCGATCCAAGCGTGGGCGTGGACCTGACCTACTTCGTGGACGAGGAGGGGTTCAGCCGCAAAATGGCGCCCCTGCCCGATCCGGGCCTGGTTTGGCTCGACGGGCTAACCACCGTGAACGACGACGCGGGCCGCGAACGGCTCATCGCGCACTACTCCCGCATGAAAAGTCTGGGCGAGCGGCTGGAACACGGCCTGGTCGTGTTCAACGACGAAACACAGACCTTCGAGCGACTCACGCAGTTCGACCTCAACGCGTCCGCGGCGCCCGGCGGACACGCTCTGAAAGTGAAACTCGGCACGGTGGACTACCTCTACTTCGCGCAGCCGTATCCGTTCGTCCGGGTGAAAGCGGACTGGCGGCACGTCACCGACCCGTGCGCATACGACGCGTTCACCTGCCTGGCGCCGGGGCGCCAATATGACCCCGAGTCGCCGAAGCTCGATCGCGGCCCCGACGGGCGGCTGGTTTGGTCGTGGAAGACGAATGCCCCCGTGCTCGACATTGCCCGGCAGCGCGAACTCATGGACCGCGGGCATATCCGGAACGATGAGGCATGGATTGACCTGCGGGACGTGGAGACCCGCAAGTCCATTCAAGCTCACGCCGCCAGCGTGCGTTGGAACGAATTCAGACACCGGTACGTGATGATTTGCCAGGAAATCTATGGTTCGCCTTCTTTCCTTGGCGAAATCTGGTATGCCGAGGCGGAGGCGCCTGAGGGGCCGTGGCGCCGGGCGCGCAAGATCGTCAGCCACTCCGACTACAGCTTTTACAATCCCTGCCACCACGCCTTTTTCGATCAAGACGGCGGACGGCTCATCTACTTTGAGGCCACCTACACCGCTGAATTTTCGGGCGCCAAAGACCGCACCGCGGGCTACAACTACAATCAGATCATGTACCGGCTGGACCTCGGCGACCCGCGGCTCCGAATGCCCCAGTCTGAGGCGTAACGGCGCATTTGAAAAGCTTTCGGTAGGAATCAGCCAGAAGACACCCGCATCTCGCGCTCAAGCGCGCCGGGAGCGGTGCGTCCGGACCCGGCAGCTTCTCTGCTCTTGTATGCGGGGGTGCGCCATCATAGTTCCATCGGCTAACAAGTGCGATGCGATCGCATCATGCACCTTTCAATGAGGTAGTCCACATGCGCGTACGGAGACTGTTACTGCTCTGCTTTTGGATGGTGGGACTTGTTCAGGCGGAAACGCTGACGCTCCCGCTGAATGAGCGACCGGAATGGCTGCGTCGAGAGGGAATCGTGATGGCGGGAAGTTGGGAGCCGCTTCTATTTCGGGTTCGTCGGGATGGGAGCGCCGCCTATACGCCGACACAGGCACAGCGGGACGCTTACGAGCGAGAGCACAGCCCGGAGATGGTAGCCCGGTTGAAGTCATCGGGCGTGAACTTCGTCATGATGCATTGCTATAAGGGCTTCGGGCTGTCGGCAGAGCGGGAGAGTATGGAGGATGCAGTTCGATTTGCCAAGCTGTGCCACGAGGAAGGTCTTCATGTCGGCGTGTACGTCTATAGCGGCGCCTTCGGCTGGGAGCTGTTCTTTAAGGAGATGCCGCAAGCCAAGGACTGGGTTGTTCTTAACGCGGAAGGCAAACCTACGACCTATGGAAGCGCAACGTACCGCTACTATTGGAATCGCAATCACCCGGACGCGCAGGCTTTCTATCGCGGCATTGTTCAGTTTGCCGTCCGTGATATTCGCACGGATTTGCTCCATTTCGACAATTACACCGTCGGTCCGGGAAGCGATGCGAACTCGACGGAGCGCTTTCGCGCCTTTCTTCGAGAACAGTTCACGTCTCGGCAACTCGCGCAGATGGGGATTTCCAACCTGGCGGAAGCGAAGCCGCCAATGACGGGACCGTCGGATAATCTTCTTCGGCGTGCGTGGCTCGACTTCTCGTGCGAGTCCCTGACCGATTCGTATCACGATATGAGCCGCTATGCCCGCAGCCTCCGCGGGGATATTTTGGTGGAGTGCAATCCTGGAGGAGTGGGTGAGAGTATCAGCCCGCCGGTCCGCCACGGTGAACTCCTCCGAGGCGGCGAAGCGTTCTGGGACGAGGGACCTCCACCGGGCTATCAGAACGGGAGGCTTCAGTCCCGCATTCGCACGTACAAGGTCGCTCGCCGCATGAACAATATGGCCTTTTGCTATGCCACAAATCCTTTGGAAATGGCCGAGTCCATGGCGTTCAACCTCGACTGTCTGGGCTGCATTGGCTGGTTTGAATACGGCGAGATCGTGGAGAAGCCGGGTTCGAAAAAGCCTGTCTCGACGGCCATCGCCCCGTTTGTTCGCTTTTTTAATGGACGGAGAGAGTTGCTGCGTGATGCAAGTATCGTTGCGGATGTGGCTGTGTTGAGAAGCTTTCCATCGCAAGTCTTCGCCGAACCCAGCTTCGTGAACATGACCGCTGATGCAGAACAAGCCCTCATCTTGAATAGGGTTCCGTTTCAGATCATATACGACGGCCATTTGAACGAGCTGGCGAGGTATCCGGTGTTGCTTCTGGCTGGCTGCGTCGCGCTGTCCGACCGACAGATAGAGCGGATAGTTCGGTACGTCCAGCAGGGAGGGCGGCTATGCATCGTCGGTCCGGCAGGGACGCAGGACGAATGGATGCTCCCGCGGAACCGTCGCCCCTTTGATGACATCCCTTCCGCCAAAAGAATCAGCACCGCCGAAGGGGATTGGGTCGTGAAGGCTATTCACGATCTTTGTGCCGGGAAAGTGTCTCTCTTGGTCGAGGGACCAGACGGGCTTTGCGCCGAGCTGACCGAACAAAAAGGGCGGCGGTCGGTTCACCTGGTCAATTACCGCTCGGACAGGCCCGCTGAAAATATCATTGTCCGGTTGCGTCTTCCCAATGAAAAGAAAGCGAAGGGTGTTACACTGGCGAGCCCCCTGCGCGATTCCAACGCCATAATGCCCTTTGAAGAACGGCTCGGCGTGGTGGAGTTCGGAGTCCCGTCCGTTCACATCTACGAGATTGCCACGGTCGCATTCGAATAGACTTAACCGCCTACGAGATTCATTTCCGTCCAGGGGCAATGGCGGTTTGTTTCTCAATCAGGGCGCTTGTTAGGTTTTGGCGGGCACATTGCGCGGCCGGACCGGCTGTCCGTCGGCGCCACATGGTTCGATTTGCCGCAGCCCCTTTTTCTCCAGGGCGCTGTAGCAATCGGGGAGGTCGAACGACTCCAATAGCTTCGGCGCCAAGCACGAAAGTGGCCACGCATAGGTCTCCGATTCGGCGATTTCCGAGTAGGATGTCAATGCGTTCTTCAGGGTAACCTGCCTCACGTCCTCGGACAGGACTGCCGCGAAGGTCGCGGGTAACGCGCCCCATCCCTTGGCGACCAGGTGTACTTCTTCATGGCCATGTCCCTTCAACCAGGCGATGACACGCAGCACGTCGCGGGTTCTCTGTCCGATGTATGGGATGTCGAGCATGATGGAGTGAATGGCGTAGAAGTAATCGCTGCCGTACGCGTCCAGGAATGAGTCTTCTCCGCAGGTGTCGGGTCGCGACTCGCCGATGCCGCGGACATCGCACGCATAGAAGGCTGCGTCTGGCTCCGCCGATAGAAGTTCCTTGATGAGCGGTTCCTCGCGCAGCTCGGCGTCGCTGGAATGATGCGCCACGTACAAAATGGCCCGCTTTGGCCCCCGCGGGGGACGGGACATCAGCGGCTCATCGGAGAGACGATACACGATGGCGTACATCCCGGGTTCCGTCTCGACGGTGTACGTGGCGAAATGCCGTTTGGGATACCCGCGGGATCGCCAATTGCGCGGGATACGATATTCCGGAATCGAATTGGCGGTTCGTGGCCCTGACAATCGCTGCAACCCCAATGTTTTCACAATGCGGCGCTTGAGGTCTTGACCGGAAAACTCCTCCGGGCGCTTTTTCGCGAGGGCTTGCGACTTCTCCCTCGTGAATGAATAGACCGGTCGGGAGTTCAACTGGCAGACTTGTCCGCGCGGCGCGCACCACAACGTTTCATCCTTCTCGATGGTCAGCTCCGGTTCGTTCTTCGCGTCGGAGATGCCTGTCACATGATTGAACCAACGATACATGGCCTCGCGGCTTTCTTGCGAGTAGCTGTGATAGCCCGGGCCGATAAACAGTTGGACGTTGCGCTCCATCCCCAGCAGAGCGTAGAGATGCTTGAGACGCCCGTACGCCTCCTCCGTCCCGCGAACATCGAAGTAATCCATCTCCTTCGCGAGAATAATCACCGGCTTCGGCGCCATCGCAGCCAGAAAATCGCTGTGGTCCAACCCGAGCGCCAGCGCCCGCGGCGGACACTGTTCTGTGTCGGCGGGAAGCTCATTCTCGAGATTGCGCCGGAAGGTGGTCACGAAGCAACTTGGAGCTGCCATTGCCCAGCGACTTTCGACGCCACACAGCCAGGTCGTCATCGTTCCCCCACCGGAGTTGCCCGTGATGCCGATTTGCTTCGGGTCCACTTCTTCCCGTGTCAGAAGGTAATCCAGTGCGCGAATCCCATCCCACGCACGCCATGCCCCGAAGAACTCCCCCACGAGAAACTGTTGATTTCCGGCGAGCAAGTGTTCAGCGACGCCGACTCCAATCCTCGATTTCAGGTTTTCGTCAGGGTACTGAAGCCGCTCCCCTTGACCGATGGGGTCGTACAGCAACACGACGTAGCCCTGACGAGCCAGCCCTTGCGCGAAGGACTGGTACTCCACAGCCGCTTTTGCGTTATGAAAATGACCACACGACCCGACGACGCCGGGAAGAGGGAGCTTCCTGCCTTTCGGCAGGTACAGATTGGCTGTGACCAGAAAATCGGGGCGGCTCTCGAAGACAACCTTCTCGATCCGATAGGCGTCCCGCTCAACCACGCCCGTCATCCGGGGGTTGAGCGGTGTCTTCTCAGGCCACGGACCGAAACTCATTTGAATCTTGTCCCGAACCTCCCGTATGTACGCATCCGCGTCGGCCGAGGTTTTCAGCATCTCCCGCCGCCGGTTTGCTCGCGCTTCGATTCCGCGCACCCGTTTCACAAAGTACTCATGCACCATGCGAGGGAACCGGTTGAGCGGCGTCACCAGGCTTCTGTCCGGGGAAGTCTCCGGCAGGGCACTGCCGCTGAATGACAACATGGACGCCGTGACGCCAATAAATACCAGCTTCGTGAGAGGTAGTCCGGCGCGGCGGCATTGGGGCCCCGGCGATAACATTGGAATTCCACGAAAGGTAACCATTGCATAACCCTCCATCGAGTGGTGGTCTGAGTACCAAGCACCGGTCAGTGGCACTGGCCGATATGCGCGCTCTCAACCCGCATTATCGCCCATCTGTTCTCATGCTTTCCAGATATTTGACCCCGCAACATTTCAACGCCGTTTGAAATTCGCGCGGAGTCCCGGGGGGAGGCTCGCGGGTTTTAACTCACGCCTGCATGCCAGCCTGTCAAAAGCAGAGTAGGGGAGCTTACCGACGCGGCTTCGGTGTGACTTATCCTCGGAAGTCTGCGGACTCTCTGCTCGCATCGTGTGTCGGCAGAAGCCAGGAAAGAGCCGGCCTCGCCGGATGACGACTCGAAGAAACAAACCAGCCCCCGAGAAAGGGGGCTGGTTTGGTCGTTTGCCGTGTCGCTGGTTATTGCGACGGGGCCATGACTCGGTAGTAGCGTTTGCTGACGCCGGAGATGGTTTCACCCGGCCAGTTGGTCACGTTGATCGGCATTCCCGCAACATTCGTCCAGGCGCCACCGACGAGGTTGTCCGTGTACTGCACGGTGTATTGACCGGGACCAAAGGCATTCCAGGTCAACGCCACCTTGCCCGCCACGAGACTGATGCCTGTCACCTTGTCCTTTATTGCTGGCGGAGCCAGACCGGACACCTTCACCTCATCAATGGCGAACCAGTAGTCGAAGAACACGTCGAAGAAGCGCCAACGAAGCTGAATCTTCTTCCCGTCGTAGGCCGACAAATCAATTTGCTCAGGCGATGTGTCGTCCGCCGGGTCCAACAGCGGGTCAATCTGGCTCTTGTCGAGGTGCAGGATGTTCACCCAGTCGCCCCAACCTGTAGCCGTGTCATAGACTTGAATGTCCACTTCTCCAACCTGTGGGTCATCCTCCGTGTCGCCCGGATACACCCGGAAGTTCTTGTTGAAGTTCAGCCGAATCTTCACGTAGTTGGTGCAGTCAACCTCCGGCGAGATCAACTCCTCGTCCATCTCGGATAACGGTGCAAAGTCGCTGTTGGAGATCATGTACTTGTCGTTCATCCCTTCGAGATTGCCCGGGTTGCTCCCGAGGTCGTCCTCCGTGTCCCACAACTGCCACGCGGCGTTCGGGTCTGTCGGGCTGGAGCCGTCCACCATGTCCCAGCCGCCGGTTGCCTTCACCTCCGCCGTGGTGCTGTAGGCGTCGAAGTTGTCTGCCCATATCGCCTTCCTCTTCGGGGCCGCCCAGTTGAACCCGATGGCGATGGTGTTAAAGTCGAAAACGTCCGAGGTGCCAGCTCCGACCGCCTGAAGCCTGAGGGTATGTGGGCCCGCTGTGGTCTGAATCTGATCTTCGAGAACCTCCCATGTCAGCACGAAATTGTTCG
>CAZFAP010000135.1:0-13487 GCA_964516325.1 uncultured Verrucomicrobiota bacterium
GAGGATCTCCTGCGTCATGTCCCGCGGATGTGAGCTCGTGAAACGGATGCGCGCACATCCTCTTGGCAGAAGGAGCACTGTCGTTGGAAAGGTCATTGCGGATTATCCCGGGAAGGTCTGCATGACGACCAAAGCGGGCGGCACTCGCATCCTCGACATGCTCGTTAGCGATCAACTCCCCCGGATTTGCTGACCACCGTGCTCGCCCGAGACCCCGTCATCGCCTCGTGCCTTCAGTGTCCCGTTTCGTCGTGGAACCGGCGCCGCCAGACGGTCGCAGGCTTCTGCTCCCCCGCTCGCGGGCTTGATGGATGAGCCGAGAAAGGTGGTGAGCAAAGGCGGTGTGGGTCTCGTACGCCCGCTCCAGTTGAGCCTCGTACGCCTGGCATATCTTTAAAGCGGAATCGTGCTTTCCCTTTTCGACAAGCCACACGATGGCCGCCTCCGCGGCAAACGGTGCGCGCAGAATGTCCCAGACCTTCTTCCCCTTCGCAATTCCTTCAAGAAGCTGCGCGGCCAATTCGTTCAAGTTCGGTGACTCGCCGCCGGAGCGCGAAGCGTAATCGCGTGCGATTTTCGCCAGCCACTCATCTCCCGGGAAGATGCGCGGGCAGGCGTAATAAAAGAATTCATCCTCGCGCCTTGGCCATTCGCGGTTGTACTTGTCGAGCAGAAACCATGCCCGCCTCCCGTTCGGGTAGTACAGGAGGTGTTCGCTGAGTTCGCTGCGCCATTCTGGGTCCTTGATCAGCAGACCCAGCTCGGCCTTGACGAGAGAGCCCTCTTCGTACGGATAGTTCGAAGCGCGCTCTGCGCCCTTGAGGCGGCCTGCCGCTTCTTCAAATTTGCCCTCCGCGATGAGTCCGCGAGCCTGGATGACCGGATACCAGCCGGTTGCTTTGAACAAGTCCGCATGTTCCGATTCGAGCTGGGCTGCGGCTCCCGGGTTGTTTGCCTCGTAAAGCCAGAGGATTGCCGGGCAAACGTCTCTCATTTTGTTGCTAATCTTGAAACACTCCAGCATGGCCTCCGAAGCACTCGAAAAGTCAAACAGCTCCGCCATGCTCTTGGCCAGGTTGAACAGACACCTTTCCTTGTCCTCCGGCGCTTCGCACTCCTTCAACCCCGCTCTGGCGGCCCAGGCCGCGCGGCGGTAATACCCCAGAAGGCGGAAGTGTCTGGCGGTGTTCCCCAAAATCACGCCATATCCTGACCCGTAGCGGTACCCATGCGCGTGAAGTTGCCCGGCGCCGACCTGGGTCAGAGCCATCGGAATTGCCTTCTCATAGTGCATCTGTTCGCGGTAGGTCCGTCCGAGCAGACCGACGAGTGGTTCGTAGTGCGGATTCTGAAGGAAAAGCTTGTCGTATTTCGGCATTTCTGCGATGGGGACGTTTCTTCCGTGGCGGACTTCGAGAAGCTTGTGGCTGATCTGGCAGTGATTCGGCGAGATTTTCGCTGCCTCCTCGACGAGCTGCCGGAATCGCCAAAAGAAGCGCTGGTCGGGGACCTTCTCTGTGTCCACCTCTCGGATGGCGGCGACGACCAGCCCGCTCTTCAGCGCCTCCGCCCTCGCAAGATGCCCCATCCATTGATCGCTGTCGGACCATTCCCTCTGATTGGCGTGCCACCAGCGGACCTCGGCGAAATCGGGGTCGAGCCTCAAGATGTTTTCGTAGATTCTCCATTCGGCTTCGGTGCGCGCTGGGACAAAAGTTGCCGTTCCCAGAAGGCGGATGGCATCTCGGTTTTTCGTCATCGGCCTTCGGAGCTCCCGGGCAAGTTCATCCGAGACCGGCTGCCCGCGGGGCCGCATCCAATCCCGCACCATCAACGCCATCAGGTCGAAGTATCCAGCGTTTGGCGGGTATCGCTTCGCCAGAACGACCGAGCCCGAGTCGTCGTAAACCAGTAAGGCGCCGCCCCACCCTGTGCTCGTCTCGTAGAGTTCTCCGCCGATGGCATGCGTGGCATACCAGTCGCGTACATATTTCTGAACCAGCGAGCTCTTGTATCCTTCTTCAGGCCTCAAGACGGGCACCCGACCGAGCAGGTGTTCCTTCTGCGTGGCAAGACTCGTCACTAAACTCCGGCTTCGCCGGAAGACATAGAATGGATGGTCACGGCAAAGGTTGTCGGGTACCCAGTCGAACTTCAGGGAGAGAAGGAACGGGAACGTGTAAGCCTGCATCGGGTCCGGCTTCGGCACATCCCCCTTGTATCGGAACGGAAGATAGACCGGGTTAAACATCTTCGGTTTCATCACAACGGGCAGCTCGAACCAGTCGCAGATGAGGTGCTCGAAGGTCATGTCCGAAAGGTCTTCCCTCTCGCAACCGGAAAAAACGGAGCGGACGACTTGCTGGGTGTGGGATATGGAGCATGCGGCTCCAAAGACCAAAACGAACGCCAGACGGACCAGAGACGAGGCGGGCGCAGACTCAATAGTGCTATTGTCCAAGCATACTCGAAGGCGCCTGTGCTTTCCCCATTTCGACCACATGACTTCTTCCTCCCCCTCGGCTTCTTGGAAGCGTTTCGAGGCTCTGAGCTAAGCCTTCTGAGGGCACCTCCGTTGCGGCGTTCCCTGTCGTTGCACAGGGGAATGCCCCGCCCATTTTCGACTACGAAGTGCGCTGTGAACTTGGCCCTGGTCCATCCGATTCCCCTGCCAGGGCGAGTTCGCTCAGAAGGTCAAGTGTCCTTTTGGCTTCTTCCTCATTGATTTTCTCGATGGCGAAGCCCGCGTGCACCAGCACGTAGTCGCCGATCTTGACGTCCGGCAAAAGTTGAAAGCTCACCTTTCGTCTGACGCCCTCCGCGTCAACCTTCCCGAAGGCCCCCTCGATTTCGACGACTTTCATCGGCACAGCGAGACACATGATTATCGCTCCGATTTTCCCTTCGAGCTTCGCCGCTTCAGCCTGCGCGTGAGCCACTGGACCCACGCTTCAGCGCCTTCGCCCGTCGTGCAGGAGATTGGGATGATGCGCAGCTTCGGATTTACTCCGAGGGCATCTCGCTTCATGGCCTCCATGTCGAAATTGCAGTGCGGCAGCAAGTCAATTTTGTTGAGAAGCATCAAGGAGGCGTTCTGAAAAATGAGAGGATATTTCGCGGGCTTGTCGTGCCCCTCCGGAACGCTGATGACCACGATTTTCGCGTCTTCACCAAGAGAATAGCTCGCCGGGCACACGAGGTTTCCCACGTTCTCGACGAATAGAAGGTCGAGGCTTCCATACAGGAACTCGGCAAGGGCGGTGGCAATCATGTTCGCGTCGAGATGGCATCCGCCTTGGGTGTTAATCTGAAGGGTCTCAACGCCAAGCTTCGCGATTCTCTCCGCGTCTCGGCTCGTGGCGATATCCCCTTCAATGACGCCGATGCGATAATCTCCTTTTAGCCCTTCGATGGCGACTTCGATGACCGACGTCTTCCCGGCACCCGGCGAACCGATGAGGTTGAAAACTTTTACACCGCTCTCGCGGAATTTCTTCCGATTTTGCTGGGCTATCGCGTCGTTGGCTTCCAGAATGTTTGCCAGAACCTTTATTTCCACAACTCTCTATCCTTCAGCGATTCTCTTTGGCGTTCTCTGCGGTGAGTTCCCCCCGAAACTGAGGCCGTGCTTGGCTATTCGCACTCGATGGAATCCAGAAAGAACTCTTTCCCGCTAATCAGCTCGATCTCCAGCGATCCGCACTCCGGGCATCGAAAGACGTAGTGTTGAATGTGGAACTTCTTCTCGCAGTCGCAGCAGCGCCCGACAAGGGGTTTCTTCTCGAAGTCGAGTCGGGCATTTTCCGCAATTGTCCCCTTGGAAACAACCTCAAAAGCAAAAGCCAGGCATTCGGGGACGACCGTGCTCATTTTGCCAATCACAATACGCAGCGAGGTGACGCGGGAGATATTCTGCCCGTCAACCGCCTTCTTCACGATATCCATCAAATTGGAAGCTATCGAAAGCTCGTGCAATTTGCTTCTCCATGCCGCCGGGACGCACCCGCGCGCCGACAAATCCAGCCAAGAATTTCCTTGACAGGATAACAGGATGGACGGGATTTTCAGAGTCCTGCTTGCCTTGTCCTGTGCATCGCGCATCCGTGTCTCAAGTCACGCTTTGCCTGTCGGATCGAGCCCGATCGCCCGCCTTTATTGGAAACACATCGCGCCCACCGGGCCGCTCCATCTATCCGGTACATCCTGTAATCCTGTCCAAAGAATCTCTCGTCTCGGTCCGCTCAAAAAGCGGTGAAGTCGCGTGCTCAGCATTTCCCAAGAAAGATGAGCAGCCCGATGACGATGAAAACCGCGCCCGCTACTTTCCGAACGTACTGACGCGGAAACGCGGTTCCCATGATGCGCCCCAGGAAGACCGCCAGAAACGTTATCACGACCAACGCCGAGGCCGCCCCGAGGAACACCGCCCAGTGGGGGCAATTCTTCTTGCACGCTAAGCACAGAACCGCCAACTGCGTCTTATCTCCCAGTTCCGCCACAAACAGCGCCACAAACGCCGTGATCAACGTCTTCCAGAACATTACACCTCCTTCCGTAGAATCCGGCTACAACCTCAGCTCAGTAGTCTAGGGGTTCGTCCAGGGAACGCATCTGGTCCCCTGGCATAGGCTTCGGATCAACCAGCGGGAGCCCTGCCGCCTTCAGAATTCGGTTGAGTTCACGGACACCCTCGGTGAACTCGACGGCTATCAGGGCAAAGAGACGGTCCCATTGTCCACTACGGCCCAACCTGAGCGCGTTGAAGTAACGCTGCCTTGATTTACGCGCCGCGCGGATGGCCACCGGGAAGGGAAAGCCGAAGCAGTGGAGGACGGCATTCATGATCGCGCGGCTGAGGCGGCCGTTGAAGTCGGCGAAGGGATGGATGAGCACCAGCTCCCCGGATATTGTGGCGGCCTTTCTGATGGGATCCCCTCGCCCCCGGAGGCATGCAGTCGCCCTCCTTACGAACCTTGCCATGGAAGGAGGGACCAACTCAGGGGCGGGATAGTTGCTGTTCGGACCGGTCATGATGGGGATGGTTCGGTAAGCCCCCTCGCCCCCATCTTGGTGGGCGATGAACCCTCGGGCCATTTCCCTGTGCAGGGCGAGGATGCGTCGTTCTGTGAAGATGCTAAAGCGCCTTGGGGCCCTCGCGGGGAGCCGGCCCCCAAACAGGTACTTGGTCACCTTCTCTCGATCCTCCTCGGGCGGCACGCGGCCCGGAACGAGGCCCTTGAGGCATTTCCAGCAGGTGTGCCGGCGTGTGGAGTACACATACTTATGGGACCAAGATAGGGCCGTCATAAAGGCGTCGAAATGCTGGACGACCATGCTCGCATCCCTCCTTAGACCGTCGTATTTCAGGATGAGTCTGGGGGCGCGGGGTGCCGGCCCTTCGGTCGGATGGGTCGGGACCCAGGCACATGGCTCCATCTTAAAGGGCTCGAATGCCTCCCGGGGCATAGGCACGATCTGGCCGGCAGGGCCAATCAAGAGCTTCTGCGTCTCATGCCAGCCCGCTCCCTCCCTTTCTATAGTGTTGCTCTCGTAGATGAAGCGAGTGGTGCTCTCTGTGACGAAGTTGCGAAGTTCAGTCCGCAGCGGCTCGCCTTCAAGGCCCCTCAGGCCGAGAAACAGCTCGTACGCGGTTATCAGCTTCTGTCGCGGGTTCTTATACCAGGGTTCATGATTTGGCTTCATCGTGCCCTCTCAGCTCCGCGGGGCTCAGGGACCAGATCGCAGCGGGGGTTAATTCCTGCAAGGGGCCCCTTTGTTGCGTCCTCTGAGCCAACACTACTCCCCCATCCGATTCCCGGAGCTTCGCTCCGGGAGGACCGTGGACATGCGCGCCCGGGATTTCCTTGCGCCAGATGCACCGCAAGCAAGTGACCGGTCGTCTGACCCGCGGTGCCACCCGTAACGGCCGCCTCTTTCAGAGGCCTGAGATCTCTGACCACCGGGGCTTACCTCCCACAGCCACCCTCTCCGCTTCGGGGGCGCCCACCACCCTCAAGTTTCTGGTGGTTTCTGCCACGAGCCACCGCCTGGTGCCATCCGCCGGCCCGGCGTCCTTTTAGGGACATGGCAGCGCCGCGCTTTCGGTCGCGCTGTCCGTTCTCACGCTCGTAAGGCGGACTCTACATAATGATAGCCGGGGCAAGCCCACTTGACAAGCGCGTCCTCATCCGTATGGGACTACCAGGCCCCCGGAAACCACTATGAGTCTACGACACACATTTGTGGCGACGGGGTCGTCATGATAAGCTCACGGCGAGCGGTCAGCAGCGAATTGATGACCTTACTCATGGAGCCGAGAAAGGAGAGCTGGGCGTGGCGGACTGGTTTGAGGAATTTTTCGGTGGGTTGTATGCGAAGGTTCTGCCGAAGGTGTTTGATGAGAGGCAGACCATGCAGGATGTCCGAACGGTGAAACGATTGCTCGGACTGCGGGAAGGGCGGCGGGTGCTCGACATCCCCTGCGGAATGGGGCGGCTGAGTATCCCGGTGGCTCGGATGGGCATCGTGATGACCGGCTTAGACCTCACCGAGTCTTATGTCAGGCGAGCACGGCGGGACGCCAAACGCGAGAGCCTCGGCGTGAGATTCCTCCACGGCGACATGGGCGAGATCTGATTCGATTCCGAGTTTGACGCCGCCTTCAACTGGTTCGGGAGCTTCGGCTACTTCGCGGACGCCGAAAACCTCTCGTTCTGCAAGCGAGTCTTTTGGGCATTGAAGCCCTGCGGAAGCTTTCTGGTCGAGGGCTTGAACAAGTCGTGGCTTCTTGCGCACTTCCGCCCGAGGGATGACCGGACAGTCGGTGGCGTGCGAGTTATCGAGCGGCGGAGATGGGACCCGGTCAAAAGCCGCATTCTCTGCACGTGGGTTTTCTCCCAGGGGAACGTGACGGAGCGGCGTCGTATCTCGATACGAATGTTCAACGGCGCCGAGATGCGTTCTCTGCTTCTCGCTGCGGGCTTCTGCGACATCGTTCTATTCGGCTATCCACCTCTGGGGCGGCTCACAGGCCACTCTCGCAGACTCATCGCGGTCGGCAAGCGGCCCTTGAAAACAAGACTTTGAAGAGGCCGACCGGGCCGAACCGACTTGATTCTTTCCGGCGTAAGTATTGCCGTCGGTCCCGTTCTCTGTATAATGACACCGGAACTGTACCCGGAAACATAGGAGGCACGAGAAATGCGCGAAAAGATGGACCGGAGAAGATTCGTTAAGACATGCGGTTTGGGTGCGGCTGCCTCGATGGCGGTGATGGTAGAGACCTCGGGCGAAGAGGCGAAGACAGAGCCAGCTTCTGGAAGCGAAATAACGAAGGGGCTGGTCTTCGGGATGCTGCCCGGAAGTTTGTCCATCGAGGACAGATTCAAGTTGGCGGCGGAAGTTGGCTTCCAGGGAGTTGAGATTGGCACGGTGCGCGACGCTGAGACACTCAAGCAGATGATCGCCGCTTCGGAGAAGACCGGGGTGCGAATTCACTCGATAATGAATTCCGACCATTGGGATTCTCCTCTTTCGAGCGCGGATGCGGATGTCGTGGCGAGAGGCTTGAAGTGCATGGAAATCTCCCTTCAAAACGCGCACGAATGCGGAGCGGATGCGGTTCTCCTCGTCCCCGCCGTCGTGAATCCGTCCACCATGTACCGGGACGCTTACGAACGCTCCGGGAAACAGATTCGCAAGCTCCTTCCTCTGGCTGAGAAGTTGAAAGTGGTCATCGCCGTCGAGAATGTCTGGAACAAGTTCCTCCTCAGCCCCACTGAATTCGCGCGGTACGTTGACGAATTCAACAGCCCCTTCCTCAAAGCATATTTCGATGTCGGAAATGTTGTGCTCTTTGGTTTCCCGCAGGACTGGATTCGGACGCTTGGCTCGCGAATCGTCAAAGTGCACGTGAAGGGCTTTGACGCGAATCGGATGAGATTCGTCGCCCTTCGTGAAGGAACGATTGACTGGCCGGAGGTTCGCCGGGCTTTGAAAGAGGTGGGCTACAAGGGCTTCATGACGGCGGAGCTTGGCGGCGGCGACCGAGATTATCTCGACGGCGTAAGCAAACAGATGGACAAGATTATCGCCGGAGAGTAAAGGAAAGGACGGGCCGCCTCGAACGTAACGCATCGGGGCGATTGAAAAATCGTGAGTGAAGATGGCCGTGCAGAAATCCAGTTTACAATCGAGCTGCCGCGAAGTCTCGGCAGGCTTTTGGTCGGGTATCGCGACAGTCGGCTGACGTCGGTCCAGCTTCTTCGCGCAAAGACGGGAAGGTCCGGACAAGGGCGTGCCACCGCCCGGCGCCAGGGAAGAGACCTTAACCTCGAGAACAAGTTGCGGGCGGATTTTCGCTCTTATTTCTTGGGCAAGAAGGTGGATCTCGATTATCCTGTGGACACGGACGGGTTCACGGCTTTTCAAAGGGCGGTCTGGGCCGCCATGCGAAGGATTCCTTACGGCGAGGCGCGGCCGTACCGGTGGCTCGCGGAAAAGATTGGAAGAGCGCGAGCATATCGGGCGGTAGGCAACGCCTGCGCGAAGAACCCCCTTTTAATCGTTCAGCCCTGCCACCGCGTGGTCGGGTCAGGGGGCAAGCTTGGCGGCTTTTCAGCAGGGCTTGACTTGAAGAGAGCCTTGTTGAAGCTGGAGGGAGCATCTTTCGACGCCCGCAAGTGAACAAAAGGGAGGTCTGCGAAGTCAATACACAATCGGATGCGTATGCTTGCAGAAAAGCGTAAATTGCCATAAGGCCAACTGCAATAGACCTTGGAAACCGAGAAGAAGGGAGGGTGTAACGATTATGGCCAGAAGAAAGGGTCTCAGTTTCGTAGCGGTAGTCGCTGCGTCCGCAGTCCTCTTATTGACGGCGAATTCCTTCTCACAGCAACCGCAGCCGCGGGGAAACTGGCCGGTTGGCGGAGGGGTGGACGTCGGCATCGTCAGCAAGTACATCTGGAGGGGGTACATCCAGAACGAGGATTTTGCTCTGCAACCGGACGCCTATCTCACTCTCGGCAATTTCCTTGCCTCGGTCTGGGGTTCGCTCGACATGACCGATAGAGACGACGTCAGGATTGACTCGCAGGGCGATTTCAGCGAGATTGACTATGTCCTACAGTACACCATCCCAGCAAATCTGCTGAACCTTTCCTTCGGATATTCGCTCTACACCTACCCGAACACGCCTGACGAGATTAGAAAGTCCACCCAGGAGGTTTACGCCAGGGGAGGGTTCAAGGTCTTCCTCGAACCGACTGTCGAGCTCTTTTACGACATGGACGAGGTCGAGGGATGGTACGGGCGAGCCTCCGCCACCTATACCCAGCGCCAGAACAGCCAGGAGTGGAAGCTTCGCGGTTCCGTCGGCTTCGCCTCGGAGGAATTCGCCAACTATTATTTCGGGGGTCGGGAGTCCCTCTTTGACAGTTCGTCCTTCTGCGACCTGGAGGTCAGGCTGTTCACGACCTTCGATCTCGGCCTCAACTTCGGCCTGACGCCGTTTGTCGGTGTCTCTTATCTCCTCGACAGCGAGATTCGAGATGCTTACAACGACGATGGAGAGTTCTTCGGCGGGCTGAACGTATCGTGGTCGTTTTGAGCTGAACGTCGGACAATTCTTCCTCAAGTGCGGGTGAGGCTGAGGCCGCTGCCTCAGCAGGAACCGGTCTGCCTGGCTAAGATGCCGGGAAGTCTCTCAGCGGCGTAATACCCTCCACCAGACCACCGGGTCGTTGACCACAAAAAGCATGATCTTGAAGCCCAGGCTGTAGAGCGGCCCAAGAATGCCCGTGTTCACCAGCAGCAGAAGAATGATCCAGCCGTGCGGACTAACGATTTTGTCGTACACCTCTAACGCTTGCCTTGACAGAAAATTCTTCAGGATGTGTGAGCCATCCAGGGGATAAATCGGAAGAAGGTTGAAGAAGAACAGCGCCATGTTCAACATCGCCATTTGACCCAGGAAGTCCACGACTACGGGGTTTCTTTCCGCGTTGAGCGGCACGGGGAAGAACCGCAGCACCAGCTTCATCAGAACAAGGGCGCCAACAACTAAGAGGAGGTTGGAGACGGGTCCCGCTAGCGAAGTCTCGATTTCGCCCCGCCGGTATTTTCTGAACTTGAGAGGATTAACCGGAACGGGCTTGCCCCACCCAAGCAGGCTGAACCCGGACATAAAAAACCACGACAGCGGAATGATCAACGTCCCGACCGGGTCAATGTGGGGGATTGGATTGAGCGTCATTCGTCCCATCAGGCGTGCGGTGTCATCCCCGTTCCGATTCGCCGCCCAGGCGTGCGCAAACTCGTGAAAGGAAATCGAAAAGTACAAGACCACGAGAAACTGAAACATCCAGACCGGGTCAATGCCTTTCCGAAGAGAGATGAATAGGAGGACTGGCCATAGGATCATGGTTGCGGAATCTCCTGACCGGTTCGCTGCTCTGAGGGTGGCTCGTCAACAGCACCACTCTGCGGCGGCAGTTCCTCCCTGACGCGGAATCTCCAGAGCAGCGCCGCGCCTATCACAAGGACCGCTGCGGACACGGCGAGCAACTGCCAGGGAACGTGACTCCCCCCTTCTAACCATCTGCTTGCTTCATCCGCGAGACCGAGCGGCTTGAACAGAGCCTCGCATTCTGCCTTGTACTGGGTGATAATCAATCCGACGAGGTTATTCGTCAAGTGAAACAGCATTCCGGGGAAGATGGAACCGGAGCAGACGACGATGAACGCAATCATGATGCCCAGAAGCGCCGCAGGAAGAAGGCGAGATAGGAGGACATGGTACATCCCGAAAAGGATTCCGTTGATTAGAATCTTTCCTGGGAGAGACAGCCTGTCGAAACCGGCCAGAACGAACCCCCGCATCATCATCTCCTCGCAGATTGCCGGAGAAACGGCCAGCGCCAGTACCGCGGGCCAGAAGCCCGCCCGGACGGTCTTTGACATCGCGTCGGCAAACTCTTTCGGGACGGGCAGGAGATCCTTCTGAATTATCGCCACCTCCAGGACCAGCAAGTACCCGCCGCAGAATAGGAGGAGAGCTCCAACAAGGTGAACGACGCGAAATCGCCTCAGATTAAACGTCCTTCGGAAATCAAGTTTGAGATAAGCTGCGAAGAGAACCACCGGCAGGAGAATCAAAAGCCATTCCGACAGGACCGCGCCCAACACGTAGGAGAAGGGACCCCCGCGAGGCGATACGAAAATTGACGACACGTAATAGTACAGAACGAAAACGGCGGCACACGTGAACAGGGCTTCCGCGAGAGACGGCGCCGGCTTCGCCTTCAGGAACCTCCTCCGGACGAAGAGAGCAAACGGTCTCTCGAGGGAAAACAGCGCATTCTCGTCGTGGAATAGTCTCACCGCGGCGTGAAGCGCGACGACCGCATAGGCGCTTGTGGACATAAGGGCAAGGAGAATGTGTCGCGCCCGGTACATCCCTTCCATGAGGTCGCGGAACAACAGCGACATATTGATCACCGGAACCAGGCAAAGAAAATCGTTCAACTCGAATCCTCGCTGCATCGAGACCATCGCAGGGACGAGGCACAAAAGGTAAATCGGCGTAACGTAGTTCTGCGCTTCTCTGAAGGTGCGGGCGTACGTCGAGACCGCCATCATCAAAGCGCTGAAAAGAACCGCCAGGGGAATCAGCGAGACCAGCACCAGAGCCACGGTCGTGAATGGGAGGATGGACTGCGTGGGCGCTCGCAGAACATGGATGAACGTAAGACCCATTGCCGCCAGGTTGAGAAGCCCCGTCACCATGCAGATCAGAAACACGGAGAGGAATTTCCCATAAACGATTTCATTCCTTCCTGCCGGTGAAGCCAGAATGGTCTCAATGGTCCCTCGCTCTTTCTCTCCCGCGGTCGTGTCTATGGCAGGATACATGGCGCCGGCGATGGTCAAAAGCACCAGGATCATCGGCAAGCTCATTGCCAGAACAGACCGGATTTGCTCCGACCGAGATGAGAGGTTCTTCTCCTCGATAATGACCGGATAGACGTACCGTTCCTCTTCTGCCAGGTCCACGTTTCTCCGCGTCGCCTCCCTGGCATACTTCTCGAGCGCAGCAAGAACCCTCTCCTTTCCCTTCTCGGAGTAAATGTCGGTCTGGCGGTACGTCACGACCACCTTTGGCACGTCCGCCGCCTCGTCCTTCGTTTTGCGGGCGTCCAACTCAACGAGGACGCCTCTTTCGTCGTCCAGTTTTCCCTTTCGGGTCTCCACAACGTTGAGGTTGCGGTCTTCCGCGAGAGCCTTTTTGAGTTCCGCCCATTCTCTCTTCTCGTACAGGTAAACGACGGTCTTCTGCTTCTCAAGTCGGGTCTCCTGCACGCTGTGCATCTGCGAGAAGGCGAGGATGAGGAGAGGATAGATGAGCACGGGGCCGAGAATCATCACCAGGAGGGTTCTTCTGTCCCGGAGCGTCTCCAGCGATTCCTTCAGAAACACGATTTTGACATTACGGACGTTCAATTCTTCCCTTCACCCAGGTAGAACCAGAATGCGTCTGCAAGACTGCTTGCTCCGGAAACCGAAAGCAATTCCTTTGTTGTCCCCACAGCGACCAACTTGCCCTTGTTCAGCAGACCGACTCGGTCGCACATCTCCTCGGCTTCGGTCATGTGATGGGTTGACAGGATGATCGCTTTTCCCTGCCCGCGCGCGTTCCGAATGAAGTTGATGATTGCCTTCCCGGAGACTACATCCAGCCCTGCTGTAGGCTCGTCCAGAATGAGGACCGAAGGGTCGTGAATCAACGTCCTTGCGATGGAAACCTTCTGCCTCTCGCCGGTGGATAGTTTCCCCACGTGGCGGTCCCGTATGTCCCCCATGGCGAGAACATCGAAGATTTCGGCCGCTCTCCTTTCAATCAGGGGGCGGTCAAGACCATGTAGCCTTCCGAAATACCGGACGGTCTCCAGAGGCGTGAGGCGTGAGTAAAGTCCGGTGTTCCCTGAGAGAAAGCCTATCCTCTTCTTGACCTGATACGGTTCAGCCGCCACGCTATGTCCGCAAATCCGAGCCGAACCGCTGGTCGGCGAGAGAATCGTCGCAATGACTCGCAAGAGAGTGGTCTTGCCCGCTCCATTCGGGCCGAGAATGCCGAAGATTTCTCCTCCGCGGCACTCAAAACTCACTCCATCCACTGCCCTTATTTCTCCTCGCCTCGGGTCTTGAAAATCCTTGCAGAGCAAGGAGACTTCAACACCGGCCGGACGGTCGGAGTTACTTGCGGGTTTCGACTCCATGCGTGCCTGAGTTCGCTCCTAACTTGCAGGAAGTAGCGTTCGTCGAGTCTGTTCCTGCCTCCCGATGCTGAGAACGGGAGGAAAATTGCGACAACAATCTCACATGCGCGAGCCAGAAGTCAAGGCAGCAACGAGCGCGACAGCGATTCCGAAAGGTGGGTGTTGGCAGGGGGGTGCAGGAGGGGAGAAGGGGTGTTTTTGGTGTATGGGGGC
>CAZFAP010000136.1:0-13362 GCA_964516325.1 uncultured Verrucomicrobiota bacterium
CCCCCCCCCCCCCCCCCCGCAAATAGCTCCACTCGAAAGGTCCCACTCCCTTCCGCGGAACGCGCGTCAGGCACGCTTGTTGCTCCCTACCTCTGTGGTTTTTCGCCGTCTCGTGCGCGGCGCCAAGGTCTCTTCGCGCTAAGGTGCGAATTTGTGCCCTCTTTTCGAGACCGTCTTCCACTGGGCCTTCTGACGGCCACGACAAGGAAAGGAGGGCAGGCTCTTGATTTCGGAGAGGCGCCTTCGGCGGCAGGATACTTCCCGCACGGGCTTGGGCGAAAGGGCGGAGAATGCAAGCGTGTCGCATCGGTGTACATATCTGTACGCGCAGGTCGGGCGCCGGAGCGGGCAAGTGAAGGAGAATGTCGGATGAGTCAAAGTGCATTTGTCCAGGCAATAAAGAAGCTGATACCGGGAGGGGAGGCGACGGTCGCCAGGGCGGACACCTTCGGCAGATGGCTTGCCAGAAAGCGCGTCTTGCCGATGCTCAGAGCCGGCGCCCGCAGCATTGTCCTTTTGCTTGTGCTTTGGATTGTGGTCATGATCGTCCTTATCGTTTTCCCGATGAGGTAGGTTCACGACAAGCCGCCGGGAGGGGACTCACACTCATGGAGCAAGAAAACGTAATCGAAGTTGAAAACCTGGTCGTCGTTTACCGCAGCGGCAGGAGGAGCAAACGGGCCGTGGACGGAATTTCGTTCCGGGTGGGGCGAGGAGAGTGCGTCGGATTTATCGGACCGAACGGAGCGGGCAAGTCCTCAACCATCAAGGCGATCATGGGATTCATGTTCCCTGCCTCCGGCAGCGTCCGGGTGTTTGGTCTCCCCGCCGGAAGCGTGGAAGCGAGAAAGCGCATCGGATACCTCCCGGAAGTCGCACTGTACTATCCATTCATGAAGGGGCGAGAGTTGCTGGACCTTTATGGGGGGCTGCACCGCATCCCCAAAAGGGAGTTGAACGCTCGCGTTCCAGAACTTCTGAAGCAGGTGGGGCTGGAGGCCATGGGCGAGACGCTCATCCGCAACTACTCCAAGGGGATGCAGCAGCGCCTTGGAATCGCTCAGGCGATTATCTCCAACCCGGACTGCCTTGTTTTCGACGAGCTTTCTTCCGGTCTCGATCCGGTCGGCCGACACGACCTCCGGGGGCTTCTGGTCGAACTGAAGCAAAGGGGGACGACGATTTTCTTCTCCTCCCATGAGCTGTCCGAGGTGGAGACGTTGTGCGACCGGATCATCATGATTCACGAGGGGAAACTCGTCTATCAAGGAGACGTGTCCGACTTGATGAAACCGCTCGACCACTACGAGATCGAGTTCTCTTTGTGCGACGACTCCGACCTCAATTCGCTAATCCCCTCCGACATCCCTGTCAAAATCAATGGCGACCACAGGTACGTCGAGGTCAACAGCCACGAGACCTATTCTCAACTCCTGACTTCTTTCGTCAACGCCGGGGCCACCATCCACCACAGCGAGGCTCACAGGACTTCTCTTGAAGACTTCTTCGTAAGTCTGGTTCGACCCAACGGAGAGAAGCACAGATGAGGGCCTACCTCAGAAACCTCTGGTTGGTCTCAAAAACAATCGCCATCGAAGCCATCCGCCGCAAGGAGATATACGCGATTGTTCTTGTGTCGCTGGCGTTTATCGCAGGGCTGCGGATCGTTAAGTTCTTTCATGTGGAAGGACTTGGGAAGTTCTATCGTGAAATCTCGCTCAAGGTGATGAATGCGACTACCGCGCTGACAGTCATCCTCTTAGCGGCGAGGCAGCTTCCACGCGAATTTCAGAACCGGACGATTTATCCGCTTCTGGCGAAGCCGGTGAGCCGCCACAATTTTCTGTTCGGGAAGTTCCTCGGCGTGATGCTCGCGGCGGCGTTCTGCTACGGTTTGTTCATGGTCGTTTTCCTGGTCGGGAGCCTCACCATTAAATCCCCCATGAACGCGGGATTGTTCATTCAGTTCGTCTATCTCCAGTTGTGGAACTTCACCGTTCTGAGCGGCTTGGCTTTTCTGTTATCCCTGCTGGTCAACATTGACGCCGCCATAACGATTTGTATCCTCCTCTACCTCTCCTCCCAGGTTTTGATGAATCTCTTGAGTTACCTCTACGATTCCGTCAACCCCTGGCAGCAGACCTTTTTGCTCGTGCTGCATTTTGTCCTGCCGCAGCTATCGCTTTTCGATCTCTCGGCGAAAGTCGTGCACGGTGTATGGCCGCCCATTGCTTCGTGGGCTGTCTGGGCTTTGACCGCGTACGGGGCAGTCTATTTGTCGCTCTACCTATCGGGCAGCTATGTGCTTTTCCGACGTAGGGCTTTGTAGGAGGAAATTCCGAGCATGGTTGGGCGTGTTTTGCTGATTGCGCGGACGGTTTGGCTGGAATTCCTGAGAAGGAAAGATTTCTACGTTGTCCTGATTCTCGTCGGGCTTTTTATCGCTGGCGCGCTGGTAGTTCGCATCATAGGCGTTCAGAACAAGGATACCGCGCGCTTCCTGATGAGCCTGGGGTTGCTCTCAAGCTACGCTCTGTCCGCCGTGCTGACCGCCGCAATTGCAGCTCGACAATTGCCCGAGGAAATCGAGAAGCACACGCTTCATCCGCTTCTTGCAAAGCCCGTCTCGAGACACGAGGTCATTCTTGGGAAATGCGTCGCGGTCGTGGCGACGGCATGCACGAGCTCAATCCTCTTTCTGCTTTTGTCGTGGCTTCCGGCGCCCAAGTTGCCAGGGCAGAATCCGGCGGTGCTGGTGCAGGTCGGCGCCCTGCGGACGGAGGCGATCAGCCTGCTCGGCATCTACGCCGTCGCCCTTTCGCTCTTCCTGCCGACTTCGCTTGCGGCTCTGATCTCGCTGACGACCTTCTTCGCAGGCTGGACAATTGTCAACTTCGTCGGGCAGTTCGTCGGCAGACTGTGGAGTTTTGGCGAGAAGATTGTCGAGCGGGTTTCGGCGATTCTTCCCGATTTCTCCATCTTTGAGCATTCGCAGAGGTGCATCGAGGATAGCGCGCCCCTGGCGACCGGCGTGGTTGCCTCGATTGTCGCGTACGGAGCAGTTTTTGCCGCATTCTTCTATCTCGTTGCCGTCTGGTCGTTCAATCGAAGGGCTCTGTGAGAGGATAGAAGTGAGCATGAGGAGCTTTCTCGAGAACAAACCGAAGACGCTGGCGATCCTGCTGCTTGTCCTCATCGTCGTGACCGCTCCATCTATTCGCCGCTGGGTTCTCGCCGAGAGAGCCGCTATCATTCCGAGCAGCACAGGTAACCTCCAGGCCCGCAACCAGAACGCATTCGCCCTCATCCTCGGAGAAATCCGTGCCACCGCAGCAGACCTGATGTTCCTCAAGACCGAGCGCTATTTCCACAGCGGCGTCGCTTACAAAGCCCACATGGACCTTAACAAAATGGCGACGACGGGCGAGCGGGCTGCGAAAGAAAGGGAAGGCCGCGAGAACCACGATCATGAACACGGGAGCGGTCGAGCTTCCTCGGACGAGGAAACACTCTCCTTGGATGAACCCGTTGCGAAACACGGTAACCACGTCCACGGCGAGCACTCCGAGGACGGGGACACTCACCCCGGCGGCGTCCCGACTCTCATCCGAACAGCGGCGGAGGATTTTCGCGGCTTTCTCGGCGACCTCGAGCGCGAGACAAAGCCTTTCCGCGACCCGAAGTTGGAGCACCACGTCACGACAGGCAACGAGCTTCTACCGTGGTATCGCCTCATGACGCTCTCCGACCCCCACAATCTGCGCGGCTACATGATCGGAACCATGCTTTTGATGCAGGCGAACAAGCGCCACGAGGCGCTCTCTTTCATCAAAGAGGGCATCGAGAAGAACCAAGGGAATCCGCAAGCCTTCCGTCTCTACGCCTCTCTTACTCAAGTCCACTGGAAGTCCGGTCGTCTGGAGAAAGCTCTCGCCGCCGCCCGCAAAGGATACCAACTGGCCAAGGCCGTCCGACCGCCCGACGCTGCGAGGCCCCGGACTCCTGCGAGATCCCTACCAAAGACGACGCGCACCGCCAAACTGCCGGTATGGACGGACGACCTCGAAAACGATTTCCTCTTCCTCGCGCGCTTCGTCCCCCTTCTTCTCGAGAAAAAAGGAGAACTCGCGGAAGCCCTTCGTGTGGCATCTGAAGTCTCCTCCCTCGCCCCCGATGACATGCCAATAAAGCAGATCGCGGACCGCCTGCGGAAACGAGTCTCCGAGGACAAACCAACCTCCGGCTGAGCCCACTGCGCTGACCCGCCCCCGCACCCCGTCCGCCGTGAACTCTTCCCAGTAGAGCGCCCCTGCCCGGAGTTGCTCTTGATTTTCGCAGCATGCTTGCATCATAATTAAGCCAAAGGGACACTTGCTTAATATCTAACCTGGGGCAGAGGAGTTGTTGCGATGAAGAAACGGTGCATTGTATCTTTCCTCTTCGTATGCCTCCTGGCAGCGGCCGTCGCGGCAGAGCCTCCGCTCGCCAATGCAGGCCGCAAGGGCCTCCAAGCCAAGACCATTGACGAGATGCTCGCCCTGCCCGACGAGGAAATGGACCTGGGTCTTGGGGCCTTGCTCATCGGCAAGGAATACGACCCCACCCTCGACATTCCCAAATACGTCGCCCAGCTTGATTCCATGGCTGTGGAACTGCGCGGCCGAATCGGTAACGAGAGGAGCCCTCGGAAACTCATCGCCCAACTAAACGACTATATCTTCACAGAGCGCGGCTACGCTGCCGCTGGGGAGGATGAAGGCAAGCGAGAGGACTTCCTCCATGTCCTTCTCGATCAGAAGAGGGGGAACTGCGCGACCCTTTCCGCCCTCTATCTCGCCCTTGCGGAAAGCCTTGGGATTCCGCTCTTCGGAGTCTGCGCCCCCGGTCACCTCTTCGTCAGATACGAATCGGGCGGAAGGACGGTCAACGCCGAGCCCACTGAAGAAGGCGCCCGCCGCTGGAACGTCGCCTACGCCATTTTGCTCGGCGTCCCGGGGACCGATGCCGCCCGGTCCTTCTACATGCGAAGCCTCACAAAGCGCCAGTTCCTTGGCACCCTCCTCTCAAACCTTGGTGTCGCGCTCCAGAGCCAAGGGAAGTTTGATGAGGCAGTGCAGGCTTCCGGGAAGGCGCTTGCCATCAATCCCAACGATGCCCAGGCATGGTACAACCTTGGCGTTGCCCTCGACAGCCAGGGGAAGTTTGACGAGGGAGTGCAGGCTTACAGGAAGGGGCTTGCCATCAATCCCAACTATGTCCAGGCCTGGACCAACCTCGGCGTCGCGCTCCGCAGCCAGGGGAAGCTTGACGAAGCAGTGGCGGCTCAGAGCAAAGCGCTTGCCATCAACCCCAACGATGCCAAGGCCTGGAGCAACCTTGGCGTTGCGCTTTACAGCCAAGGTAAGTTTGAGGAAGCAGTGCAGGCTTCCGGGAAGGCGCTTGCCATCAATCCCAACGATGCCAAGGCCTGGAGCAACCTCGGCGCCGCGCTCGGCAGCCAGGGGAAGCTTGACGAAGCAGTGGCGGCTCAGAGCAAAGCGCTTGCCATCAATCCCAACTTCGCGGGGGCCTGGAGCAACCTTGGCGTTGCGCTCTACAGCCAAGGCAAGTCTGAGGAGGCAGTGCAGGCTTACAGGAGGGGGCTTGCCATTAACCCCGAGGATGCCGTGCCCTGGGCCAACCTTGGCGCCGCGCTCCACAGCCAGGGGAAGTTCGACGAGGCAGTGCAGGCTCAGCGAAAGGCGCTCTCAATCAATCCTAACTACGCCCTGGCCTGGACAAATCTTGGGGGCGCGTACGGAAGCCTGGGCAAGTTCGAAGAGGAAGTGCAGGCTCAGAGGAAGGCGCTCTCAATCAATCCCAGCTACGCCAAGGCCTGGTACAACCTTGGGGTCGCGTACGGCAGCCAGGGGAAGTTCGAACAGGCGGCGCAGGCTTACAGGACGGCGCTCTCAACTTATCCCAACGACGCCGAGGCCTGGAACAACCTTGGGGCCGCGTACGTGAGCCAGGGGAAGTTGGAAGACGCGGCCGAGGCTTGCAGGAAGGCGCTTGCGATCAATCCCAATCTCGCCAGGGGCTGGAACAACCTCGCCGTCACCTATTATGCGATGGGCGACTACGCCTCAGCATGGGAATGCGTGCGGAACTGTCAGGAGGCAAGCGGCAAAGTGGACCCCGATCTATTACGGTCGCTTCGGCGCAAGATGCGCGAGCCGCCAAAGTAGGTTCCGCTGCCTGTTGCGCCAACGGGTGCTGTGACGGGCAGGCGTGGTCGCCGGGCATCACCCGAGCCGGCGGAGAAGTCCAACGGCGGAAGTGATGTCGCGCTTTTGCTGCTCGCCGGGGACTTCTCGCTCGATGGTCAAGGGGCCGCGGTAGCCGATCTCCTTGAGAGTGCCGATGAAGAGGGGGACGTTGACTTCGCCTTCGCCGAGCGGCATTTCTCTTCCCCAGGTTACGCCGGGCTGATCGGACCATTTTGCGTCTTTGCAGTGGACGCTTTTGACATACTCACCGATCTTCCTCAAAGCCGGCAGCGGCTCGCCCGTCCCGTAGAGAATCATGTTCGCGGGATCGAAGTTCACCGCGAGGTTGTCCCTCCCGACGTCCTCGATGAACGCGAGCAGCCCGTCGGCAGATTCCTGCCCCGTCTCGAGATGAAATCGCTGCCCGTTCTCAGCGCAGTAGTCGCAGACCTCTCGCGCCACCTTGACCAATTCCTTATGAATCTTGCTGCCCCTATCTTCGGAAATGAACCCGATGTGCATGCCGAGCGCGTCGCACCCCATCGCTTCCGTCCAGTCGGAAATCTCGAGTGTTTCCTTGAGCCTTGCCTTTCTCGTCTTAGCTGGGACGAGACCGACCGTTTCTTTCACTATCGGGATGGACTCGTAGCTCTCTCCCGCGAATCCGCAGAAGACGACGGTGATCGCAATGCCAGCGTCGTCGAATTGCTTTTTCAGTTCCTTGGTTCTCGCGGGCGAGCGCGCCTCCGGCGGCGGGGTATGGAGTTGAACATTATCGAGTCCGAGCTGTTTCACGAAATCAAGCGAAGCGCCCAGTCCGGCGCCGACCGACGTGAAAACTCCTATTGCGAGTTCTTCCATGGTCCTCTCCTTTCAGCACAGCGTTTGGGAGTTGCCCCATCAATTTCAAGAATATTCCACCCCAGAGAATACCGCAACTGCGGCAAGCCGTCTACTCCGCTTGTGGCGTTCGGCCCCATGCCCCACTCTGGGAAGGAACTCACCGCAGAGAACGCCGAGGACGCGGAGAGGCGGGCGTTATCGGACCAGCCGGTAGTACAAGAGAGAAGCAGAGACGCCGACCGTTTCCTGATAGGTCAGCCAACCGGGTTCCGTCGCTTCTTCCGGGAGCGACAGCCCGCTGGCAACCGGTTGCCACGACATAAGGTCCGCCGACCTCCGGACGGAATAGCTCACGCCCGGCAAAGCGTACCATGTGATGACGACTTGCGGCTTCCCTCCCGGCTCGACCGATTTTCCGACGGAGGCAACCACGAACGGCTCCTGCGAGAACGTCAACGAGACCTTTCTCGAGGTTTGCTGCGTGCCGTCGCTCGCGGAGAAAGTTACGTCCTGCCGGACATCGAGGGAGGGGTTGGGCCACGAGAACGTCGCCTCGTTGTCCCCGCTTTGCGAGAAGGTCGCCCCCCCTGGCACAGTCGGGCAAGCGATCGTGATGCCGTCGGCATCGGCGTCGGAACCCACGATGGTCAGCTCGATGGATTGACCGACGTATGCCCCAAGCTGACCGAGCACCTCGACCGAAGGCGGGCTGTTGCCCACGATAACTTGCCTCGACAAAGGAGGTCCGTAGTCGTCCCCGTCATAAGGCTCGACGGTGCAGGTCCAGACATCGCGTTTCGTCGTCGAATCCGATGAAAGAGCGTCGCGGAGGGAGTTACTCGGTCCGTGAACCGCCGGACCCTTTCCCGGGCATGTCCACGTATATCTGTACGTAACCACGTCTGCTGGATCCGCGTCGGGCGTCGTGGCTGGCGTAACGGTGCTCACTATATCGTCCGTCGTCTTCGGGCTTGAGGGGGTGATGCTCATGGAGGAAATCCGCGAGGGCGGCGTGTTTTCTATGACGACGCTTGCCGAGACGGCGGGACCGTATTGCCACAAGTCGTAGCCCTCGACCTTGCAGCTCCAGGTTTCCCCTTTCCGAGTATTCAGCGACGGCAGTGAGTCGGTCAGGTCGCGCTTTGGCCCATGGACGACGTCGGGTTTTCCCGGACACGACCAGGTGAATTTATAAGAAACCGCGTCTTCGGGGTCGTTGTCCGGAGGGGAGCCAGGGGTAACGGTACCGACGAGGTTGTCGGAGGCAACAGGATGTTCGGGGGAAATGGCAACGGACGACGGGGCATTGGGCCGGCTGTTCGTCGTTGCGCCAGACACGCCCGAACTGAGCGACGAACGGCTGCGATGATCCCCCGGATTCGAAGCCATGACCTGGAAGCTGTACGCAGTTTTCGACTTCAGCCCCACGACGGTTTTTCCGGTCGCGCCTCCCCAAGCAGAGTATTTCGCCCAGGTCACCAGGTCGGTGAGCCTGCCGGTTCCCGAATCCACATACCTGCCTCCGGTTGAGCAATAGACCGCATAATCCACGTTGCCTTTCTCGGAAGCGTTCGGTTTCACGACGGCCGCCAGGCTATTCGGCGTCGCGTTCCCGACGGACAGCATCGAAGGCGTCAGGGGAATGGCATAGTACGGCGAGCTAAGACTCTCGCCGCTCTGGTTGCCGAACAGGTCAACGTGATAGGACTTGACCGTTACGCAATCGTCTCCGTCGAGGGAAAGGGAGCCGAACGTCGCCGATTGAGACGCGGCGCCGGTCGGTGCGCCGCGGACAGCCGTGCCCCAGGCGCCATCGTTGACCTTCAACTGAAACCAGGTGCTGCCGGGGCTTGGATCATCCCACGACGAGAGTGCCGTTACCAAAGAACTGCCGGAGACTGGGTTGGTTTGTAGGGACGTCGGTGCGCTTATCGTTGGAGCAGTGTTGTCCACGAGGAATTCGTTCGAGGTTACCGCGGGATTGGTCGTTATCCCGCCGGTCACTCGCAATTTGACCTTGTAGAGTCCATTCCACGACGAGGCATCCACGACGGCGACGAGCAATTTCCCCTGCGCCGTGAACGGCATTGGCTCGTCCGCCGTGTGCCCCCCATCGGCCGTGTCGAACGTCAGCGGCTGCCACGTGGTGTATGGAGCAGCGGAATATTCGCAATCGTTCGTCACCCAATTCGCGGGATTGTTCTCCGCATCGGTTCCGGTGAACCGAATCTCGATGTGCCCCGACGCGTCGCGCCTCTGGGAAATCTGATTCAGTGTGATTTGCGGCGGCGAATTTGCGGAAAGCTCTCCTCGGACGGCGACGTTATCAATTCCCCAATACAAGCCGTAACTGATGTTGTAGAAACGCCACCGAAACTGCACCGAGGAGCGACCGTCGGCGAACGACGAGATGGCAAGGTTCCTCGTGCCAGCATCGTCGTTGAACTTGTAGCGGGCGATGTTCTGCCAGGCTCCTCCGTCAACGCGGACGTCAACGTCCCCGGTTTGTCCTCCGGACGCGGCGAAGGAATGGCTGAATTCAATTCGGGTGTTGACGTAAATCGAGCAGTCAATTTCCGGACTGATCAGTTCCTCGTTCATGATCCGCCAGGCTGCCGCTTCGCTGTCCACGAGCATGAACTTTCCCGACCAGTTCGGATCGGTGCGATTGCGCGGATTTTGGTCGGACCATTTGTAGCCGTCCTTGCCACCGTCCACGACCTGCCACGTCCCGGGAAGCCCGGCGGAGAAACTTTCGGAATGAGCGTCTATCAACGTCGAGAGGTCAAAACTCATGCTGTTCGAGGAATCGGAAATGTTCGAGAGGGCGATGTGCGTCACCCCGTTGTAATAACTTGCGGTGTTCGGCGAAGTGCTGTCGTCGAGCCGCCTCTTGTTCGAGCTGCCCGGAAATGGGTCGCCGCTATCACCGCGATTCGATCCGTCCTCCAGGTCTCTGTTTCCATCTGCCTGAAGGAGTCCAACCTTGTAATGCGATTCGTCGGTGTTCCAGGGCAGGTTGTCGTCAATGTGCCAGACCAAAAGACCGGCGCCGGGGAAGTTCAGGTCGAAACCTATCTTCTGACGGTTCTCTATGAGGAGATACTCGCCGTCCCCCATCTCGCACGAGACCCTGAACACGCCCGACGCGCCGGAGTTCTCAATCGCGGGCACGCTCACCGGCGAACTCGACTCGTCAATCTCCGTCGGAGTAATCCAGCCGAGCCTTACTTTTGACCAGCAGCAGAGATGCACCGGCCTCTGTTCGGAATAGCCGTCGCCGCCCCAGGAGCCCGTTCCCATCAGTCCCCAGACGCCGATTCCAGACGAGGAGTAGTCTTCGTCGTAAAGGTCGGGCAACCCGAGAAGGTGGCCCATTTCATGGCAGAGTATTCCGATTCGCGTGATGGAGGTCGTATCGCGGCGCCTTTCCGGGACAATCGCCGCGCGGCTGATTCGCACGCCATCTATGCTCTCCGCGGGCGTTAAATCTACCACCTGAGACCAAACCGTACTCGATGGGTTCGCCGCATACTCCTGGCCAAGACCGGAATGCACGATGACAAGCATGTCAATCTCCCCGTCGCGGTTGACGTCGAAAGGACGAAAATCGAAGCCGGTCTGGTCGAGCGCCTGAGCCGCGTCCCTGACGAGCCGCCACGGGTTGGCATCCTGACCGCTCGCCCCGCCCGCCCCATAGAAGAATTCGTTCTGCGGAAGACCCACCCACGAACTGACCGTGCCGTCAATTGTCAACTGCCGGCCCGAGACGGCGAGATAATAGTCCTTGACGCTGCCAGCCGCGCCATCCGCCGTGTAGCCGACCTGATTCATCAGGTTGTCGAACTGGCTCTGGGTGAAATACGTCGTGTGACCGGAGAACCGAGCGAGGATGACCAGGGCTTTTACCGTTCCCAGAACCGCTTGGGTTGGTTCCGGGGCGCGAGCCACAACCGGGGCGAGCTCTTCGTCAAGCGCGCCCAAAGAAAATTGCGCGCTGGGTGTGGACGGAACCTTCCCCTTCTCGAACCGCGCCTGCGATCGCAAATGCTTCTTCAAGCCGAGCGATTTTGGAGAGACTTTCCCGACGACGTGACCCGACTTTGCCACAACGCCATTTTCCTCGACCGCGTAGAACCAGAAGCCGGATTCCGCATCTTGGACTATCGTGTAGCCCTCTTCCGTCTCCGTGAAATTCCGCCGCTCATCCCCTACCCTCCTCGCGGCGAACACCGTCCCATCCGGCTGTTCCACGACCGCCGGCCCCGGCCACGCCGGCACGGGAAACGCCAGGCGAGCATGTAAGAAAAAGCTTGCCAAACAGAAGACGCATGGCAGCAGGAGCAGGGGTCCGTAGGGGTGATTTCGGCGAGCTTCTGTTTCATGTCGAGCGCTAATCTTCATTCATTGTCCTTCCGCGAACCGAAGCGGGGGGAGCAGGTGCGAGTTCCGAGGAGAGAAACCGCGCAGGCAGGCCTGGTCTATCCCGGCAATTCTACCTCACTCGCGTTGCGCATGCGAATGGAGCGCCTCATGCGATCCTTGCTGGCTCGTGGTGCAAGACCATCAACTGGTCACCGCGGAGGGCGAGGCAGGCGTAAGCGCGCCCGTCATTGTCGCTGAACTCGACTTCAAAAACGCCCGGAGCGAGTTCTTCAACGACGGTCCCGACCTGCCCGCGGCACAGACCGCGCCCGGAAAGACCCTGCACCAAGGCCACCACATCGAGAACACGAATTGACTCGCTCATGGTCGTTTCCTCCTCTTCAGAGCACGTAACAGGTTACGAACCTTGGCACTTGCTCGTCATGACGGATAATCCAGATGCTGCGAACCGTCGCCTGTCCCCTGGGACCACTCAGTCGGAAGTCTATCACATATCGCTGCCCGTAGTCATCTCGCTCGGCGGGCTTCGCATTCCCTTCCCGGGCGGCTTTTAACAGGGCATCTGCCAACTCCCCCGAATTGTCCGCGGTCAGCGCAAGGGTGCTCGCGAAGACGTGAGCTTTGTGCCGGCCTCGCGGATGGTGGGGACTCAGACAATAAGCACGCAATTTCCCCAGGTCCACGGCAGCGTTTTGGGCGTTCGGCATCTTCATCCCGCTGTTTCCTGTTCGACGACGCTTATGTCATCCTCCGTCAGGCCGTAGAGTCCGTAGACCAGTTGATCAATCTGGCGGTCGGTCGCGTCGGTCCCCCGCTGGAGGACCATCTTCTCGTGACCCGTCTTCCCCCCGCGAAGCGGCTGTGGCGGCGCGGCCATGCCCGAAGTCATCCTGGAATGCTTGGACCGATTCCCTCGAGGACGACCTGGCGAAGGGCGTCAGGGCCTCCGAAGCGCTTGGTCAGGTCCAGGACCTCGATGCCCGCGAGATGTCCTTCGCTGTCGTAGTCCACGGCTATCCCCTCGGCGACATGCTGTGTCGTGACGGTCGTTTCGCGAAAGATTATGCTGAGTGCATCCACCTCAGCGTCATACGAAATTTTCACTTCGGACCTTCCTTTCAGAAATAGTAGGTATAAACTGTGACAATCAGGATTTCATCCCGTTGTTCTACGAATATGGGCCTGACCTGTTTGGTTTGATATATCTTACCATGCCATTCTTGGCCGTATGGGAGATTGAGACGACATTGAAAGCGACGAAGCTCAGCAGGCTCCCATGGGCATGTTCTGATCGCCTGCTCCGCCTCAGCCGCAGTGAACGCGCGCATTTTAGCATAACCTGCCGCGTGCTGCGAGAGTCTCACGGGCTTCATCAAGGAGTCTCCCTCTCCACCATCCTGATTTGTTCCTCGGCCAAGCCGTACGGTTCATAGACGAGTTGGTCAATCTGCCGGTCCGTCGTCTCAATCTCCCGCTGGAGCACCGTCTTCTCGTGAGCCGTCTTCGCCCGGACCCCGAAGCAACAGACGGGGCCTTGGTCGCTCCGCCGAGCTTGATCGCGTCCTCATGGATGACGTCCTTGTAGGGTTCCGCGTAGCCTTCCTTGTTGTGGACATCCCAGCCGAGCGCTTCAAAGAAGGGGTCTATGAACTCGACGCGAATCTGCGTCTCGTTGTATTTCCCTGAGCGATACGCCTCGAGGTTTCGCCCGAATCGTTCTACAAGGTCGAGGATTTCGCGAGGAGCGCCCATCTCAGCACCTCCATTCTGCCGGATATATTATACGCTAAAGCGGCGGAGGAGGCAATGCCCGGACGTTTGGAGATGTGCCTGTATTTCAGGGGTTTCCCGTTCCCCGCACGACCGGTACGAGTCCACCCTGACA
>CAZFAP010000137.1:0-13233 GCA_964516325.1 uncultured Verrucomicrobiota bacterium
TGAGGCTCGCCGCGGCGAAAACGTAGAGGGGGCTCCGTCGCGGCTTGGAACCGCCACACGAGCATAAGAAGAGGAATAGAAGTGCAATCGCCAATGACTTTGTCGCTACCTTCATAAATCAGACAACCGGGACCGTCCCACGCGAACGGAAATAGCTTTGTCGCCGCCATTCCAGTTGCAAACCCGAAGGGCAGCGCTATAATAGCCTGTACCTTGGGCCAGCCCCTGTCTGGCTGGCATAACCCTGCACGACGAGGGCTGCAACCCATTATGCACGCCCCTACGTTCCGGGTCAACGTGCCATCGCCATTTCTGATGGAAAGAAAACGCGCGAAAATCCGTTCGGCCGCAACCCGCATTGTCGAGGTTCTCCTCGCCTTCGTGCTTATTCTATATCCCGCGTGTCGGCGTCGTGGTCTGGCAAAGTTCCCGCTCGCTCGACTCACAACAAGCGTCGCCAACGAACGTGCTCCTGCCTGGTCGCCTGACGGCAGACTCATCGCCTACTCGTCGGACGCCAAAAGCAAGGGGGACATCTTTTGCATGCCTGCGGAGGGAGGAAAGTCTGTGCAAGTTACTTCTTCCGATGCGGCGGACGATTGCCCATGCTGGTCGCCCGACGGGAAAAACATAGCTTTTCATTCGGATAGGGAGGGCGACGAAAACGTTTGGGTTATGGATTTGACCACGAAGGATTGTCGAAAACTGACCGAGCACCCCGGCTTCGATGGCTTTCCCTCGTGGGGCGCCGACGGAAACACGATTGCATTTCAGTCCGACGGGCTCGGCAACATGGATGTCTGGAAGATGAACCGCGACGGCGGCGACAAGATTCCGTTGACGAGTCACGAGAGCCTCGACACGACACCCGCATGGTCGCCGGACGGCAGCCAGATCGCGTTTTCCAGCAGAAGGTCAGGCAACGCGGACATCTGGGTTCTTGACGTGGAGCGCGGCGCGCTGCGGCGGCTGACTTCGGATTCCGCAGACGAATGGCGTCCAGCCTGGTCTCCCGACGGGAAAAGAATCGCTTTCATTGCCAGCGGCCGGGAGGGCAGCGCGCACATCTGGACAGTGGACTCGGACGGCAAAAACAGAAAGCAGATGACGTTCGGCAAATGGCGCGACTACAATCCGACGTGGTCGCCGGACTGCAAAAAGATCGCGTTTGACTCCGACAGGTCAGGCAACCGCGATATTTGGATCGTGGAGCTGGGGCGCCCCGGCTCAGGAACCGGGAGTTGAAAGAGCCCGCATAGAAAGCTTTCGTCGAGAGGCGTGTCCTTGCCCGATCGGTGGTTCGATGCCGTTGCTGTCCGCGGCTGGGTATGTTCCAGCTTCCGGAACCGAAAGGAAAAAGGGAGATGAAGATAACGTTTCTCGGAGCGGTTCGGGAAGTTACCGGCTCCATGCATCTCGTCAGCATCAACGGAAGTCAGGTTCTCTTAGATTGCGGCCTGTGCCAGGGCAAACGCAAGGAAGCCTTCGAGCGGAATCGCAATCTCCCTTTCGACGCTGCCTCCATTGACGCCTGCGTTCTTTCCCACGCACACATAGACCACAGCGGAAATCTACCGACGCTGGTCAACAGGGGCTTCCGGGGCAAGATTTTCGCCACCCCTGCCACAGCCGACCTCTGTGACATCATGCTCCGCGACAGCGTCCACCTCCAGTTGAAAGACGTGGAATTCGTCAATAAGAAGCGCGCCCAGCAGGGAAAAAACCTCTTCGAGCCACTTGCCCTGCCTGAGCACGTGGACAGGGCGATGGAGCGATTCGAGCGTCTTCCCTACGGAACGAAAGAGGAAGTCGTTCCCGGAATGGAAATCATTTTCCACGACGCAGGGCACATCCTCGGCTCCGCAGTTACGGCAATTGACTTCAAGGAGAAACGAAAGAAGGGACGAGTCCTTTTCACGGGTGACCTGGGTCGAAAACACATGCCAATCCTCAAGGACCCCGTCGTGGTTCACGATGTGGATTACCTGATCACCGAGAGCACGTACGGAAACCGGCTTCATCCGGGACGGGAAAACGTTAAGGGTGCTCTCAAACAGCTTATTCTGGAGGTCGCCGCTCGCTGGTCGAAACTTCTGATTCCTGCCTTCAGCGTCGGCAGAACCCAGCAGGTCGTCTATTTTCTCAGGGAGCTTTACGAATCGGGCGAAATTCCGCACATTCCGGTGTACGTGGACAGTCCCCTCTCGTCGCAAGCTACGGAGGTTTACGAGAAACATAAGGAATGCTTTGACGCTGAGACTCTTCGCCTTGTGTCCGAAGGCGAGGAGCCGTTCACGTTTCGGGGATTAACTTACATCAGCGACGTGGAAGATTCCAAGGCTCTTAACGACGCCAGGGGGCCTCTGATTATCATTTCCGCGTCGGGAATGTGCGAGGGCGGGCGAATCCTCCATCACCTCGCCCACAGCGTAGAAGATGAACGCAATGTCGTGCTTTTTCTGGGATACCAGGCCGAGAACACTCTCGGCAGGCGAATCGCAGAAGGTCAGGTGCCCATCCGCATTTTTGGAGACGAGTACCGCCTGAAGGCGAAAGTCTATTCGATGGATGCCCTCAGCGCCCACGCGGATCGGAACGAGCTTCTCGAATATTTCAAGCAGATGGGGCCCCGCGTCACGCGGGCTTATGTCATCCACGGGGAACCGGAGCAATCGGCGCCCTTCGCGGAAGCCTTACGCCAGCTCGGGGCAAAAAACGTTGTGGTCCCGGAACGCGGCGCCACGATAGAGCTCTAACTCCTCGCGTGCTTTGGGCGTAAAGCATACGCGCCGGCCGTCCCCCCCTCCGCAACACAAAAGAGCGTGAGGGGGACCCCGATGAAGCGAGGTCGTCCTCTCGCGGTTGGACAGTCTCACGGGGAGACGCAGGGCGCCGCTCGGCGCCCCGCGCCGTCCATTACTGCTGGTACCGCCGGGAATCGGCAGGCGATGAATCGTTCACACCCGACGTGCTCGATCGGGAATGAGTCGCCAGGCCCTGCTCATGCAGGACTATGCCTTTTTCCTCTTGCCCTTTTCTGGCTCCAGCCAACCAGCCTCTTCAAACATCTCGCGAGGCGTGACGTTCAGGTGAGGCGCCAACTTGATGAGAATCTCAGGGCTGGGGACGAAGAGCCCCCGGCTCAGTTGCGACAGGTACGAGTTGCTTACCCCCGCTTCTTTCGCCAGCCACCTCAGGGACTTGTTTTGTTCCTTGACGAGCCGCAGGATGAACTTTCCGACGTTAGCCATGTTTCCACTTCTCCTTTGTCAGGTTGTCCCGTCCACCTCCCCACCCATAAAATAGAACAATCGCTGCCAGTCAATCAAGCAAAAAAATGCATTCAATGAATGAAACCATTTGGCTCGGTATCTCTCGCGCCGCGGCGTTTGTTTTACCGCTCCCATACGCCTGCGATTTTCGTCCCGCAGAATTTGCACTTGCCCCCCTCGATGTTTATCCCGCGGACGAAATAGATGAACCGCTCCACGATCGCCTTTTTGCAGTTGGGGCACAACGTTGCTTCGGCATCGGGGACTCCTTCCACGTTCCCAATGTACACATAGTGCAGCCCGGCTTTCCGGGCGATCGAGCGCGCTTCCACCAAGATGTTCACAGGCGTGGGCGGCAGATGGTCGAGCTTGTACTGCGGATGGAAGCGCGAGAAATGAAGCGGGTAATCGGGACCGATGTTCTCGAGAAGCCAATCACACATCCGCGAGATCATACCGAGCTTGTCGGTATAGGTCGGCACGACGAGATTCGTAACCTCGAACCAAACGCCTCGCTCCTTGAGCGTCTTGAGGGTTTCGAGGATCGGCTTGAGTTTTCCCGAGTTGAGCTCCTTGTAGATTTCTTCGCGGAAGCTTTTGAGGTCAACGTTCGCCGCGTCCATGTACTGGCAAAGGTCCGTGAGAGCATCGCTCTTTATGTAACCGTTCGTCACCCAGACGTTCTTGATGTTTTTATCGCGCGCCACCTTCGAGGTCTCGTACATGTATTCGTAGAAGGAGGTTGGCTCCGAATACGTGTAGGCAATCGAGTGGGACTTCGACATCTCCGCCAGCTCCACTACATCTTCCGGAAACATGCTCAGTCGCTCGATGTCGTTCCGGGTCAGGTATTTCATTCGCTTGGGGTCGAACTTCAATTCGTCGCCGTGTGGGTTCTTTGTCTCCTCCGGCTTCTTCTGCGAGATTTCCCAATTCTGGCAATTGAGGCAGCGGAAGCTGCACCCGGAAGTGGCAATCGAAAACACACCCGTCCCGGGAAGAAAATGAAACAGCGGCTTTTTTTCGATCGGATCAATGTGGAAAGAGCAGGGATTGCCATAGACCATGGTGTAGAGCTTCCCGTCCTTGTTGACCTTGTTGCGACAGTGGCTGCGGTCCTCCGGCTCTAAGAGACACTCGTTGGGGCAGACCTGGCACTGCACGTTCTGTCCGAGCTTCAGATAATGCGCCGCCTCTTTTACCCATCCGCGCTTTTTCCAAAGCTCCCACAACTCGCCCTTGGGGGCGTCATTCCTGAAGACACCGGTCGCCCCTTCGGATTGAGCTGACCGTATGACGTAATACGCCAGCGAGCCGACGCCAGCGAGAGCCGCTGCGCCGATCACGCCGTACCTGATGGCGTCGCGGCGACTGACCTGCTTCTCCAAAAGCGAAGGGCTTGAGGAGCAAGCGGTGGGATTGTTCAGGGCGTCGTTCGTTTTCTGATCCATCCCCATCTCCGGAAGGCGAAGTAAATGGCAATGAGAGAGTGCACGAGGAAAAAGAAAATGAGCGGCAAGTCGAAAATCCTGTGGATCGTCAGAGCCTTCTGAGTGCTGATCACTTTGCCAAACCCGAACTTCCCGCAGAGAGCGAAGCCGGTTGTCGTGAAAAGAATCATAATGAAAAACAGAATCCAACCGCTAATTCTAACAACTTTGACCAAATAGAAGTTCACGGGTTTTTTCGCCATGTTGTTCCTTCCGCAATCACGTCTTTCCCTTTAGCAAAACTACCGTCCCGCTCACTGCATTCGACCCGGCAACAAGGAGGCAAACCCAGACCACGCCGATTAGTGGAATGAGAATCGTGCTCACCAGCAACGCCCCCAGGCATGCCCCCACGAAATCGGCCGTGTAAAGACGGGCAGCCGTCGAGGCGGTTCCCCCGAAATCCACCTTGCCCGCGAGGGGGAACTCCATCCCCACGAAGGCCGCCAGAATGAGGGTCAGCAGCGGAATGGCGACGTTCGCGGAGACGGACGAAACGATGCCGCTCCCCAGATGGCCAAGGCCGATCAATAGGAAAGGAAGCAAGCCCGCGTACAGAGCCATGCCGAATACGAGCCTCACGAGGTCATGCCGGCTGCGCCTCGGAAGCATTCGGTTCATGGCAAAGGACCCGACAGCCAAACCGAGCATGAACATGGTCACTATGACTCCTACTCTATGATAAACATAACCGTAGAGAATCTGAAAGCCGACCAACAAGACAACTTCCAGAGCTGAAGCCGCAAAGCCCGTCGTGAAAATCGCAAACGGGACAGCCCGAATCCTCGCCAGATAGAACACAAGAATCAGGATCAGGATTCCTTCGAGAATCCCGAACTTCACCTTGAACTGGCTGAGCCAGTAGAGCAGGTGGTAGTAATACAAGACCGGGTTGAAATCTCTGTTGACCGGGGCTTTCTCAGAGATCGCACGGTTCACGTCTGCGAGCCTGTCTGGTGTCAGCATCGCGCTGAGGTAGTGGCGATTGACCCATCTCGTCTCAATCCCGGCTTCTTCGAGACGTGCGGCAATGTCGTCGTAAAGCGGGCCGTTGGAAGCAAGGAAAAAAATCCGCCCGCCAGGGATAATAAGCACGCGCCGGAAGACTCTCTTCAACGTCCCGTGGGCGACGGCTATCAACCTCGCCAGTTCCTTACTCAGATAATTCTCGTAGTGGCCGAGCGACAGCGACAAAACGCCCCCCGGGGTCAGAATCTTCCTCACCTCGCCAAAGAACTGATGCGTGTAGAACCGATTGATCTGCGACGTTGATGGGTCCGGAAGGTCCGCGATGACCACGTCGTATTGCCGACCGGTCTGCTTCACGAAAAGACGCCCGTCGGTGTTAATGACGTTGATTCGGTCATCGGCGAGGTTCTCGGCGACATATTTCTGTCCGACTTCGATGATCAATGGGTCAAGCTCGACGTAATCCACTTCGACGCCGCGGTATTTCGATGTGATTTCCCTGGCGGTTCCCGAGACACCGCCGGAGATCAGGAGAACATTTTTCGCGTGAGGTCTTTGTGCCATCGCGTAATGAACGGTTTCCTCAACTTCCTCGACGTTGTGCGTCGAAAAGAGGGGAACGCCGCTCTCGATGAAATTATATTGGCGGGCGGACTCTGTCACCACCAGGTTGCCGTAGGGAGAATTCCCACGAAAGACAACCTTCTGCCCCGCATACTCGATTCCCGTCGAGACGTCATCAAGGTCGAAAGCTGCAATCAATCCAATCAGCAAGGCGCCGACAACCGCGACCGCCGAAAGAAGGATTCTCTTCCGGATGATTATCGCTAAAGCTCCCGCGAAGAAAAGATTCAGAAAGGCGGGGAAGTAGAGAATGCCAAAGTGATTGAAAAGGTAGATCAGGACAAAGCTGAATAGAAGCCCTCCGACGACAGACCCGACGCTGTCCATAAGATACACCCGCCCAATGTTCTCAGGACTTTCCTTTGGGGCCGCCTCCGAGCAGGCGACCGTCAGGATGCACCCCGATGCCACACAATACGGAAGCAGCAGAACGGAGCAGCTCACCACCGTCTCCGCTACCCCGACGACCGCGCCCCGAGTGAAGATGGCGTTCCGCAGCGTTCTTACCAGGAATACGTCCGCCACGGGAAGAATCGCAACGAATATCTCCGCCGCTGCCAGCACGCCCAGCGGATTTTTGAGCCTCGAGGCGGTCTTGCCCAGATAGGAGCCAAGCCCGGTCAGCAAAAGCCAGTTGCCCAAAATGATCCCAAAGACCATCTCGTTGCCGGAGAACACGCTCAGGAGCTCTCGCATGAGCGTCAACTGGGTCATGACGGATGAAATACCGAGGGCACAAACGGCAAGGGAAATGAGGGTCCTTTTGCGGCTGGAATCTAACTCCATGGGGAATGAAACATCTTCTTCTTTTGGGAAGACCGCGTCATGAGCGGCCGATGGTCCAGACAGTGTTTTCCGGCTCTGCCGATCCTCGGTTTCGAATCAAACCGTCCTCTTGCTTTCGGTGCGTGTCCAAGTGCCCCGCCTCTTCTGCAGCCCCCTACAACTCCGACTCTTTGAACGCCTCCGCGCGATAGGTCAGGACTGATGTTCCCGGATTTCTCCACGCTAAGGCAGGACAACCTGCCTTCACGCTCAGATGAGCCAAGAATGTTTCCTTGTCCGGGAGTTGTTCCCAGACTTGCGGCAGAAACGTCGCTTGCCGCTGTCCTATCCGCAGCACAACCCCATCCTCCTGGGAACGCAGTTTCCTGAGCAAATCGTCCGGTGAGTCGAAATCCAAAGGCTTCGGCACGGTCAAGACGCTCACCTCTATCTCAATGTCCTGGAGTTCTTCCTCACGGACGGCGGGAAAACGATAGTCCTCGACGGCGGCGCTCCGTGCGTTGTCCACGACCGCCCTGTACAGGGGTTCACGCGGGAAGATATGCCCAATGCATCCTCTCAGCTCCCCCTTTTTCTTCAAGGTCACAAAGCACGCTCTCGGCTCAGTCAGCCTGTTCGACAAACCGGTTGCATCAACCTCGGGCAGGTTTCCTGACGAAACGACCTCCTCCACAGTCCTGCGTGCGAGGGTCAAAAGAAATTTCCGTTCCTCGAGCGAGAATTGTGCGCGCTCCATGGGCTCCCCCACGTGTTCCGTGTGTGAGACTTCTGCCACTGGCTCCATGCTGTCTGGCTGTTCGCGGTGCAGGTGGCCACGGGCAGCCCAGACCACAATCAGCACGCCCACGATGAGCAGGAAAACTGCTCCGAGAGTTCGATACATTGTGCCTTGCTCTTTATTTATGCTCCTGATGCGACAACGGCCGGCTGCCCAACCTCACTGCTTATCCGGGCTATCTGTTTTCGTCGCCTCGAAGAAGGCGACAGCCGCATACCCGACCACCCCGGACTTATCGCCCGCCGTGTCGCCGCTGTTGCGGTAGTCCAGCAACTTCGTTTTCCATCCCTTGTCTTTGGCGATGTGCATCAGCGCCAGAATCGGCCCTTTCCCACAGGCCTCCTGCTTTTCCATGCTCTCGATGTCGAGCTCGCAGATTGCCCGTGTGCAGGATTCGTCCATCCGTTTCGCAACATCGTAGGGATAGTAGTGGCTCAGGTCTGAACTTGCCACCAGAATTGTCTTATCGTCAAGGCATCCCGCGAGGACACGCGCGACCTCTTCCGCGTCCACTTCTCCGAACACGATGGGCACGAGCTTGAACTCCTTCAGTGTTTTCTGCAAGAACGGCAATTGAACCTCCAGAGAGTGCTCCCAGGTGTGGGGCGTGTCCTCTCCCGCAGGAGGCGCTTTCTTCGGAGATTCCACCGACCAGGGCGGTCGCCTGACCCGGCACGGCGGATTGACTACAAAAGGCGCTTTCTTCCCCAGCTCGTTCGCCTTCGGGGAAAGCTCAATCAGACCCAAAGGCGTTCGGTACGCTTCCACGTCGGCGACGGCAGCCCCTCGGAATGCCGCATAGTGACTCGGCGCCATGACTATCGCGGTCTCGATGTCCCCTCCTATTAACTGCTTGTAGGCGTAGGCGGCCGTCTGACCGGAGTAGCGGTAGCCCGCGTGCGGACAGACCAGACCCCGGAGTTTCTCCGCTGGCGAAACGTCCACCTTTGATAAGAAGCCGTCAATCATTGCCGCCAGCGCATCCTTCTCTCCCGGATAAAACAGACCCGCCACCGCCGCTTCCTCGATTCTCCCGCCTTGGGCCGGATTCTGGCTATCTTTCTGGGCTTTTCTTTTCATGGTCACGCCCAATGCGACCGCCGCACCGGCCACAACCACCGCTATCGTCAGCCAACTCTTCCAGCCCATCCTTTTCACCTCCGGGAGAGTCCTTGCCGCAAGGCTCCTGAGCCCCACTTTCAGTTGAGCGCTCAGAGCCGGGATAACACTTCCCCAAATCCTTTCAGTCTCAAGACGATCGCCCCAGCCGCCGCCAATACGGATGTCGCGACGACCACGTAATCGCTAACACGCAACTTCGTTATGATAAACGGCGTCGGCTTCCTTGTACAGCCAAATCCTCTCGCCTCCAGAGCCGTCGTCAGTGAGTCCACACTCTTGATCGAGTAAATGAAGATCGGAATGAGCAGCGGAATGTGGTTCCTAATCCTCCGGATGATTCCGCCCGAGTCAACATTCAAGCCACGAATCTGCTGCGCCTGCTTGACCGTCGCGGCGGTCTTGACAAGCTGCGAAACCGACCGGAACGCCAGAGAAAAGGCAAACGCCACCGATAGAGGAAGTCCGAATTTCCTTAGCGCGAACAGAAACTCTTCCACCATCGTCGAGGAAAGGAAGACCAACCCTGCCACGACCATGGCGCAGAGTCGCAAACCCATCCCGATGCCGTAGAGCGCCGATTCCTTGTGCACTTTCACCGGCCCCAACCCGAACAGAAGCGTTCCCTGCTTGAGAAACAGCGTCCACATCAACGCGCTAAAAACGAACAGAAGCCCCAGGAGAACCTTCACTCTCTTGATGTTGACCGCCGACCGGCTCGCGGCGACCAGACCTGCCTCAATCAATACAAGCCCCAGAAGATAGAGCGGATGGTTGAACGACATTGCCACCACGAACAATGCCGCCGCCGCCGCCATTTTCGCCCGGGCATCTATCCGCGAGATGATTGTCTCTTTGTTGATATATAGCGAGAAATCTCTCATTTTGTGTCCAGACAGTGCTCGAGTTCACTCGCCGAAAGGAGCGTCCTGCCAAGAAAACGGTTGGTCAGCGTCGCGGTCTCTGGCGCCATCAGTCCTGCTGACTCGAGCAACTCAGAGTTAGCAAAGAGCGCACGCGGTGTTGTGTCGGCGATGATTTTCCCTTCGTTCAGCACAATTACTCGGTGAGCATACCGGGCGACAACCCACATGCCGTGAGTGACCACGACCACGGTGTGCCCTTTCTGATTGAGCGAGCGGACAAGCTCCATCAACCCCACGGTTTCTTCGTAATCCAAACCCGTCGCGGGCTCATCGAGGACCAACACCCCCGGTCGCATCGCCAGAATCGAAGCCACCGCCACTTTCTGCCGCCCGCCCTTCGGCAGCATCAACGGGTCCTCTTCATCAAACCCTTCAAGGCGGACCGCTGAAAGAGACTCCGAGACCCTCTCGTCAATCTCCTTCTCGCTCACGGCGAAGTTCCTTGGCCCGAACGAGACCTCTTTCCGAACCGTCTCGGAAAAAATCTGGTGGTCCGGGTTTTGGAAGACAAATCCCACCGTCTTGCACAGCTCGAACGGAGATTGGCTTTTGGTTGGGATGCCTCTCACCCTCACTTCCCCGCGAGTCGGCAAAAGGAGTCCGTTGAAGTGCTTGATGAGTGTGGTTTTTCCCGCCCCATTTCTTCCGACAATCGCGACCATCTCCCCTTCCCTGATAGAAAGGCTCACCCCGGAGAGGACCTCTTCACCGCCCTCCGGGGAGAAGCCCAGGTTCTCCGCCTCGATAATCGGTCGGCCGTACCTCCCCCTTCGCTCCCCTTCCCCCTTCAAAATCTCCTCGAACCTCGAGTCGCTGAATCGCTTCCCGACTTCCGCGAAGAAGCCATGAGGTTCCGCTCCCAACGGATAAGATGGCGTCCCCATTTTCTCCGCTAAAACGTCAATCTCTCGCGGGCGGATACCGTGTTTTTCCATAAGGTTTGGGCTGCGCAGAACCCCGTCCGGTGGCCCCTTCGCAACCACCTTTCCTTCGTCGAGAACCATGACCGAGTCGGCTCGCCGTGCCTCCTCGTACGCGTGCGTCGTCGCCACAATAGCCTGTCGCCCGCCGTACAGGTTGTTGACCACCTTGAGGACTTCATCCTTGCCAACCGGGTCGAGATCGCTCGTTACTTCGTCCAAAATCAGGAGTTGCGGCCCGCCCGCCAGAACCGCCGCCAGAGCCAACCGCTGTTTCTCTCCCCCGGAAAGCGTCAGTGGGTCTCTCTTCTCGAATCCCTTTAGCCCCGCCAGCTCCAGACACCGCCCCACACGCTCCCGAATTTCTTCTCTCGGCAAGCCCAGGTTCTGCGGGGTGAACGCCGCCTCCAGTTCCACCGTCGAGCAGAAGAGCTGTGATTCGAAATCCTGAAAGACCATCCCTATCTCCCCCGCGAGTTCTCTGACCCTTTTCCCCTTCAGACTCTTCCCGCCAACGACGATCTCTCCGGCATATTCTCCCGGATAGCATTCAGGTATCAGCCCGCGAAGCGAAAAACACAGACTCGATTTCCCCGCCTCCGACCTCCCCATCACGTACAGACATTCTCCTTCCCGCAGGGACAACTCGACCGCATTCAGGGCGGGCCTCTTGCCTCCCTTATACGTGAATCGTAACCCGCTTACTCTTACGAACTCCTCGCTCACTTTCGACCGATGCAAGCGTTGAATCTCTCCTTCAGCCGGTCTTGTGACGAGCACGAAAGGTCCCTCTCTCACGAATACACAACCTATTCAGAGGAGAGCGACAGCAAGAAGCATCATGACTATGGAGGGGGACAAACCCATCGCCACACTCGCTCCCCTGGCAATCGGTTTTGACACACCGAAATAATAAGCATTCCCGAGGAGGTATCCGCTCGCCACACCTATGAACAGCAGAAAGACCAAAATCCACTGTTGCCGCCTCGCCTCCGTAGAGGTCGCCGAGAACTCACGATGGAGCAGCCCCCATTTCTTCACGCGAGGGTAAAGGGCAGCAAGGAGAGGCGGTCCTATGATGACGCTCACCACGATGTTCTGCACAAAAACCAGGTTGCTGAAATAGCTGAACGGGACAAGCCCAAACATATCGAGCCCCCACGCGATGAACGTCGCGCAGGCGCCGGAAGCAAGAGCGGCACAAACGACATACTCGGCAATCTGTCGGCCCGAACGCATCGTCGGCTCCATGCCCGACGACAGTATCCCCATTCGTCCCCACACCTTGTACGGCACGTAGGCGAGAAGAAAGTTCCCCACGAACCCGAACGCGCTTCCCGGACCGAACATCCCACCCAGCGCGTCGCCGATGAGATTGCCCATCGCCGCCCCCCACGCTGCCGCCGGCCCGAACATCAACGAAAAAGTTACTGGAATCACGGCCCCGGGGCGAATCTCCGCAAAACCCGGTATCGGCGCAAACCCTTTGAAGGGGATCATCACCGCCGCGTAGGTCGCCGCGATCAATGCCGTCAGCACGACCAGCTTCGTCTCACGCCACATTACGATAGCGTCTTTCACGTCCGCCTTCTCCGGATTCTTCCTTTTCCTTTCGACGGCCTGATATCCCGTGGATTGCCGAAATTGGGACGGGGTCGCCCACCTCATGTCCCCATTTAGGATAACAAAACAAGCCGCACACAGTCCAATCCGTCAGCACAGACGATTCTCACCGCTTGCCTTCTCTCGCAGAAAGCCTCAGAAGCCGACCGAACCGTGACCCGAGGAATCGCCTTTGACCGCGGCGAAGCCCGTGTTATTATCAGATCAAAACGTAGCAACAGGCGTCCCGTTGATTGAGGAACCGACCCATGGCTGACCTTACCAGATATGGCGTGTCTATTGATTGCTCTTTGTCTGAGAGATTTGACCGCTTGATTAAGGCAAAAGGCTATTCCAGCCGGTCCGAAGCCATAAGAGACCTCATCCGCGACCGTCTTGTGGAGGAAGAGTGGGAAGCAGGCGGCGAGGAAACCATCGGCGTCATCACTCTCTTGTACGACCATCAGCAGAGGGAGCTATCCCAGAAGTTGACCCACTCCCAGCACAGCCATCACGCCAAGACCGTCTCCTCTCTTCACATTCACCTCGACAGCTCAAATTGCCTGGAAGTCATCGTCCTTCGTGCATCGGCTGCCCGTGTCAGAAGGCTCGCCGATCGCCTCATCAGCACCCGGGGCGTCAAACACGGAAAGCTCATCATGACCTCCACCGGGCGACAGCTCGCTTGATGGGCACGGGGCTTTCCATCAGCGACGACGGACATCTCCTTCAGACTCGCCCCGCGTT
>CAZFAP010000138.1:0-13068 GCA_964516325.1 uncultured Verrucomicrobiota bacterium
GACATCCCCTCAAATACCCCAAAAACCGGCCAAAAACTGACAAACATGGGCTAAGGCCCGGCCGGGACAGATTCGGGACGAGGCGACGGGAGGATGGAGATGGCGGGAGGTCAGCCCAGTTTGCCGGGACGAACCACTCAAACGCAGCCGCATCCCAGAAAAATCCGTGCCAGAGGTGGGGGTCCATTTCACGCGCAAAATTGCGTCGCGCTTTCCACACGGTGCTGATTGCGGGCCGTGAGGCGGTTGCAAGGACGCGAGGAACCGAAAAAGCCGCGAGTTAGGCGTAGGTCGCAGGTGGATTTGGTGTATGACGTACTCCTTGAGGCGGGACGACCGTTGCATATCACGGAGATCATCAAGCGGGTCGAGAAGTTCCATGGTGTGAGACTTGACCGGGAGTCGGTTGTCTCGGCGCTATGCAAAAAGGTGGCGCGAAGCGATCGTTTCGCGCGCACGGAGAGAAACACGTTTGCTTTGAGGGGGGTGAACGCTGATGCTGATTGACCGGATGGTTTCGCTTCTGGATTTATTGGCGGGTCTCCTGAAGTTCGTACCCGGTCGAGGGGATCAGTTGCTCCCCTTGCCCAAGTGGAGAAAGAAGGCCATACGCCCCTCGGTCTTGCACTTCCTCACCCTCCTGCGAAAGGAAATCAACGAAACGTCAATCTCCGACCGCCTCCGCAGGAAAATCGCTCAAGATTCCATCCCCTACGCTTATACCTGACACCCGTTATTGTCCAAACTCCAGACCCCGCCGAAGGCGGGGTTATGTCTTCCCACCGTCCGTTGAGGCCATCGCCCTCGCCTCGCCGGGCCTCCCAGGTTCCTCGACTGGTCTGTCCGCGTGCGCTGTCCCCATTCACCCCGGGAGGCCCCATGGCTGCTTACGCTCGTTCCTTCACCATCGGCGGCGGGCTGACCGCTCTCCATTCGTGTAACGAGGCCAAATCGGGGTGCGTCGCGCGTATCTCTAATGAGACATGCAAATGAGCCCTCGACGGGGAGGGATCGTCCGAGAGCTACTTGATTCGCCCAGCGGCTCTCTCGAACTCGGCGCAGGCGATGTGGTGATCGAATGTGGGCTCGACGAGCTTCGCCTCTGCCTGCGAGAGGGAGACCTTGGCATCCAGAAGGTCGCGGCTTGTTCCGGCGCCCGCCTTTCCCGTTTTCCGGATGGACTCCGCCGCTCGCTTAGCGGCATCCAAGACGAGCAGAATGACCCGGTGCTCGTGTTGGAGTATTTCTATCGGCGTCATGGCGTAGCCTCTCAATGACGATGACCGGCGTCGCCTCCGGCTTCTTCGGCTTTCCCCTGATGCAGAGCACTCGTCGCCGTTGCCTCTTCGCCGCGATGCCCTGCATGCTCCGTTGCGTCTGTGAACAGCCGCTCGGCATAATGCACAAACTCGACATAAGCGGCAACAAATTCGCGCCCGGCCTCTACACTTTCGTCGGCATGTTTCTTGGTTTGTGCCGCATGCGGGAACCGCCCACGAATCCCTTCGGCGACAGTGTCCGTGACGATTTTCACAAGATGGTTGACGTCGCCTTTCTCCAGCGCCTTGTCAGCTTCAACGACGGCGGGGTTTAGCTCCGCCCCTGCAGGCTTCAGACCGGTGTAGGCAGCGCCTTCCCCTGCGCGATGAATCCTCACGAGGGTCTCGAAGAAATACATGTCCGCGAGTTCCTTGGCTTCTGGTCCCTTCGCCCGCACGGTCAATGTTTTTTTGAAGGCCTCACGAATCTCCGCTTCATCCTCTTTCCTCACCCACTTGAGAACAGGCGTCACGTCGCCCTTTTGAAGCGCTGTCCTCGCCTCCGTCACGATGGGACCATCAAGGGTATCGCAGTGGGCATCCGCGATCGGCGCATAAGCCCCGAAGGCGAAAACGATTGCCGCGAGCGTCGCTACAACTCTGATGATACCTGCCTTTCCCCTCATGTCCGTTTTCCTTTCTGTTCTTTGTGGGTTCCGCAATTGTTCGATTCTCGAGTGCGAATGGGATGTACACCAACCGCCTGAGCGAAGACCTGCCAGGCGCTATCGGCGTGGTGCTTGAATTTGAACTTGCCGTCGCTCATGTGCCACAGGACCGCAGCCGGTTGAACAATGCCCAGGAGCATAACAGAAACCGTTGAATCGTTTCCCAGAATCCTGGCACACTACACTTGCCCGCGGCGTTCGCTTAACTTTCTGTCTGCCACGGCTCGCGCTCTCTCCGCCCTCGAGAGACTGACGAGCAAATCTGTCGCACCCATCGGAATCATGAGGAGAATGCCGCCGGCCCATAGCCCCGTCTTCACGAGGTCCGCAAACTCTGTAAGGAGCGCGCCGACCGCTCCCTCTCCCACACCGGTGATAAGCCGGTTGATAGGACCGTACAGGGCAATAAAGGCGATCGGCACCACGCTCGCTACCCACAAAGCGAATGCACCCCGCGCCCGGTGCGCCGCGTCAGGTCTGGCTTCCACATTTTGCAGACACAGGATCGCCGCGGCTATCAGCAGCATCATCGCCGCCAGACTCACAAACCCGGTGAAGATCAGGAAGCGCGGCGGCATGTGGTATAGATGGAACGCGTCGAGTATCAACTTGAGCGGCGTTAACAGAGGAATTGTGCCGACCTCCTTCGGCTGGGTGGGCAGAACGAGCGTCAGCAGATATACCCCGCCTCCAACTGCGCCAACGATGGCGGCTGCAGTGCTCCTGGGTCGAAAACATCGAGCGCGGCTCCCCACATAGATGCCAACCATCGCGAGCAAAGCCACCACACGTGCAGATCCCGTGGAGAACTCGGACAGGCCACCCCCCAACCGCGGCAGCTCCGCATCGCTGCCACTGCGTATCGAAATGACAACAGCAAGCATTCCCATTAACATCAAGACGATCCCGCGCGCAATGCCCTTGCCCCGGACAGCGAGAAGAATCGCCGCGATCCCCGCTATCGCCGGGTAAAGATGCCAGAACTTTGTGACAATCGGCGCCCCCCCTTGCCCGAGGACAAGAATGTTGACGAAAATCAGCCGCAACCCGCCATCACCCGCGATCACCATCGGCAACAAGAAGCCGACCAGCAAAACCACCCCCAGTCGAACGAAAGCCCTTCTGCGGATCCTTTCGTCCTCCAGGCCGGGCGACACGCCCGTGCCGCCAGGTCCCAATTGGTTTTTCGTGCCCGTCCCGGGCGGCTCCTCAATTCCATTGTGCATCCAGTTCTCCATGACCGTCTCCTCCAGGTTCAAGTGCTCTGTTGGCTTGGCGGGAATTGGGCACCTCCCCTTCGCGTTTGAGCCACTCCCGCAGGTGGTGAAGCGTTGAGTTTTCTGAGGCATGAGGGAGGCTCTGGATATCCGCTCCAGCGGGATTGAGGGAGTCGAGGGACTCCCCCGGACGGATATCTGTCGCGACCCAGCTGGCTACCTCTCGCGGGGTGCTTTCCAGCAGAGCCCGCTTCCGTTTCACCGGGTGAAAGGTACGCCGAAGGCTTGATTCGCCGCTCGATGGCCAAAGGTCGGGGCTCGTAATGAGTTGTGACAGAAAGGGCATACGTCGCGTCGTCCGCCAAGAGAAAGTGCCTCGCGGCCACGCTCCGCCCGCCGCACACTTCCCCTACAATGGGCGGCGACCATCGCCGGACAAGCATGTTGGGGGACTCTCGATGAGCGCTCCACAGCATCCGGTTGGCTTGCGCTGAGGTTTCACTGAGGAAGCGGAACAACCGTAGGGGGCGAAGAAGGCACGAACGGAGGGAAGGTGGGCTGTTTATTCGCATGGCAAGCTCCCCGGTCTGTATGAGACGGCACACTTCATCCCGTGACGAGCCCCAATCTCGAGCCCGTCTGAGTCTCAAACGGAGAGCTATTTCCTGCATGGCCCCCTCTTTCTCATCAACCATGCGAATTTTCCAGAGCCCAAAAGACCCGAAGGTTGGTTGCATTCTCGCTCAGGTAGTGGGGGGTGTCAAGCACTTTTCCCGGATTAGAAACCTATTGTCTCCTTCCCATAGGTTCCGCCACAGTACTGCGCGCCCAGAAAGCTCAGGTCAGCTTACCAGTGAGAGTCTGGTCAGGGTAAGGGTCAGGCCGGCCTGTAGCGACCATCCGCCGTCAGGAGCAATCCGAGCGTCGAAGCGGTGTCATCGCGACCCGACAGTCCGTAACATGAAGTGAATCCTGCCGCGTGGTATGCCTCGGTTTTCCCGGATCAATCGGACGTGCTGCGCAAGCAACTGTCTGAGGTGCTCAAGAGCATCGGAACTAGCCTCGCGGACAACTCTGACGTTGCCGAGGAGCGCTTCCCGAAACAGATCGGGGATGGCGTCCAACACATGCCCCTTGCTCTTGAAGTGCCGGTAGATAGCCGACGGGACAAGCCCGACCCTACGGGCAATGGCCGCTATGCTCAGGCCCTGGAGCCCCCCACGGCCGATCAGGTCCAAAGCGGCACGAGCAATCTGTTCTTTTCTGATCTGGGTATTTAGCTTCCTTGCCCTCATTTTCGACCTCGCCATTGTGAACCGCGATTCACAATATACGGTTGCCGCGGCTTCGTGTCAAGGGGGGTGAGACAAATCGGGTAATCCCTCCCTCTTGGGACGGACACATTGCAGTCGCTCATGAACTTCGCTCACCCGGAGACAATGATAATGTCCGCTCCCTGATAGCGCCTTTCAGGTCGGGCGCCACGAACACACCAAGACACAAAGGAGAGATGACCCTCGGGCGAAGGTATTCTTGTGTCTTCGTGTCTTGGTGGTTCGCGAAAAAGCTCCCCGCGTGAGGCTAATTTTCAGGACAGAGACCGACCGCCGGGGTCAGAACGCGTCTTGTGCCTTGGGACTGACGTTCGTAGGTGGCCATGAGGGCGCCAGCGGCGCCGGTCAGAAACTCCTACAGGCGCCAGGGACTGCGCATGGGCCTGCTCAACATTTTGTTCGCCTCGTCATCCCCGACGAACTGCTCCGTCCTGGTGTCCCATTTCAGCTTTCGTTTGAGGCGAGCTGATATATCCGCCACCATGCCCAGGTAGGAGGCTTTGTGACCCGCTTCGACGTCGGACACAGGGTCGCGGCGTGTCCGGACGCTCCGCAGGAAATCGCCATAGGGATTGTCGGACTCGTGAAGATGAATCTCATTTGGTTTGATCGTGGCGCTCAGAAGCGATTCCGGCTGAGCCCAGATTCCAGCGCGGTCCACGTGAACCCACCCCTTGTCCCCAATGAAACGGCAGCCTATCTTCTGCTGAAAATGGTCCGAGTAAACCATTCGCAATCCGCTCGCATAAGTAAAGTTGGCCTTCCAGGCGTCAACGTTATCGGTGAAACCCACGTTCCGATAGGTCGCGCTGCATTCGACTTCAAATGGTTCGTTGGCGACCTCCGGACAGCCCCAATAAGCGATATCGAGATGGTGCACTCCCCAGTTGACGATGAACCCGGTGCAGTAGTCCCAGATCAGATACCAATCGGGCCAGGCGACGCGCCCCGGGTTGTAGGGCTTCTTGGGGGCGGGTCCGAGCCACATATCCCAGTCGAAGCCCGGGGCAACCGGCTGCGGCGTCAGAGGTCCCGTGTACCCGGGCTTGAAGTTGGGACCTTCTGCCGCGACCTCCACAGTGTAAATCTTGCCGACGTATCCGTTTCTGGCGAGCTCGCAGGCGAACCGGAAGTTGCGCTCCGATCGCTGCTGGGTGCCCGTCTGGAATATTATGCCGCCCTTTCGGACCGCCTCGCGGATCGTTTGGCATTCCTTTACGGACACGCCCAGCGGCTTCTCGCAATACATATCTTTGTTGGCACGGACCGCCGCCAGAACCATCAGCGCATGCCAATGGTCCTGAGGGGCGATCATCACAGCGTCAATGTCCTTGCGAGCAAGTAACTCTCGAAAGTCGGCATACATGGAACATCCCTTGTCGCCATAATGATCGTCCACGAGCTTCCTGGCTTTTTGGCGCCGATCCTCGTAGGCATCGCATACCGCCACGACTCGAGCTTCTTGATATGCCCCGAGCCCCTTCGTGTTGGCTACTCCCCGACCACCGACCCCTATGGAACCGATGGTGATTCTGTCGCTGGGCGCGCCACCGCCGTTGCCGCCCAGCGCGGACGAACGGATAACGCACGGGATACTTACCGCCCCAACGGCGGCTCGCTTGAGAAACTCGCGTCGAGTGATAGGATTCTTCATGGCTTTCCCACTCCTCTCTTTTTTACAGCATGCAAGAGCCTACTCGGAACACTTAACCCGACCCACGTCCTTCAAAAATCTCAATGCCGGGTATATTCTCTTGTATCGTTCAAAGTGAAATTTGCATTCCTGCGTCAGCTTCAGATTCGGTTCAATCCTTTCCTTCACTCTAACACAACGGACGGGCTATCAACATGTTCGACGATACGGCGCTTAAGGAACTCAGCAACGCCAGGCAAACTTTCACACGTGATGATGTTCAGCAGCTCAACCACGGCTCTGTCGTGTCCCCTCTTCATCCCGCGGGCAAACAGCGGAGCAATAGATCGCAGATTGCTCTCCCCTACCGCCGTCCCTGCCATGCTCGCGTCCGCCAATTCGTCCGCCACCTTCTCGACGTCCGCCGCGTCCACGGCTCGAACGGGGCTTACTGTCAGCTCCTGCGGAGCCTCTCCCACAATGCGTATGGCATATGAGCTCAATTGATTCAGGGCGGACACAATCGCCTCGTTGACCTCCACGAAAACTACGTCGTATCCCCCTTCGACAAAAATCTGCCCCAGGAGGCCTCGACCAATATTTCCGGCGCCAAAAACGACGACTTTTTTCATACGCACGTCTAATATATTCCCTTCATGAGCTCTTTGGGCTGCTCAGGCGTCACGTTCGGTAATTTTAGCCGATGCCCTCTGTCGCTCAATGAAAAACTCTCAGGGAGGTCTCCAAGACCAGACCTAACCCTATAAAGTGAACCTATCGGTGAAGGGAAGCATCTGCTCCGGAAGAGCGGCGCACGGTTCCCCTCCGGCGGTCGCTGGACCAGAAGCCGCGGGGAGATCGCCGTAATGAACCGGCTTTCAAGCCTGGTTAAACCAGGGAGGGATTTTGAGCGTTGGATTCTCGGAACAACAACCATCCGTTCGGAGACCCCGCTATGCCCCGAAATGCCCGATCTGCTTCGAGACACACTTATCCTTATCTCTCGCTATTTGCTGTTCTTTTGGCGGCGACGGTGCTGTCCGCTGAGCCCAAGCCCGCGACGCCTGCTGGACCGAAGTGGTCGCACAACCTCCCCGTCTATGAGGTCAACGTGCGCCAGTACACGCCGGAGGGAACCTTCAAAGCCTTCGAGGAACATTTGCCGAGGATCAAGGCGCTCGGGGTTGGCATCATCTGGCTCATGCCCATACACCCTTCGGGTGAGGACGCGAAGTCGTTTGGGAGTTTCTACTGCGTCCGGGATTATTACGGCATCAATCCCGAATACGGCAGAAAAGAGGATTTCAAGCACCTGGTTGACCGGATTCACGAACTCGGCATGTACGTCATCATGGATTGGGTTCCGCACCATTCCTCCTGGGACAATCCGCTGATTACGCAGCATCCCGAATGGTACAAGAAGGACGCCAGCGGCAATATCATTCAGGGCCGCGGGTGGAGAGACGTGGCCTGGCTTGATTACTCGAACCGCGCGCTTTGGCGATACATGGCTGACGCATACACCCATTGGATCAAAGAATTTGGCGTTGATGGGTTTCGTTGCGACGTTGCCTGGGGAGTGCCCATCGAACATTGGAACTGGCTGCGGCCCGAAATCGAGAAGGCTGGCCGACCCGTTTTTATGCTGGCGGAGGCGAATGAGGCACGACACCATCCCGCATTCGACATGACGTATGACTGGAATCTTCCTCCGCTCATGTGGGCCATCGCAAGGGGCAAGAAACCAGCCACGGCGATTGACGAGATGCTGGACAAGGAAAGAAAGGAATATCCGTCGGGCGCCGTGCGAATGCGCTTCACGTACAATCATGACTACAATTGGGAATGGAGGCTCTCGCAGCGCTATAGCGACGGGGTAAAAACCTTTGCCGTTCTTTGCGCGACGCTGCCGGGGAAGCCGATGATTTTCAACGGACAGGAAATCGGCTTTGATCGGCGACTTCCCGGAGGCAGCCGTGGAACGAGGCGACCGATTGAGTGGGCCGAGAGTCCGTTTCGGGGTTTCTACACGCGGCTTTTCCATCTTTACCAGAAAAGCCCCGCGATTTACGCTGGCGAATTCACCAAGGTCAAATCGAGCCGAGACGACAAGGTCTATGCCTACATTCGCCGGAGCGGGGACGAAAAGGTGTTTGTCATTCTCAACCTGTCGGCTGAGCCGCAGGACGTTACTTTGGAGGCGGAGGTCATCGGCGAAGAATATCGGGAACTCTTTACCGGAGAAGAAGCCAGGTTCGGCGAGAAGGCCAATCTGGACCTCACTCCCTGGGAACACCGCGTGTACGTGCACAGCGAGAAGTTCAAACCTGAACCTCTACCTGGCGCGTCATGCACTGAAGAGATCACCGCGGAAGACCAACCCGGCGGGCCGAATGAATCTGTTCGTTGAAGTCCGCCGTGCGAAACGCCCGGCTCAGGCTGCGGCTCCATTCAGGTGGCGAAAGGGGAGGAAAGCAACGCGTGGGGCTGTATTTCAGTGGGCGGATGGGGGAATCCTTTTGTCGAGACGCCCCACCTCTGGCGGGGTTATCCCCTCAAAAAGAGCGTCCCCCGCCGAGCGCGTGTCGGAGATCACAGGGACGGACGATCATACGGCCGTGCACGGCACTACTTCTTCAAGACCTCGATTCCGTTGATCTCAGGATTTTGGATGTTGGGGACGAAGGTGAGGTCGAGCCAGCCGTCGGAAACCTCGACGGTGAACTCCCTGACAATTGCTTTGTTTCTCGCGCCCGCCGTCTTGAAAGGATCGAAATTCTCGAGGATAGTCTTTCCTTCCGCCTGGACGTTGAAAATTCGCATCCCCTCTCCGGTGATGCCGTCGTAGGTCTCAGCAAAGTGGAGACGGAGGAGATACTTCCCATTCGGCACTGCGAACTTGTACCCCTGCATGGAGTACCGCTCGGTCAAGTAAACGGGGTCGTCGTCAGTCCCGTCAATTTCTGTTAATCCAGGCCGCCTGTCCACAGTCAGACCATTCAAGGCGCCCCATTTCCCTGCCTCGGCAAACTCCTGATCAGCGAGCCATTCGTTGCCGGCGCGGTCCTTGTACGGCTCGACCGCCGCGCAGTTCACGCGGTAAATCGCTGGAGGCAAGACAGGGATTTTCACGACGTCAACCTGCCGAACGCATCCGGCTGTCAAGACGAGGAAAATGCCGAACAATACTGAGAAGGTAAGACTGCTTCTGTACGCCCGCCTATTCATTGATCCGCTCCTCCCATAAGCTCGCCCAATATTGATTGTTCGCGTCTTCTCCACGTGGTCAAGGAACAATGGACGCCGCCGAGTTAAGCGGCGACAACCACCTCTCTTTCTGAATCGAACAGCATGACCTTTTGCTCGCGGTAAGCGCGGACGCCCATGCCGATGGCCGCCATGACCCTGTAGCCGACGAGTTCGTTGCAGTGGGTTTTTTCCCTCGTTCGAATGCACTGGAGGAAATTATCCATGTGGTCGGGTCGCGGCTCAGTGCTCACCCTGCGCTCCTGAGCCTCGTCGGCAAACACTTTTTCCGGACGGACCACTACCTCGGTTGGTTTCTCTGGCGGCTCGAAGGAAATCGTGGCCTTGTGCCCTCGAATCATCTCCGGGACTCTTTGCGCGTTCGCCTGCGAGCCGAGCAAGACGACGGTGTGGTCGCTCGGATAATCAATCATCATGTGGAAGGTGTCGGGGGTCTCGCGGTCGTGGAAAACGTAGATGCCGCCGGAGGCGACGACTCGCTTCGGGAATTCCGGACCCAGGGCCGTTTGAACACGAGCAAGACAGTGATAGAAAAGGTCGGTTGCTATTCCACCCGAATAATCCCAATATTTCCTCCAGCGGAAGAACCGGTCGGGATCAAAGGGACGCTTTGGCGCTGAGCCGAGGAAAGCGTCCCAGTCTATATTGTGCGGACCACCGTCGGGGTCAATCCGATAATAGTTCCAATCGCCCTCGATTGAATTGCGGGCGACGCCGGATTGCGACCAGAGAAGTTTGCCGATGCCTCCTTCCCTGATCACCTTCCTCGCCTGCCACCAGATGTCGTCGGAGGTGCTCTGCACGCCGATCTGCATGACGCGATTCTTTTCACCGACGACCCGTGCCACCTCCTTTGCTTCCTCGACGGTATAAGTCATCGGCTTTTCGCAATAGATGTCCTTCCCCGCGACGGCCGCATCAATGCTCATCCTCGCATGCCAGTGGTCGGGGGTGGCGATGACCACCGCGTCAATCTCTTTCTGGTCGAGGAGCTCGCGGTAGTCCTTGTAGGCTTTTCCGCCGCATAGTCTTCTCGCGCTCTCTCTGCGGACCTCGTACACGTCGCTGACGGCTACGACGGCAACACCGGTATCCGGCTTCTTCGACCTGGCAACAATATCGCTGAGGAGAGCCGTTCCTCTATCTCCGCAGCCGATGGAACCGACGTTAATCCTCTCATTCGCGCCGAGGGCTGCGGGGGGAAACCTGCCTGCAAGAGACGCTGCGGCAAAACCTGCGACCGCCGTGCTCGATTTCTTGAGGAAGCATCTTCTCGTCATTGTTCTTCCGCTCATGGTTCCTCCTGTGCTCAGCACTCCTCGACGACCTTGTACGAGACAAAATGCGCCAGACGCTTGATTTCGCGGACATGATCGCCGTAGAAAATCACGCGGTGGAGTCCGCCGCTGTAATTCTCGAGCATCTTCTGAGCGTCGCGGACTTCGGTCGTAATCTTCGTGCGGCAGCCCCTTTCTCCGTCGGGGGTGTCAACGATTTTCCCGGTCGAGATGAGGATGGTGTCGAGGTTGATGATTTTTGCGGCGGTGATGACTTGCCCGATTCGCATCTTTACCTGGAGAACCGCGCCTTTGTCGTCTTCGAGATGGCTTCGGATGATGTACGGAGCTTCGGGACCGTCGGAACCGTCCATCTTCGGGGTTGCGACGCAATGAGCATGAATGACCGTGTTCGTCGCGGTGTCAATGACGGGGTCGCTAATGAAGCCGGGCTTCCCGACGAGGTAGAGAAAGAGAAAATGGGTGAGTGCCGAATCAACGTCCGCCTCACAGATGCCGCCGGCGCCGAGGGCGTTCAGGCGGCTGTATCCGAGACAGGGATAGGCGGGCAGGAGACCTTGCGAGAAAAGCCCCAAGCAGTTGATTGTGATCCCGCGCGCTCCTTCCTCTTGCATGACCTTTCTCATGGCGAGGTAGAGGCGAGCTGACTTGATAATCTCCTCCCTGGTCGGCTCGACGACTTTGACGGCGCCCTTGATCCAGGCGTCGGCTTGAGGCTCGGCTTCCCTCGGGTCAATCACGTTGTACGTGTCCACCAGACGCTGATGGTTGATGGACACAATCTCCGGACCGAGCTTTTCGCGCACGGCTTTGACGTATTCGGGGCTGGCGCCGCCGTTGCGGATGCACAGAATCCTTGTCTCCTTGAGGCGCTTGATCGTCCTGAAGACAGCGAGACCTTTGAGGATGTCGTGGTAGTCGCTTGACGCAAGAACGTCAACTTTCTTCCCGGCTTTCTGGAGTCCGGCGACCATGGACCAGTCGTGCCCGCTGTAAGGCTGCGAAAACATAATCGTCGGGAACCCGAAGTCCACGATGGCGCTGAGCAGATGTCCGACGGTCGAGGTGAGGTTGAAGACGAGAATCCCGTCCGGCTTGCCGACCGCGGCTTTCAATCCGGGCACATCCCCTGCAACTCGCAGCAGTTCGCCGCCGACGAATTCGACATCCAGAGCGTTTTTCTGAAGCTCAGCAAGCCAACCATCTATCTTGCGAATTTCCGCTTGCACGTCGAGCTTGGGCGTCGGCCAGCTCGGTGCCGGCTTTGCAAGATAGACCTTCCTCACGACGATTTTCGTCGGGAAAGGCCCAAACGCGTCCGAGTCTGCGGCGTGCCCAAACCACAGCCTGCCCAGCCCCGTGAGAGCCGCCGCCCCGCCAATAGTCCCTCCAATAAACTGCCGTCTTGTAATGCAATCCATAACCTCTCTCCCGGTTCAAGGCAGCCTCGGTGCGCACGCACGTCATCCTCAGGCTTGCTCCGGCCCTTTTTCTGGGGCGGCAGCAGGTTGCCCTTCCGGCTTTGGCATCTCACGGAAGAGCGTGAGATAGGCGACGGCGCAGGCAACAGTCAGGAGAACCGGAACCAGAAAGACCCAGGTATAGTTCGTCTTCTGGACGCCCTCCACGGTTTTCGTAAAAATGTCCGCGATCCATCCCGTGAAATAGCTGCCGATGAACAGACCAACGCCAAACGTGGCGAAGAGCCAGAGACTCTGGGCGGAAGCGCGGATGTCGGAGGGCGCCACGGAATTGATGTAAATCATTCCTACGATGAAGAAGAAGACGTAGGCCAGACCGTGAAGCCCCAATGAAGCCAGAACCAGCCACTTCGGGCTGCCGATGGCAAAGATGACGTAGCGGATCGGCCAGGCGATGACGCCGAGCGCGAGAGCCTTTCGATACCCCAGGCGTGCAAGCATAAACGGAAGCAGAACCGTTACCACGGCCTCAACCGCCTGAGCCAGAGTGGTCCATGCCGGTATCGCGTAATCGGCCTGAGAGGCTACGATTTCCTTCTCGCCGAGGAATGGCGACACCAGGATGTAATAGAACTGGAGCTGGGTGGCCACAACCAACCCAATAATAATGAAAGCCGCTATTCGCCAGTCTTTCATCAACTTCAATGCCTCAAGGAAAGCCCAGGGCTTCTCCTTCTTCTTCGCGGGAGGTGTATGCGGGAGGAATACGGAAACGGCGCCGAGCGCCAGAGCGAAAATTCCGGCAAGCAGAAGGCAAACGTGGCCCTTTTTGGCAGGGTCGCCGCCAAGAAGATACAGCCAGAGCGTCAGGACCAGCAGGGCCACAATCCAGCCTACGGCCCCCCAAACGC
>CAZFAP010000139.1:0-13055 GCA_964516325.1 uncultured Verrucomicrobiota bacterium
ATGGCCAAGCATGTCCAGAAGGAAGTGACGTTTCTGCGGGTTGGCGACCGGGCAGTCTCCGCCGCGGAAATTCTCTACCTCCTGGCGAAGGCGGTGCTCGTGCTCGACAAATTCCCTCCTCCGCCGGTCCCGATTGGAGCTATGCCGATGGGGCAGCCGGTACCCGTCCAGCCCCGCGCGCTGGCTCCGCCTTCTGGATTCCCGCCCCCAATCGCTCCGTTTGCCCTCGACCCCAAATTCCTGTACGGTCCCTCGAGCACATGGAGCGAGACGGTTCGGGAGGGCACGTTCCGGTGGAAGCAGTGGCTCGAAGCCTGCCGCGACTTCCTCGAGGAGGCGGAGGACCTCGGTCGGATTCCGGCAGCGATTTGGGTTGCGGGCAAACCGGTCGCTCCGGAGGATTTCGTTGCCACTCTCGGCTCCGTCGTCGAGCGGCTTGCCGCCCCGCCGCCAAACCCTTTCGCCGGTGACGTGGTCGCAGCGTCTTTCGCCAGAGAAGATGTGCAACTCAAAAAGGGCAACTTCACCACGGACAAATACGTTTCCGAGGACCGAGCGGGGCTGTGGGGCTGGGTCATTTTCCCCGAGAACTTCCGCGCCCCGAAGATGATGGGGCTTGCACGCCTCCAAGCCTGGACAATCAAACCCGCAATCCCTCTCTGGGCGGAGTCGTCGAGCGCGGGAGACTGACCGCAGAGCACGGCGAGACCGCAGAGGCTTTTTTACACGCGAAGGGGAAAATTCGAGAGTAATCCCTCAGTTACGGGGAGACCCACCGCAGAGGGCGCAGAGGGTGCGGAGGATGCGAGTGCGTGGCATCCCGCCGTAGGCGGGACCCGTGGGAATCATGGGCAAGATGCCCATGCCACGACAGGACTCCCGACTCTCTGCTGATCAAGCCGCGTGTAGCTTGCCACCGGAGACTGAGGGGTTACGTCCGACAGGATAACAGGATTGACAGGATTAAGGGGATCATCCTGCTGGCTCAAATCCCGTCCGAATCCTTCTCTGGAGCGCTGGGGTTTGCCACAGTCTTCGCAAGCGGGAGTAAGCTCAGCCATCACAAGTCCCACCGATGACGGCACCGTGGCGGGACTGCCGCACTCCAAAGTCTATCCTGTGCATCCTGTTATCCTGTCCACCTTCTGCGCGTCCTCTGCGTCCTCTGCGGTTCCATCCCCATGCGAAAGACTCCAGCATTGCCGATGACCTTCGCCACCCATGAGTGAGCGATTACTGCGAGGAAGAAGTTGCCCTTGACAAGAGGCGTAATGCGCGATAGGTTAAAAGGAGGGGTGTGAGTTTGGGCTGAGTGTGCGCACAGGTCCAAATCTGCAGGGAAGGGGTCAGTATGCCCGCGTTAATGGTTCTTCCGCCCGAAGGCGGGGTGGCTCTGTCAAGCACTTCCATTCACTCGTCTTCATGCCTATTGCAGTCTCCTGAACTGCTGCATCGCCAAACAGGGGAAAGACCTTCGGCGCCGCCGCATTTGACCCCCTCCCCGAGGAAAGGGAGGAACAGAAATGCGGACTCTAACAAGTTTTCTCGCCGTTGCATTTTCGATCGGGGTAGTTCTGAGCTCGCCTCACGCGAAAGCCGCTGAGCTGGTTTGGGAACCCACCACTTCCTTGCAGTCAAACAGGGTCTCCCCGGCAGAAGAACCATGGCAGGCCGTCTATCAGAGCGATTTCTCGACCGAGCCTGGATGGACGACGAACTCCCCGCAGAATTTCTACTGGAATCAGGCGGACGGGACGTACTACTTCAAAAGGACGAATGGCGCGGAGCAATACGCGTATAAGACCATCCCATTCGACCCCGGCGCCTCGTATGAACTCGAGTTCGACGTTTACATGATGCGGTGCGACTGGGCGGCTTCCCACTTCCTCGGCCTGGGCGATTCCGACATGAGCATACAGACCGCAACGACTTGGCTTGTTTCCTACCACAAAGTTGATCAGGGCCAAACAGCTACGTTGATCTACTACGACAGCGAGGGAGGCTTTTACCACCCAGGAGGGGCCCAGCCCGCCCCATTTCAGTTGAACACGTGGTATCACAATGCCGCCGCTTATGACCGCACGGCGGGAACACTTTCTCTTCGGGTGACAAAGGTTTCCGACGGCTCACTCGTCGGGGAGGTGGAGTTAACCAGCGTCGGCGGCTTCGCAGGTGTTGACCGTTTGTACATGAGTTCTGTTACCCACGTCTATGCTACCGGTGCGATTGCCGAGGGCTACATTGACAACCTCGTTCTCAGGGAATACTCGCCCGCGGCGGAGGACATCATCTATCAGAGCGATTTCTCGACGGATCCGGCGTGGATGACTGACCAGCCAAGCAACTACTACTGGAATCAAACCGCGGGGACGTACCATGCAAAAGTGGAGAACAATGCCCCCGGCCATCGGCCTAACCGCTACTCCTACAAAGCGGTTACGTGGACCGGTGATTCGTTGGAGCTTAAATGGGATGTCAAAATAACGCGGATGGATTGGTCGGGTGGGGTTTGCTTTGGGCTGTTCGATGAGGACCTCGCCCTTGGCGGGTTTGAGGGCGGGCAGGGGGTGCAACTGGTGTTTGGTCATCCGGACGAGGACAATAGGGAGCCGAGCGCACCGCCGGGATGGGGAGCCCGGTCAAGACCCTGTGTGTTGGGAGGCTCTGACTATTGCGAGGACCTTGCTTGCCACGGCATGAGGGTCCTCGCCGCATGCCAACTTGACGATGCGGACGTCTTCACCGAGCTGGTCCAAGCCCGCGCAATAGAACTCGCGTAGGCGATTTACATACGCGGGTGAGACCCCCATCTCGTATGGGCGCCCGCGCTTTTTGATCCTTCGCATTAGCTCATCAATCGGTAGGTCGAGAAAGATGCTGAGTCTGGGGGTCTGCACTTCTCGGGCGAGGTTTGTGTACACATGCTCAAACAGAACGAGGTCGTCACCGGACAAGTTCATCCGAGCAAAGATCAGGTCCTTTGCTGGTGAGAAGTCGGTGACTACCGCGTTCCGGGGATCCAAAGGGTGGAGCTGGTGGTAGTGAAGAAGGACGAAGCACAGCTCCGTCTCAAGGGCCGATCGATGTGGGTCTGCGTAGAAATCTGCTAGGAAGGGGTGCAAGTTGGTCTGCTCCAAAACCACAGGCCAGCGTAAAGCTTCAGCTACGAACCTGGCGGTCGTAGATTTTCCACTCGCTATACACCCCTCGATGGCAACAATCATGCCCCAGGCCTTTTCTGTGCAGATTCATTCCTTTCGCGTTTCTGACGCACCTCAACGGTCTCCCGCACTTGGCTTGGGAACCTTCGTCTCGATATCCGCGAGGCGCTTCAACGATTCGGCGTGGGCCTGTGAAAGCTCACTTTGTTTTGCCCGAAGGCCGTTCAAGGCACTCGTCATCTCCTGCATTTCCTTTTTCGTATCAACATAGAGCCTGTACGACCCCTGGTTGAGCGTAATTAAGCTCACGACCAAGCTCAGGAAAACGATCAGTCCGATGTAGGAGGCTAACCTGAACCTCCTGATTGTTTTTGATAGCGGCGCCACTGAACTGGACACGTGAAACTCGCCGGATGGGTACTGAAGTATCGGCTTCCGCCAACATTTTCCCTTGTTGAAAAGACGGTTCTTGTATTTCCCATGACCCAAAAGTCCGTCCTGTGCAGCGTAAAGCTGTTCTTCAGTCTGAATGGTCTCCAAAAGTGGCTTGGCCTCTTCCCCGATCCCTGTAGTCTTCACAAAGTCGATAGTGGCAACATGTTCCCCCAATTGAATCATGATCGGGTTGTTGGATATGTTATGCAAAGGGCAGCTGAGAACACCCTGAAAGCCGGGGTCAACCTGGGGCCCCGTGCCGAGAAGTAATCCCCTGTAGACAAGGCTGATGCGCAGGTTGAAGCGCGCGGCGATGTAATGCGGCAGTAGCAGCCTTTCTCCCATGGAAACAAACGCTATCGAATTCGGCGGGATCAGCAGCGTCGGCTTTTCTGGGGTAAGTACCCTGTCTCTGCCCTCGACTTGACAGCGTGGACCCAAAGTGAGCTCGTAGCTGGCTGGCTTCAGTCTCTCCTCATTAAATGGGGAGATCATGCCGACCAACCTTGCATAGTACTGGATACGGTCGGCCGAGAGCATTCCCCGGACTCCTTCTTCAGGGTCACGCCAGTAGGCAGGCACAAGCTGAAGACCCTCCGGTCTCTTCCAGTATTCGTTAGGGTCGAGCCTTTCGTTTACGGGATTCACCATGAGATCTCTCCTTTCGCTGCGAGCCAACACAACGTCTGACGGAAGCTTGATCGAATTCTCAAGGCGAGCGCCAGCAATCTTGCGAGGTGCGTGAAAATCTGGCGCCTGGCCCACAGGGACCAACGGCGAAGACGCCAGCTCCATCTTTTCAAGGCCAAAGGAATCATCTCGCCTCCTTACTATAGGCGAATGCACAGGCCGCTCTGGGGGGGGCTTGGGACGCAATCTGCTCTCGGCGGTTCACAATGTGAGTGTGTCCGGGCCCCGTAAACAAGTACGCCAGCGGCACGTGCAAACGTTCCTCTAGGCTTCGCGCAAATCCCCTGGCCTTGGGCCCCAGGTCTTCCCAATCCTGCTTCCCGTAGTCGTAGTAATCAACATAGTCTGCGCCGTGGAGCGCCAGCGCCGTAGGTCGGTTGACCCGAATAGCACGCCTGGCTAGCTCCCAGTCGAATTCCCCGACGCGCCGCAGGGTTCGTGTCACCGTCGTGTATTCAGCGATTTCCTTCGGACACCCAGACCTCGCTCTGACTTCTGCCCACGTGATTTCATTGTGCATCGGGCCCGAGTCTCCACCGACCCGAATCGGGTAAGTGCGGAACACAACTATCAAGTCCGTGACCAGACGGGGTGACAAACCGGCTTCCGACAGGAATGCCGCCGCCGTCGTGTCCCGACTTGTCACAAACGGGAATGAATCCGAGTGGTGAAGAGAGAGGCCAAATCCCTGCGTCCCCTCAACGATAACACTCTCCCCGCGGTCCAGAGCATCGTTCAGTTCTTCCGCAACATCCCCTACGAACCCACGCAATTCCGGAACCATCGATGCCAGTCGCAGGTTTTCATCTCTGAGCACCTTCCTCGCGGTGGCAGACCCCGTGCCCGAGAGGGTCGAGGCAAGTCTCTGCCGAAGTCCCAGACGCTTCTCCTCCATGATGTCCGCCTGCTCTATGACGCCTGCGTTCCTGTCGATGCGCAGCCGACCCGCGGGTACACCGCAAAGAGCTATCTCCCGGAAGAGAACTGGAAGATCGATTAGCATTCCCGCCGCAACGTAAAGTTTGCAGCGCTTTGCGACCACCCCGCTCGGAAGCTGTCTGAGCAAGTACTTCCTTCCGAGTCCCTGCGCAGTATGGCCTGCGTTGCTGCCTCCGCACCGTACTACTGAAACCGGCAACGACGCATTGCAGGCGAGGTAAGAAACCAGCTTGCCTTTGCCCTCAGAACCGTACTGCCCTCCCACTACGACCGCCAACGGCATTATCTGTCCTCCTTTGCTTCAAACCGTGCCAGCCAGCATTGAAGATCTGATCTCCAGTCCGGAGCTTCGATATCCAGCGCTAGTTCGCAGAACGGTAAATTCTTGCGAACTTGCCGAACGCTTTTCGTCTCCACCAATATGCACCGTACCCGAGGGCCCAGAGACGCAAGGACATCCTCATACCAGCTCGGGTCATCGTACAGCATGAGTCCTGTGCCGCTGCCGTCCAAAAGCCCTCCTGCTTCCGCCGGCGATGCAACAAGTCGAGCTCGTAGCTCGCGGGACACTTGTTCCGCAGCCCCGTGCGCCGCTGACCCTGCGAGGAAAACCAGCAGCGACCTGTGTGTGGCTATCTTACTAAAGACCGGCACTTCGGTCCTGCAGGTTTTGTCTTGCACCACGGGCAGGATAAGATACCCCTCGGACTCCGAGCCCAAAGGCTCATATAATCCTGCCAAGTAGAACAAGCCGACCACTGCGGATGTTATCGCGTCCAGCTCGTCGTGCGTAGCAATTTCCTTTGTCGGGATCCCCTTTAGTCCAAAACTCGCCAAGCTGGCTCTGAGCTGCTCGCGACTCGCTCGCTTTCGAGGAATTCCCATAATGTCCTGGGCGGCGCCTGGATAGCTTTCAATGACTTCGATGCCACACCGTCGCAGTTGTTCGGCGATCTGCATCCCTCGCCGGGTCAGCGATTGCATGCTGCGGATCAGACACCAGTAAACGCTGATTCCACGTCTTCTTAGCTCTCGTTCACATGAGCGACTGATGCCGTAACGGCGGCATTCGCAATCGTCGGAAGTGCAATCTCGACCCTGAGGAATGCTCAGGGGCGAGTCAATAGACACCAGGCGTGGCTTGCATGCTGTGGTCAACCTGACAATGTCTTCTGTTGTTTTCACAGTTCTGGTAACCACAAGGTCACCCTCGACTAACGCCCAACCACTCGCGCGCGCCTCTGACCCGGAGAGATCGATCCCGATGACCCTGCTTCTGGCATTTCCCATTTGTCCCAGAACGGCGTCAATTCTGATAGCCGCACCCCCCCACTTCCGCTCCCGCACAGGTACGGCCGACCCGTTGATCGCCAGTGACCCGGGCTCGACTTCGATTTTCGGCCGGGCTGTCCTTGGCAGTGGGCCTCGGGGCCGAAAAGGCAAATCCTCACTTTGGGCTTCAAACAAACGCAGTTCCTGGGGGCTTTGCCTTATTCGATGCACTAGACCCTCCCGTAACCGACCAACTATGATTTCGCACAGATCCCACAGTCCGCACGTGTCCGCAGAATTGTACTTTACCAGCAGCTCCAACGCGTTTATGTCGCCGTGCCCGAATCGGCTCCATAAAACGGTAGCGGCGTAGCCGCCCAAGTCTTCAATCTCGCGCGGCCTGTGCAGTCCCGCGACGCGCTCCACCTCTTTAAGGGAACCTTTGAACCCGACCCGACGCCCAAGAAAGCGCAGGTCGAGATGCGTGGACGGTAGGCGAATCCCAGGGAAGGTTCGCCGCAGGAACGGCAGGTCAAACAGCGTTCCATTGAAGGTCAGCAGTCCGCCGGCTGACTCGAGCGCCTCAACGGCATCCTCCAGGTTCGATCCTTCGATGAACGCTCTGTATTCCCCCTGCGTATCGACACCTATGACCGTCACCTTATCGTAAATGGACAAACCTGTTGTCTCGATGTCCACAGCAGCGAATCGTGCACCGAAGTCACTGATGACGCGCCAACGCTCCTCCGCCGGAAGGTGGGAAAAGAAGTAGTCGCTATCTTTCTTGCTAAGAGCCTCTTCCGAGGCTTGAATGGCGACCCTGACCTGGGGCCTTGAAGCGAGCCTCGTCGCCCGAATATCTGCCCAGTCGTAGATTCCAGAGCGCCACAGCCTCAACTCTGTCTCTTTGCCAATCCCTGCAATGTGTTGAAAAGTCGCTCTCAGCATAGGGTGATCCGACATGGTCCTTAGCCGCGCCTTGGCGTGTTGCGCGCGCGTTCGCATCTGTTGGTTCGCGATTAACTTCCGGGCCGTCGGAGCGCGGCTATGTCTGCCTTCGGCATAGTAACCCGCTGATCTTCCCCCGTCAAGGGGCAAGCCGGAAAAACCCGGGGGAGGGACCGCGTGCGGAGCGAACCCAACACACAGGCGGCATGCGGCGGGCTTGGGGCGTTTCGCCGGGGAACCACACGACCGAGGCCGCATGTCGTGCGCCGGGATTGACAGCGGTCTGTGCCGGAATTATCCTTCTATGGGAGAGCGAAGCAGAGGAGGTTATCCGGCTCTGTGAGTGAATTTGAGATTGTGACAGATTTTGTTCCGAAGGGCGATCAACCCAAAGCGATTGGCGAGCTGACCGAAGGGGTCCTTGCCGGGAGGAGGGCGCAGGTTCTCCTCGGTGTAACGGGCTCCGGCAAGACGTTCACCATGGCTCACGTCATCGCCAATGCCCAGAAGCCGACTCTCGTCATCGCTCACAACAAAACTCTCGCAGCCCAACTGTACGGCGAATTCAAACAGCTTTTCCCTCGCAGCGCCGTCGAATATTTCGTCAGCTACTACGATTATTATCAGCCCGAAGCCTACATCCCGCAGACCGACACCTACATCTCCAAGGACGCTTCGATAAACGAAAACATTGACAAGCTCCGCCATTCGGCGACTCGGTCGCTTCTCGAACGAAGGGACGTCATCATTGTTGCGAGCGTCTCCTGCATCTTCGCCCTTGGGTCACCGGAATCCTATCGGGCGATGACCATTCCCCTCGAACGCGGCGCGACGGTCCCACGAGACGAAATCCTCGACAAGCTCGTGGACATTCAATACAAGAGGAACGACATTGATTTTCACCGCGGAACGTTCCGCGTCCGGGGCGACGTCGTCGAGATTTTTCCCGCATACGAAGGAGAAATGGCGGTGCGGGTCGAATTCTTCGACGACGAAATCGAGTCCATTTCGGAAATTGATCCGCTGAGAGGGAAAGGCCTTCGGCGGGTGGATCATGTGACCATTTATCCCGGAAGCCACTACGTGACCTCTGAGAGAACCATGCAGGAAGCGCTCGAGACCATCCGCGAGGAGCTGAAGGAACGCTTGGAGTTCTTCCGCGAGAGGAACCGCCTCCTCGAGATGCAAAGGCTCGAGCAAAGGACAAATTACGACCTGGAATTGATGGCGGAGATCGGCTACTGCCCCGGCATCGAAAACTATTCCCGCCACTTCACGGGCCGACAACCCGGCGAGCCGCCCCCGACTCTTCTGGACTATTTCCCGCGCGACTTCCTCCTTTTCATGGACGAGAGCCACGTCTCTGTCCCGCAGCTTAAGGGGATGTATCGCGGCGACCGCTCTCGCAAAGAGACGCTCATCGAGCACGGATTCCGCCTGCCGTCGGCTCTGGACAACCGCCCGCTCCGCCACGAAGAATTCGATAAGCTCGTCAACCAGGTCGTCTTCGTCTCAGCCACCCCTGACGAATTCGAGATCGAGAAAGCGGGCGGGATAGTTACCGAGCAGCTCGTTCGCCCGACAGGGCTGATAGACCCGGAGGTCGAGCTGAGGCCGGCTTCCCAGCAGGTGGACGACCTTTTAGAACAAATCCGCAGCAGAGTGGCGAAAGGGCAGAGGGTTCTCGTAACGACGCTGACGAAGAGGATGTCCGAGGACCTCACGGAGTATTACCTCGACCTTGGCCTCAAGGTAAAATACCTGCACGCCGACGTCGAAACGCTTAAGCGAGTGGAGATTATCCGCGACTTGCGGCAGGGCGTCTTCGACGTGCTCATCGGCATCAACCTCTTGCGAGAAGGCCTGGACATCCCCGAGGTTTCCCTTGTCGCCATTCTCGACGCGGATAAGGAGGGTTTCCTCCGGTCGAGGATTTCGCTCATTCAAACCATCGGTCGCGCCGCGAGGAACATTGATGGAAAGGTCATCCTCTACTGCGACGTGATCACCGACTCCATTAAAGAAGCCGTTGACGAGACCAACCGCCGCAGGGAAGTTCAGACAGCGTACAATCTCAAGCATGGAATCACCCCGGAGAGCGTCCGCAAAGAGATCACCGACATCCTCGCATCGGTCTATGAAGCGGATTACGTTACCGTGCCTGTCGTCGCCGAAGAAATTATCAAGTACGCATCTCCCGACGAGCTGAGGGGGATAATCCGGAATCTGAGAAGGGAGATGATGCGCGCCGCCAAGGAGCTTCGTTTCGAGGACGCCGCGAGGTTGCGGGACCAAATACGGGAACTGGAGGAGGTCGAGGTTACTTACGCTTGAATCGCCGCCCACGCCCTCCAGTTCAATGGGACCCAGCCATTTCTGGCGCCAACGCCATGAAAACACAACCATGCGCGGGCAACATATCGCGCGTCCCCGTCAATTCTGCCAAAGATGTATTGCACATTTCTCCCAATTGTGCTAAAAACATATCAAATAGAGGGGCGGACAAAGGGCACCGAATTGTTTTCCACACGCCAGGGAATGCAGCTATTCAAAGCTGGAGGTGACGACAATGAGAAAGATCATCCGGCTCGTCGGGATCGCCTTACTTCTTCTATCCTCGCTTCCTCTACTCGCAGCCGACACGTGGCAAATCGAGTGGATCGAGGGGGAAAGTGGCCCTCCCTCCTGGGAAATCACCCCGCCAAACCCCACCACCAATGACATCATCCACTTCTCCGGCCCGACGCACGTTTATAGCAACTCGTGTGTAGCCACCCGCACCATAGGCTTGCCGCAGCTCTCGATTGATGCCGCAAACCGCCAGATCGAGCTATGGTTTAAGTATGTTCCCCCGGGTCCCTGCCCGATGGTGTACGACCCGGTTTGCGGACTGCAAGGACAATTCGGCCCCCTCGACGCGGGAGACTGGCTCTTCTTCTCCCGGGACCTCCTTTTTTCCACCTCCTTCGATGTCACCCGGATGTATTTGGTCACGGTCCAGATTCTCGGCAGCGGATCGGTGTCCCAGAGCCCCGATCCTCCGTACCACCTGAACGACGAGGTCACGGTTGTCGCCGAACCGGTGGGCGGGTGGAGATTTGTCCGCTGGATGGGGGACGTCCCGACGGGACGCGACACCGATAACCCGCTCACCCTAACAATGCACGCCGATAAAACCATAACCGCCATCTTTGGCCGCTTGATAACGGTCCCCCAGGACTATCCGTCAATTCAGGCAGCAATAGATGCCGCGTCGGACTACGACACGATTACGGTGTCGCCTGGGACTTATCCGGAAAACATTCATTTCGGCGGCAAGAACATCATCCTCCAATCCAGGGACCCAACGGATCTCGCGGTCGTGGCCGCCACAGTCATTGACGGGAATCAATCCGGCTCCGTTGTCACGTTCGCCGGCACTGAAAACGAGACCTGCGTCCTCTCCGGCTTCACCATCCGCAACGGCAAAGCCGACTACGGCGCTGGCATCTGCGGCGGAACATGGGACCAACACACCCGGGCAACAATCCGCAACAACGTGGTTACCGCCAACGAAGCCGGCGGCGTGGAAGCAAGACACGGCGATGGCGGGGGTCTGGCTTATTGCGATGGCTTGATCGAGAATAACGCCATTGCCGGCAATGTTGCGAGGATTGCTCCCTTGTGGTCGTGGGAGACTGGTGCGGGCGGACTCCATGCGTGCAACGGCGAGATAAGAAACAATACCATCTCCGACAACTCGTCGGAAGGATTCGGGCTCGGCGGCGGACTGTGCCTGTGCCAGGGCATTATCCACGGCAACACGATCGTCCGCAACCACGGAAATTATGGAGGCGGGCTCGCTCACTGCGACGGGACCATCAAGAACAATAGAATCTGCCTCAACACGGCGAGGCGGGGGGCGGGCCTTTACGAGTGCGAGGGTACCGTCCGGAACAACGCCATCATCGGAAACGTCGCTGTCCAGGAGGGCGGCGGGATTTGCTTTTTCGAGCTCCCGCCGCCAAGCGGCTTCACTGCCGAGGGCCCGACCAGTGCTTGCGGTGGCGATTTCCCGGCTCAGCAACCGGTCGTCGAGAGCTGCACGATCGTCCGAAACTCTGCCGGCGGGTCGGGTGGCGGCGTGGCTTTCTTCGGAGGCTCGATTTCGAACTGCATTATATGGGGGAACACCGCGGCAAATGGGACGCAGGTTCACGAGTCGAGCGTGCCCGCTTACTCGTGCATTGAGGATTGGACCGGAGGCGGCGAGGGGAATACCACGCAGGATCCGCGATTCGTTGATCCGGACGGCCCGGATGACGACCCCGCGACGTTCAACGACAACAATTACCGTCTCTCGACCGGTTCGCCATGTATTGACGCGGGGAAAAACAGAAGCTGGATGGGAAAGGCAGTTGACCTCGACGGGAATCCACGCATCATCGGAGCGACGGTGGACATGGGGGCTTACGAGTACGTACCCTTCAACCTGACGGCGGTCAGACTCAGCGCGGATGGCGACTTTACCCTCGCCTGGAAAAGCCGCCAAGCAGACGTCTATACGGTGTGGTCATGCCTCGACCTCTCGACGAACCTCTGGGTCAAGGAGGCGACCATATTCCTCGTCGCTCCGAAATCCCCCGTGGGCATCCCGCTTTCGTGGACCGACCCCGCGCCTTACGGTCGCATCAAGTTCTATCGGATTGAAACGAAGTAGCTACCGCTCGACGCAGCCGCTCCGAGGATGGAAAGGCATGGCGCTGCCCGTTCCCCAGATGAACACCGTGCAAACTTTCGGCTCCGCGTGGGCGGAGGCGAACGCCGAGACCATCACGCCAAAGGGCTTCGCCGAAGGGGTCGAATTGGCCCCCCTTTCCGACATCTTTCCGGTTGCGCTTCCCGTGAACGCGTGGTAGAATACAGTCGCCTTACAGTGACGTACGAAAGCTGGTTGTAAAGACGGTTGACATTCTCTCACAGCTTCAACGGAGGTGCGGCAGGTAATGGCGAAACCAGCGTCTCGGGTCCTCATTTGCCTTCTGTTTGCTGTCATGTCCGGCTGCACGAGCAGAAAGGACGAGTACCGCAACGGCAGGCTCGTCATCCAGTACTGGGAGAAGTGGACGGGGTTTGAAGGGGAAGCCATGCAGGAGGTCGTGGACGCCTTCAACGCCTTCCAGGACAAAATCTGGGTCGAGAAAATCACCGTCAGCCGGATGGACCGAAAGCTTCTGGCCTCTATTGCAGGCGGGACGCCCCCGGACGTCGCTGGCCTCTGGAGCTACCATACCGCTCCTTACGCTTCCAAAAACGCCGTCCTTCCCCTCGACGAGCGGATGCGGCAAGCCGGCCTGACAAAGGACCATTACAAGCCGATTTTCTGGGAACTTTGCCAGTGGCAGGGAGTCCATTATGCGCTTCCCACAACGCCCGCGACAGCGGCGCTTTACTGGAACAAGCGCCTCTTCCGCGAGGCCGGTCTGGACCCGGACCGTGGGCCGAGGACGATCGCCGAGCTCGACGAGTTTGCCGAGAAGCTCACGAAATACGACGAGAAAGGCAACCTCATCCAGGTCGGCTTCCTTCCCGGTATACCTGGAGCCTGGATGTGGTCGTGGGGATACTGGT
>CAZFAP010000140.1:0-13050 GCA_964516325.1 uncultured Verrucomicrobiota bacterium
GTGCGGGAACTTGTGGATTCCGATGCCGAGGTTGACGAGGAAAGTCGCGAGCGTATGGCGATTTTTTCAGGGGCCGCTGCAATATCGCCACCAGACTAACGTATATCTCATTAGAGAAAGGAAGGCCTGCCCGAACAGAGGCGCACCCTGGCGGGCACTACCGGAGGCGAACGTGTGGAAGAAGAAACGACTTATGGGCTGAGCCCCGAACAGCTCGTGCAGTTATTGGCAATGGGTCTGGATCAGAAAGACAAGCGAACGGGCAACGAAGCGAGCAGAACGAAATGCGACATCCTTCAGGACATGCTGATGGGTGAACTCCCCCTCGACCCAGCGGTACCTGAGTCTCTCCCAGCCGTCCTCAAGGGGCCTTGCGAAGAGCTATCAGCTGTCGCGGGCCAGACTATGAGCCAACTGCTCCTGAACCCGCAGACCGATTTGGCGGCTATCCGGACGCTGAAGGACTATGGAAAGGCGTTGTCCCGCCGTGGCGCTCAAGAGCCAGAGCATGCAGCGGCCATCGTCGTCTACTATGCTGCCATCGCCAGCGCTCTTGTCTTCTGCGGACAGAGAATTACACGGCATTCCTACGGGACACCGCATGAAGCGTACGCCCGGTTGGGGAAAGAGCCGTGGGTCTCCTCTGAACTGAGGGGACTCCTTCAGTAGGCAGGGGAGCTTTGTCGGGTGAAAACGGAAACGTCAAAAGGGGTGAACCGTGGTGTGCGGGAACCTGTAGATTTAGATGCCGCGGTGGATGGGGAGATGCGCTGCCCGATGGGAGTTTTTTGCGGACACGAGCAAGACCGTGAGAAGGTTTGCGTCTGGAGTAGTTGAGGAGGGATAGCGACCCCGCCAGGCAGCGGGGCAAAGCCCCAGGTGTCCTGGGCGACTGAGAGGAGGCGGAACATGGGCAAGCGAGTGTTCAAAGGTCTGCTGGCGCTCTTGTTTGGTCTGGGCGCCAGTGTGAACGGCGGCTGGACCGAAGAGCAGCGAGCGGCGGACAAGCCAGGGCTGGTCGAGAAGATGCCCGCTCGCAGCTTCAATTCTAAGTTGGGCTTTAGCGTTAGCGTCATACGTGAGGAGGGTGGCGAGGCCAAATTCGTTGGACACACGCCGGCCCCCGAGCCGCTAGCGATACCACCCTGCTGGTCCTGGTGGGTCTACCCAACGCCGCCGGTTGACATGGAGGCGGTGGCACGCGAGGTGGAGGCCCAAGGGATTCCGGGCTTGGAGCTGAACGCATCCTCCGACGCAGACCTGGCTCACCTCGAGCACCTGAAGGGGCTTCGGGCGGTGTACATTTGGATCGGAGGCCGCATGGCCACCGGTCTGCCTCACCTGAACAACCTCAGGGAGGGGCGGAGCCTATTGAGGTTGGGCGTTTACGGCAGAAAGGTGACGGACGCCAGTCTGGCTCACCTCAAGGGCCTGGATGGGCTCCAGAGCCTCAACCTTTCGCACACGGAGGTCACGGACGCCGGTCTGGCTCACCTTAAGGAACTGAAGGGACTTCAGGCGCTCGACCTTTCATTGACAAGGGTTAGGGACGCCGGTCTGGCCCACCTGAAGGAGCTGAACAGACTCCAGAGGCTGGGCCTTTGGCACACGCAAGTTTGGGGCGGGGGGCTGGCTCACCTCGAGCACCTGAAGGGGCTCCAGATGCTCGACGTTGCGGAGACAAGGGTTACCGACGCCGGCCTGGCTCACCTCGAGGAGCTGGACGGGCTGCGGTGGCTCGACCTTGCGGGGACAAAGGTTACAGACGCCGGCCTGGCCCACCTCAGCCACCTGAAGTCCTTGCAGAGCCTTAGCCTTTCGGACACCAAGGTCACGGGCACTGGTCTGGCTCACCTCAGCGAGGTGACTGGGCTGAATGAGCTGGACCTTTGGCATACAAAGGTTACGGACGGCGGCCTGGCCCACCTCGGGGAGCTAGACGGGCTGCGGTGGCTCGACCTTGCGGGGACAGAGGTTACGGACGCCGGCCTGGCCTACCTCAGCCACCTGAAGTCCTTGCAGTGCCTTAGCCTTTGGGACACCAAGGTCACGGGCACTGGTCTGGCTCACCTGAAGGAACTGAGTGCGCTCCAGACGCTCTTGCTTTCCCGCACAGAGGTGACGGACACGGGTCTGGCTGACCTCAAGGAGCTCAAGGGGCTCCAGACGCTCGACCTTGCGAACACCAAGGTCGCGGACGCCGGTCTCGCTCACCTGAAGGAGCTCACGGGGCTGCAGTGGCTCTTCCTCCAGGGCACAAAGGTCACAGACGACGGTCTGGCCCACCTCAAGGACCTAAAGGGACTCCAGACGCTCGACCTTCGGCACACGCAGGTTACGGGCGCCGGCCTGGCTTACCTTAAAGACCTCAAGAAGCTGCGGTGGCTCGATCTTAGCGAGACACGGCTTAGCGAGGCCGGTCTGGCTCACCTGAAGGAACTGAAGGGGCTCCAGACGCTCGACGTTGCCGGGACGGACGTGACGGATGCCGGCCTGGCTGACCTGAAGGAGCTCACGGGGCTGCAGCAGCTCTACCTCCAGGGCACAAAGGTCACAGACGACGGTCTGGCTCACCTGAAGGAACTGAAGGGACTGAGGGGGCTCAACCTTGAGGGGACAAAGGTCACGGACGACGGCCTTGCTCACCTCAAGGACCTGAAGGCGCTCTGGGACCTGAACCTTTTGCACACAGAGGTGACCGACAACGCCGTGGAAGAACTCCGGAAGTCACTGCCCCGCATCATGATAGCCAGGTGAGGTGGGCCTGCATTCGACTGGTAGGCTCTGAGCATGGAATCCCGCGTCGGCGGGATGAACTGGAACGTGAGCTTTTTGTGGTGAAGACCATCTGCGGAAGAATTTCCGAGGAGGTATGACTCATTCTGTGTCGCCCGCTCCGCGGGCTTGATTCAATTTGGGCTTCTGGTTTCCTGGGCTGACCGTCAGGCCAGTCCCTCATGAACCTGCATACACCCGTAGACACGGAGGTGAAACATGGACACGATACTTTCTCTCTTAGGGACACTGCTTTCCCTGATTGTGGTTGGAACGACGCTCTGGGTGGGTCTTGATGCGTCCAGACTCATGAGCGGTATTCCCAAGGCAAAGAGGGCGGAGATAGGAGGAAGGACCCTGGGTGCGCGAAGTCCGGCGGGCTGGGTCGCGCGCTGCATGCTCCTCTGGATTGTATATTTTCCCTGGTACTTGCGGAAGAGGCAGAAGTACCTCGCCTTCCAGCGGGAAAAGTACATGGAGGAGTACGACCGGCTGAAAGCAGAAGGCGCTGAAACGATTTCGTGGGAGGAGGCGGAAGCCTCGAAGAGGACACCATTCCCCGTCACAGCTTTTGTGCTTATCGCGATCAACGTCGTTGTTTGGTCCATCATGGAGGGGATGGGCGGCTCCGGCGATCCTTCTGTCCTGATCCGCTTTGGTGCTCAGGACAATGAACTGGTCGTAGCGGGGGAATATTGGCGATTGTTCACCTCGATGTTTCTTCATATAGGGCTTGAACACCTGGCGCTGAACTGCCTCGCCCTTATGCTGTTTGCACCGATCATCGAGTCAACCTACGGAAGGGCCCGATTTCTTGGACTCTATCTGGTATCGGGCTATTTTGGGAATCTCCTGTTCCTCGCGTTCGGACAATCTACCATCGTTTCGGCTGGAGCCTCGGGGGCGATTTTCGGGGTTCTGGGCGCGCATATTCCTCTCACCAGACGGTTGAAGGAGAGGGGGTTGGGCGGCATGGGACCGCGAGGTCTGGCGGGATTAGGTTACGTCGTTTGGGTATTCGTCCGGAGCATGGGGCTGGGGATCAATGTTCTTGCACATTTCGGCGGGGTCATCGCCGGGATCGTTCTGGGTTATGTGTTCTGCCCGGTAAGTGTCAGACCCAGCGAACAACAACCAGCCCAGCCGAGGGAAGCGAAGCAGAAGTTGGCGCGCCGAGCGGTTGCCATCGGCTTAGTCCTTGTAGCCCTGACAGTCGCAGGAACCTTGACCTCCTCCGCGTGGAGAGAGCGTGTGGGGACGGATGGGTGGCATTTTGCCCAGTTTCGGAGAAGGGCGGAGTCACCCGGCAGCGAGCCGAGAATCGAGCTGAGGCAAAAATTCCCGCCCGCGAGATATGAGATGGTCGCATCGGAGGTCACGGACACGGTTATGAGGATGAAGGGCGAGACCGAGGTTTCACACTCATCGGAGACCACGTGGTTCGACATAAGGTCGTCGCAGCCCGATGCGTCTGGAGCGACGACGTGTGTTATGAAGATAAAACGCATCACGCAGTCTGACGAGGATGGCTCCTTCGATACCGATGATCCGGCGTCGGTCAGACGGAATCCCACTGGGCGGGTTTTCAGCCCGATGTTAGGGCGCGAGTTCGTGCTGAAGTTCGGGCCGGACTGGGAGCTTGTCAGCGCCAGTGGGCTGGACGAAATGTGGGATGCCCTGGCGGATGCTGCCGAGGCGGAGACGCCGGGCAGCGGTGAGTTCGTGCGAAAACAGTTGAAGGAAAGTCTCGGCGACGAGGGTGCGAGACGGTTCTTGCATCTGGCTTATGAAATGATGCCAGACAAGCCGGTGGGGGTTGGCGCCATTTGGCACAGAAAAGAGTCGGTAAAAGTCCCATTCGCGGGGATCGTGAGGTCCGATAGCGAGCTGGAGCTTACGGGGATAGAAGAGACATCGGACGGAAAGGTCGCTCACATTGCCACGACGAGCGGCATGAGAAGCAGCAAGGGAGCCGAGACAGTCCTTGGCCCGGTCTCCATGACCTTCCGGAGCATGGACCTGAGGCAGAAAGCGACGACCCGACTGAATGTGGACACGGGCCTTTTGCTGTACAGCGAATCAAAGGCTTCTGGCGGCATGCGATTCATTGTAAGAGGGCCTGACGGCAAGAGGGCGTCCGGGACAATGGAACTCAGCATGACGGAGGAGACCTCGGTCAGGCCCGTCGTAGGAAAGCCGGGTGCCCGAGAGATCGTAAAGCCGGTTAGGGAGACGCTTGTCGGCTGCGTCGCAGGGAGGGTTGTGAGTGTTCCAGACGGAAAACCGGTGAGCGAGTTCCGGATTTCTCCTCGGTTTATCGGGCGAGGCGGGGAGTCCATCCCTGAGAAGACGTTCGCGTCTGAAACCGGTGAATTCGAGTTGAAATTCCTTCCCCCGGGGACCTATCGGCTGCAGTTCGACGCCGAGGGCCATGCCACCCGTACCCTCGATGGCATAAAGGTCCAGGGGGACGAGGCTATCCGGGACCTTCTGGTCGAGCTGGGGCCGGTAAAATTCACCATCCCAGAAGAAAACCTCAAAATCCCGGAGGAGATGCAGTCCTGCTACGCGAATTTTCAGAGGATCCAGCTCGCTCTGGAAAATTACCGGAAGCATAAAGGTGAGTTCCCCAACTGGCTTTCGGACCTTGTCCCGGACTACCTCAGTGGCGGCACATTGTTATGCCCGAACGCTGCCGAGCGCCAGTCGCCCTATTGGCCGGACCCAAATGTCCCGTGCAGCTACACGTACGAGTTCTCGCCGACGGTTCTTCCCGCGGGATGGAGCGCGCCAGGCATGCCATGTCGGGATTGGAAGGCCCGGCAGATGGAGACATTTGGCAACGTTGTGCCTATTGTTCGCTGCCACCATCACGCGTCCGAGAAGATTCTCAACCTATCGGTTGGCGGGGAGGTTTATTGCAGCGGTGCCTCTTGGGAAACCTTGGGGTTTCTTCCGGGACCCGGCTCGCCCGCGTCGCTCAGCAAGCCTGCGCCGGACTTCGAGCTTCAGGATCTTGGCGGCAATGAAGTCCGGCTTTCGGACCACAAAGGCGAAGTAGTCCTGGTCCATTTCTGGGCGACGTGGTCTCTCTCTTGCCCTGACGACGTCGTCGCTCTTCAGGAGCTTTACGAGGAATATAAGGACAAGGGACTCGCAGTGGTCGGCATATCAGTGGACCGGACCGAGGATGCCGTCCGAGAGTTGCTCAAAGACGTGAAGCTCTCTTACCCCATAGCGATGCGCACTGACAGGGTCATGGATGATTATGGCGCCGCAGTTGACGAGCCAATAAAAACAATTCCGACCACGATTGTCGTCAGCAAGTCCGGCTTCGTTTACAAAAAGCTTACTAATGTCCAGTCTAAGGCGAAGTTCGAAGAAGAAATTCTGCCGCTTTTGAGGATTGGACAACTAAAATAGAAGGCAACGAACAAAGGTAAGGCCATCGCATCTTTTCAATCGTGCGTGGGCGCGGAGGAGGAATGAACATGAGACAGGTAATCTTAGCTGCAACGTTGCTGGTGGTTTTCAGCCTCGTCTATGGACAAGAATCGGCAACTGGCCCGACGAAGCCTGCCGTCCGGCGGGGGAGCATATCGGGCGTGGTGACCGATTCAAAAAGCAAACTGCCGGTTCAGGACGCTCGGGTCGAACTGGCAAGGGAAGGTTTTTCCCTCGGCATATCGGCCAAAACGGATAAGGAAGGCAAATTCGTTTTGGGGAATGTTCCGGCGAACGTCTTCGACCTTCTTGTGACGAAGGAGAACTACTTGGCAAAGACCGTGGCCGGTATAAAAGTCAAGGCGGGGGAGACAGTTTCTGACCTCGCCGTGGCGATCAGGCCAGTCGGCCCGGGGCAAGTCGGCGAGGAAGCGAGGGATTTCACCCTGACAACAGCCGACGGAAAGGCTTTCAACCTGGCCCCCTTCAAGGGCAAAAAAGTGGTCGTTCTCGGCATAGGCAACCCCTATACCTGAGGAGCCGACCGATGCCGTGCACAGTTGGTGCACTTCGAGAGGATTTATCAGGAGTACCAGAAAGAAGGAGTGGAAGTTGCGTTTGTGGTCTCGGGAGCCGGCGAGTACGCCCGAACGGAGCAGCTTCCGCGTTTTAAGCAGGACTATAAGGTCTCGTATCCGGCTCTCGACGACAAGGATAACGCCGTAGTTAGCATCTACAAGCTGAACAGCGATCCGAGGGTTGCCAAGAGCCTGATAGTTGACCGCGATGGCATAGTGCGCCTGGTCGGCGAATTCACTCCGTGGCTGGAGATGGCGGAGACGCTCGAAACCGTTCTCGGCAGGGCGAAGGGGTTAGACCTCTCCACGGCGGAAAAGGCTATCGAATCGCTGGAGGCGGCGGAAAGCTACGTTCGCTGGCAGGCAGCCAAGGCTCTCGGCGAGATGAAAGGAGAAGGCGCCGTCGAGCCTCTGATCAGTGCGCTGCGGGATGAATCCGAGCCGGTCAGAGAACTGGCAGCTCATTCCCTGGGCAAAATAGGCGACACGAAAGCCGTAGAGCCTTTGTTGTCCCTTCTGCCAGACAAATCGAGCCTTGTTCGGCAGGCGGTTGTTGAAGCTCTCGGAGAAATGAGGGATGAACGAGCGGTGCCGCCTTTGGTGAAGCTTCTTGCGGACCGGGAATTTCAGCCAGGCGTCGCTGCTGCCCTCGCCCAGATAAACAAACCGGAGTTAGTGAGCAAGGCTCTGGAAGAGAATCGGTTTGTCCTTGAGCGGGGTGCATTCGGGCAGCTAACAGAGGTGCATTCAAGTTTGGGGCGCGCGTACATGGAGGCCGGAAACATGCGGCCCGCGCTCGAACAGTATCTTGCATTGGTCAAGAACTCCGATGCCAGAAGGGCCTACATTACGAGCTTTTCCTCCAGCGGCATCGAGAGGTTCTCGCAGAGAGAGTATGCTCTCCGCAATTTCGTGGCAATGTATCACAGCGAGGGAAAGCTCAAAGAAATAGCAGCCATTCTGGAGGAAAGGCTTTCCGAGCCTCCGAAGGACGCCGCTCTATATGATATGCTGGGAGCGATCTATGCCCAACAAGGATTGCACGAGAAAGCTTCCGAGCTGTATGAGAAAGCTATCGTCTTAGACCCCGACAACTTCAGGCTCTATGCAGACTTAGCTTTCTCGTACAAGCGAGCTGGCACGCAAGACAAGGCGGTCGAAGCGGCCAAGAGAATGGCCAGGAAGGTTCTTCCGGATGCCGATTCCTATGCCCTCGCGGCGAAGGTGCATTCCGAATGCAACTTGAACGACGATGCAATCGCCTTCTATGAGAAAGCGGTCTCCCTGGCATCCGGCGATTACGAAAAAGGAATCCATCGCCTCGGTTTGGCAAAGTGTCACGAAGAAGCCGGCAAGCCTGACAGGGCAATTGCGGAGTACGAGAAGATCGGAAAATCCCCTGGGGACTCTTGGGCGAAAGACATGGCTCAACGAGCTCTCCAGCAACTCAAGACAACACCTGCCAAACCATTGCCACCCGGCGCCAGCAAGTTCACAATTCCAAAGGAAAATCTTGAAATCCCCGAGGCAATGCAGGCCTGTGCGAAAAACCTCCGCAAGATTCACGATGCCATCGCCAAGTACCAGAAAGAAAAAGACCAGGCCCCCAACTGGCTTTCCGTTCTCGTGCCGACATACTTGAGCGCCGAAACGCTTCTGTGCTCGAACGATCCCCAACACGTGTCGCAATACTGGCCCGACCCAAAGCTTCCGTGCAGCTATGGTTACGAGCTATCGCCGACGGTGCTTTCGGCTGCGTGGAGCGCGGCGGGCATGGCGTGCAGGGATTGGAAAGCGCAACAGATTAAGCTTTTTGGAGACGTGGTGCCTATCGTGCGGTGCCTTCATCACGGCTCCTCAGTCCTCAATCTATCCGCAGGCGGGCAAATCTACATCGGCCCTGTGTACTGGGAACCGATGTTTATCGCTGGCTATCAGCTCGGCGATGAGCTGCGCGGGCAATGACGCCATTGTTTGCCAGTGGCAGGCCGACGGGGGATGAACCTCGCCCTCGGCCCGTCGCGTCGTTGGGATTCAGATAGATCATCGGCACTCGCAGCAAGACAAAGTAAGTCAGGAGAGCTTTGGAGGAGGGGAAGAATGGAAGAACTTACGGGAAGAGGCGGTGAGAAAGAGAATTCTGAGAATGGCAGCGCCAAGCCACGGGACACTGTGAGAGATTCTCTCGCGGCCGGCGCGCCAGAGCATGCCAGGACAATCGAGGATGCACGGAGTCTTTGGGCGGGGGCGGTGTCGGCTGATGCATCCCCGAGCGAGTCAATCAAGGCTGGTGGTGTCCGCGCGCGCCTGGAGGCGGCATCGAAGGTCCTGCCGGAGGTACGACGACTCTCGAAGGCGAAAGTAGAGCAGGAAGGAGCCGTTGCAGCAGACTTCGAGCTTCTGAAGCTTCTGGGTGCGGGGGCCATGGGGGTAGTGTTCTCGGCGAGGCAGGAATCGCTTGACCGCGAGATCGCTGTGAAGATGATGCGCCCCGACGCAGCCAGAGACTCCGAGGCGAGGAGCAAGTTTGCCGCTGAGGCCCTGGTAACAGGGGAGCTTGACCATCCGAACATTGCCCCCGTGCACGACTACGGCCAGACCTCGGAAGGCACGCTGTTCTACGCCATGAAGCAGGTTCGGGGGACTCCCTGGGACAACGTAATCTGGGACAAGCCTCTTGACGAGAATCTCCGGATTCTTCTATCGGTCTGCAACGCCGTTGCCTTCGCCCACGACAAGGGCGTCATCCACCGAGACCTGAAGCCCGAAAACGTGATGCTGGGGGACTACGGGGAGGTTTTGGTGATGGACTGGGGGCTTGCTGCAAGCTCAGGAAGCGACAAGGCTGAGCGGCTGACGCCCGAATCGGGCTTTGCGGGGACTCCCTGCTACATGGCGCCAGAGATGGCAAGCTGTGAGTTCTCGCAGATTGGCCCGTGGAGCGACATCTACGTTCTGGGGGGCATCCTCTACGAGATCGTGACAGGTCTCAGACCGCACACTGGCGAGGATGTGTACGGGTGCATCCACGCGGCGATGGAGAACGTCATCCAGCCGACGGAGAAGAAGGGGGAGCTGGTCGAGATTGCCTTGAAGGCGATGGTGACCGACCCCGCCGATCGTTACGCGTCAGTCAAGGACTTCCAGCGGGCAGTCCGGGAATACGTATCCCATGCTGAAAGCCTCAAGCTTTCGTCTGTGGCGGAATGGCGCCTTGCATGCCTCAAGGAGGTCGCAAAAGAACAGGTTTACACCGAGTGCTCGGAGGTCATTGCGGCATACCAGCAAGCGATTGAGCTGTGGGGGGACAACGAGGCCGGAGTGCTCGGACTGAGAAAGGCCCGTGAGACACTCGTCGAAATCGCTCTGGAAAGGCGAGACCTGGCTCTCGCACAGTCCCAGGTGACTGCGATGGGCGATGAGAGCGGGAGACTCAGGGTCGGTGACAGACGTTTAGAAAGCCCGAAGGAGTTGCACGAGAGGGTTGATGCCGCGATTGCTCGCAGAGCGCGGAGAGAGAAAATCGCCGGCACCATCCGCTGGGGCGCCATCAGCCTGACAGCCCTGCTTGTCATCGTCATCTCAACCGCGTATTTCATCACGAGCGCCGCGAGAAACCGCGCAGTGGCGGCCGAGAAAAAGGCACGCAGCGAGGCGAACAAGTCCACAGCAATCAACAGCTTCCTGCAAGGCATGCTGGCTTCCGTGGATCCAGCAGAAGCTCGCGGACGCGAGGTCACTGTTCGTGAACTCTTAGACCATGCTGCATCGGGTCTTGGCGATCGGTTCGCGAAGCATCGCGAGGTGGAAGCCGCAATTCGGGCCACGATAGGAAGCACTTATTCGGCACTCGGGCTCTATCGCTCTGCTGAGACGCAGCTTTCGCGAGCTCTCAACATCTGCCGTCGTGACCTGGGCGATGAGCACCCGGACACAATCGGGGCCTTGACGAACCTCGGGATAGCGCTGGATGGCCAGGGCAGGCTGGACGAGGCAGAGGCAGTCTGGAGGAAATCCCTTGAGATCGGACGCCGCGCCTTGGGCGGGGAGCACCCCTATGTCCTCGCCTCAATGAGCAATCTGGGGATCCTGCTCCGAGAAAAGGGCAGGCTGGAGGAAGCGGAGAGCATCCTCAGACAATCCATCGAGGCGAAACGCCGCGTCCTGGGACCGCTGCATTATGATACCCTTAGTGCGATGCACAACCTGGGAATTGTACTGCAGGAACGAGGCAAGCTCGATGAGGCGGAGGCGATCCATAGGAGGACACTTGAGACCAGGCGACGTACCTTGGGGGAGGACCACCCTGACACGCTCAGGTCCATGAACGAGCTGGCTCTGGTCCTCGAGGAGCAGGGCAGGCTCAACGAGGCGGAAGCGCTCCACCGGCAGACACTCCAGATCAAGCGCCGAGTAATGGGGGAAGAGCACCCGGATACCCTTCATTCGATGGCAAACCTCGGGCTCGCGCTCAGGGCTCAGGGCAAGCTCGATGAGGCAGAATCGCTATTGAGGCGGTGTCTCGAGACCGAACGCCGTGCACTGGGCGAGGAGCACCCGGACACCCTCAGCGGTATGCATAACCTGGCAGTCATTCTCGACGAGAGGGGCAAATCCGATGAGGCAGAGGGAATCCTGAGGCGGTGCCTCTACGTTCGACAGGGCAGGCTCGGCGAAGGGCACCCTGACACGCTTAAATCAATGAACAGCCTGGCAATTACGCTCGAGCATCTGGGCCGGCTCGGCGAAGCGGAGGCTCTTCGCAGAGAGATTGTCGAGATTCAGAAGCGCCTCGTTGGCGATCAGCAGCAGGGCCCGTAGCGAGACTCCGTACCAGATCCCATGCACGCCGATTCGAACAGCACGCGGCCTGCTTTCGGAGCTCTCAGGGCGAAAATCTACGACGCGTTCGATTGGAACATCACGCCGGCGGAGCTTGAGAAGGAACAACGGGAACGATACAGGCGCTGGTTGGAACGAAACCGGTAGGACGGAGGACTTCACCACAGACCGAACGACTTTCGCAACGCCGCCGGCGGCGGGGCGACGGATTTCCCGGCAGGTTGAGCGTATGTGTTCTGCTTCAGACGGAATTGGACATTGCCAATGCCATCATTAAGGTGTATGAGAACAGAGACAAGCTTAGCGTGATATGATTATAGAAACGCGCGCGGTCTTGTTAGCACGCGCATTGCTCCAGTGTGTTCTTTCTCTGCCGTGAAAATGATCGCTACGCAGCGCTGATCGCCATAGGGAAGCCCTCTCGCAAAGCCGCGAAGGACGCAAAGATGGGGACATCGGGAATTCTTGGCGTCTTAGCGTCTTGGCGAGAAAAAACGGGCCTGAGGGAGCCATTCTCGCGGTGCCCGGTTGAACGGAGTTCGTGAGAAGCTGTAGTAAACCTTTCACAAAACTGGAGGGCTTAGAGATGAACAAGACGAATCTCACCAGGCGGCAGTTTCTGGCTGCGGCATCCGTCGGGACAATCGCCGCGGCAGCCTCAAGGGCAATCCCTCTCCATGCAGAGGCGGGCAAGGAAGCGGGTAAACTCGCAATCCTCGGTGGTCAGCCGGTCAGAACCAAACCCTGGCCCTCCTGGCCAGTCTGGGATAGGTCTGACGAAGAGTCGGTCCTGTCTATCCTGCGAAGTGGCCGTTGGTACAGAGGCAGCGGAAACATAGTCTCCCAATTTGAAGAGAAGTATGCCGCGTTGATGGGGGCAAAACGCTGTGTCTGCACGGTGAACGGCACGAATGCTCTACTCACCGCCCTCCACGTGCTCGATGTCGGCGTCGGCGATGAGGTCATTGTCTCCCCATATACCTTCATCGCCTCGTATAACGTTGTTATCAATTCGTGTGCCCTGCCGGTTTTTGCCGATACCGACCCCGAAACCTTTCAGATAAACCCGGACAAAATAGAAGAACGAATCAACGAGAACACGAGGGCGATCCTGCCGGTCCACATTCTGGGCCTGCCGGCAAATATGGACAAGATCAATGCAATTGCCAAGAAGCGTAACCTCAAGGTGATCGAGGACGCCTGCCAGGCGTGGCTCGCGGAATGGAGAGGCAAAAAGTGCGGCACCCTCGGTGACCTCGGCTGTTTCAGCTTCCAGGAGTCGAAGCATCTGCCTTGCGGCGAAGGAGGGGCCCTCGTCGGGAACGACGATGAAATCATGGACAGAGCCTTCTCCTACCACAACTGCGGCAGACCGTATCGAAGCGTCAAATCGTCCAACGGCTACCCCATC
>CAZFAP010000141.1:0-12940 GCA_964516325.1 uncultured Verrucomicrobiota bacterium
TCAGGAACTCCATGGACGAATAGACCCCCTGGAGGTTTTCTCCCTCGAGCCCCAGCCGCCAGCTCTTGTCTGCTCCTATCGCCAAGAAAATCGCCCTGAAACCATCCGTAAAGAGGTCGTCAATAGTTGTGTCACGGCCCAGGGCGGTTCCGCATTTGAGGGTGATATTCTCATCAAGGAGCGATTCTACTTCCCTGCGCACGACATCACGGGGCAGGCGATACGCGGGGATACAACTGATAAGCATTCCGCCTGGTTCATTTTCAGCCTCGAAGATTGTCACTTTGTATCCGAGGAGAGAAAGGTAATGAGAGGCGGAGAGGCCGGCTGGGCCTGCCCCTACGACTGCCACTTTGGGTGCGTCCTCGCCTTCCCGAAGAACTCTCATTGGCTTGTACACCGAGGGATCAACGCGATCAGTCACGAATCTTTTCAAGGCTCGGATAGCAACGGACTCACCCCCGCTGGCTGCAAGCTTGCATCTTTGCTCGCACTTGCGATCACAAGCCCGAGCACAGACCGATGGGAAGGGGTTGCTGGCTCTAATAACCTTATAGGCTTCTTCATATTCGCCCTTTTGAAGGAGGGCAATGTATCGCCAGGCCTCGGTGCCCAGAGGGCAAGCTGCCTGGCAGGGAGCACCCACGAGGTCATGGCAGACGAAAGCATCACATCTTTTGTCAACCACATGGCGCTCGCACTCATTGCGGAAGTAGCGCAAGGTACTGAGAACCGGATTCGACGCCGTCTGCCCAAGTCCGCACATCGTAGTGTCTTTCACGACGTGTGCGAGTTCCTCGAGAAGATTCAGTTGGTCAAGGGTCGCCTTGCCCTTAGAAATATCGTCGAGGATCTCGTACATCCTCTGTGTTCCCTTGCGACAGGTAAAGCACTTGCCGCAGGACTCATCTTTGAGGAAGTTCATGAAGTACTTAGCGACATCCACCATGCAGGTGTTCTCGTCCATGACGATCATTCCGCCTGAACCCATCATTGAACCCGCCTCGGTCAGGCTCTCATAGTCAATGGGGAGATCGAACCTTTCGGCAGGGATGCACCCTCCCGAAGGCCCGCCTGTCTGAACCGCCTTTATCTTAGCCTTGCCCACCGGCCCGCCGCCGATGTCAAAGACGATTTCCTTGATGGTGACGCCCATCGGCACCTCGACAAGGCCTGTATTCTTGATCTTGCCGACGAGGCTGAATATCTTGGTTCCGGAGTTACCCTCGGTCCCGGTTTTTGCGAACTCCTCCGCCCCGAGCGAGAAAATGAGAGGGATGTTGGCCCAGGTTTCAACGTTGTTGATGGCCGTAGGCTTGCCATCGATCCCCTTCTCTACGGGAAATGGCGGCCGCTGGCGCGGCTCACCCATTTTCCCTTCGATAGACCTCATCAGTGCCGTTTCTTCCCCGCATACGAATGCGCCGGCGCCCCTAACCAGCCTGATGTCAAAGGAAAAGGCGGTCCCCAGGATGTGCTCACCCAAGAGTCCGTGTTCGCGAGCTTGCCTGAGCGCGATGACGAGGTGCTTGATAGCGATGGGATATTCGTTCCGAACGTAGACCATGCCTTCCGTTGCCCCGGTACCGTAGGCGCCGATGATCATTCCCTCGATGATGCTCTGTGGATTGCCCTCGAGGACGCTCCGGTCCATGTAGGCGCCGGGGTCACCTTCGTCCGCGTTGCAGACGAGGAACTTGCCGTCGCCGTTTGGCTGCTTTGCCAGCAACTCCCACTTCAACCCCGTGGGAAAACCGGCGCCCCCGCGACCGCGCAACCCCGAGCGTTTGACCTCCTCCAGTACCCACCGTGGGTTCCGGTTAGATAACACCTTCTCCAGAGCACTGTATCCCCCCTGGGCGATGTAGTCGTAAATGCGAATCGGATCCACCTTCTGGTTTAAGCGTAAGATAGCACGCTGCTGGTTCTTGAAGAATGGTATATCGTCGCGGTTGTGGTATCTTTCCCCTGTGACGGGGTCCCGATACAATAGGTCCTCCACATAGTGGCCGGAGAGCAACGCCTCAATGATCCTCGGGACGTCATCAAGCGATACCTGCGCATAAAATGCGTTCTGTGGCTCAGTGAGGATAAAAGGCCCCATCTCGCAGAAGCCATGGCATCCCGTGACCCGAAGCGAGACCCCATCGAGAAGATGTTTTTCAATAATGTGTCTCTTCGCGACGCGAATGATGTCGCTTGACCGACTTGCCTGGCAGGCAGTTCCGGCGCAGACAACTATGCGAGGCTTGTCTTCGTCAATGCCATCGTGAAGGACGCTCCGTAGTTCGTTTAGTTCATCGATGGAAGATAATCGTGGCATCGCGTTACCTTACCGGAGTTCACAGGCCCAGTAACATGTCTCCACAATGCCATGTAGATCAGACCAGATCCAACATATGGCTCTTGCATCCACGACGCGAGCAAATCTGCACCACACCACCTCCACGGACGATCATCGGTACCATCGGCGCCCCGCAAGTGGGGCATTCCCAGGAACCGATTAGTTCCGCGTGGCAATGCGGACAGAAGAAACTCACCACCGTGCCTATGGGGATACCGTGCTCGGCCGAGATATTATAACTACCATACAGTGAGGATAGCCTAAGCCAACCGTGTTTGTGGTCAAAAGATATGGTTAGCCGGATTGAGGAACGGCCGTCTATGGTGACGCTCTTGTCCATCAGACTGTGGTTGCACCGGGGACAGCTTACGTCAATGGGGAATATCCGCTTGTCATGCCCGATGTCAGTCTTGTCGAGCCCTTGCAGGGCATCATCTATTAGCTGCCTAACTCTTGATTTTCTGACCTTTGAGAAATAATGGCCATCAGTGACGACGACTGGCCCGAGGGCGCAGGCCCCCAAGCAGTTGACCGTCTCCAAACTGAAATTCTTGTCTGGTGTTGTCCCGCCCGACTTGGTTCCAAGTTGCCGCTCGAACTCCTCGACCACCATCGGCGCGCCGCGAACGTGGCAGGCCGTGCCCAAACACGCACATATAACATGCTTGCCTCGGGGCTGCAGCCTGAATGAGCGGTAGAAAGTCGCGACGCCATATACGTCAACCAGGGAGCGGCCCATCTTCTCAGCGACGGTTCTCAGCACAACCTCCGGAAGATAGCCATATTCTGTCTGGATTCCTTCGAGGACGGCGATCAGTGCGCCACGACCGTCGTTGTGCCTCTCCAGGATTCCCAAAGTCTTTTCGAAGTGTGGATCCTCGGGCACCTGAATACCCTCCTTGTTTGGGGGCGTGTGTTGCGTCATCTTAACTGTACTCCTCGCAATGCCAGACACCGCCTTCAAGCTTCGGAAAGACGCAGGCTTCACGGTTCTCGCAATCTCCGCAAAGCCCAAGAGATTTATCCAAGTCTTCCTCCTTAGCGGAGTAGGGATACGTCCGAGCTGGTCTGTCTCTCCCGGTGGTCTCTACGTGATAAGCTTCTTCAGCGTCGAACTCCTCGCAGTCCACGACCGGTTTCTTGTGACCTGTGGTGAACGTGCAGGTCGCAGCGTTCCTGCACGTCGAGCACAGTCCGCGGCGTTCCACGTTTTCGGGCATGGCGCTTCCCTCTTTTTGCACAGTCTCAAACCTTTTGGGTGAAGGCGGGAGCAACCGCCATACCAGGAATTGGTGATAGCGGCGAATTTGGGTTTGCGCGACGACTGGGGTTCGACGAGAGAGTCGGGTGCGTCGAATAGAATCACCGCATTCGACGGAGTGAAGTTTTTCGATGGAAGGCAGCCCCGTTCTTTTGCGGCACCCGTCTGGAATGCAACAAATCAGCGGGGAGATTTGAACCTCCGGAGAGAATTTCCCCGGCGTGAAAGAATCAGCACGCGGAGCTTCCCATTTTGCTGAGTTTCTCCCGCAAGGTCTTGCGGTCTATCCCGAGAATCTCCGCGGCGCGCGTCTTGTTGCCGTTGACGCTCGCCAAGACGTTGCGGATATATTCGGCTTCCACTTCCGCGAGGGTTCGCGTGAATCCAGTTTTCCGCAGGGCTGAGAATCGCAGTAGTGACGGAAGGTCAGGCACCTCAATCAAGTCCCCGTCGGTCATTACCACCAGGCGCTGAATCACATTCTCGAGTTCTCGCACATTGCCCGGCCAATCGTAGCTCCTCAGGACTTGCAGGGCATTGTCAGAAAAGCGGCATGGAGGCTTGCCCGACTCCTCGCCAAATTTTGTTACGAAGTGCTGAGCCAGCAGCAAAATGTCGTCTCCCCTTTCGCGCAGTGGCGGGACGGTGATCGTGATGACGTTGAGCCGGTAGAATAGGTCGTCGCGAAAAGCACCCTTTCTCACAAGACTCGGCAGGTCCTTGTTGGTCGCGGCCAAAATCCTCACGTCAACTTTTCGCGACCGATTGGACCCGACCATGCATATCTCCTTATCCTCAAGCACCCGAAGAAGCTTTACCTGCATCGAGAGACTCATCTCGCTCACTTCGTCGAGGAAGATTGTGCCATTGTCGGCGGCATGGAAGAACCCCGCCCGCGTCTCCGTGGCGCCGGTAAAGGCTCCCTTGACGTGTCCGAAAAGCTCGCTTTCGAGGAGACCTTCCGGGATGCCGCCGCAGTTGACAGGCACGAACGGGGCCGAAGAACGTGCGCTGCTATAATGGACGGCTCTGGCGACGAGTTCCTTGCCCGTCCCACTTTCGCCACTAATCAGGACGGTAGCAGACGTGGAAGCCGCCTTGGAAATAGCGCGGAGGACCTTTTGCATGGCTTCCGACTCACCCACGAGCCCGTGAGGGGAAAGGGGGGTCTGGCTCGCGGCCTCCCAGCCGTACTTGCGCATGCGCAATTTGTCGAGGGCGCGGCGGACGGCAGACAGGAGTTCCTCGTCGGTGAAAGGAATGGCGAGGTACTCCTCGGCGCCGGTTTTGACCGCCTCGACCGCGCCTTCAATGGAGGGATAGCCGGTAATCATCATGACCTCGGTGTCCTTAAAGTTCTCGCGGACGTGCCGAACCAGGTCCAGGCCGCTGACCCTGGGCATTTTGAGGTCGGTAACAACTAAATCCACCGGAGTTCCCTCCAGCACCTCAATTGCCTCCGGCACACCCGGCGCCGTGAGAACCTGGTATCCTTCGGCTGCCAGGTTTCGCTGGACGACCTCCAGTGTGCTTGGACAATCGTCCACCACCAGGATGCGTTCTCTGCCACAAGAGGATGACATATCAGGCGTTTTCCTTCTCGTTTTGTGTCGCACCCGCGGGGAGTCGAATTTCAAACCGAGTGCCGCGACCGACCTTGCTCTCGACCCCTATCGTCCCCCCGTGCGAGGTGACGATTCCGTGAACGACCGGCAGGCCCAAGCCCGTCCCCTGACCCACATCCTTTGTCGTGAAGAAGGGGACAAATATCTGCTTGAGGACGTCATCGCTCATTCCGGTGCCCGTATCTTCGACAACCAACAACACGTCGCTGCCGCGGACTCCCGTGAGCACCGTGAGCTTACCGCCGTCGGGCATGGCCTGCAAGGCATTGACGGCGAGGTTCACGAGGACCTGCTCCAGTTGGGCCGGGTCTGCGGAGATTTCTGGCAAATCCAGCGAAAGGGAGCACTCCGGCACGACCGCGGCCTCGGCGAAGCGCGCCTTGAGGAAAGATATGGTCTCCTGAACTAAGCGATTGAGGTTGACGCGAGTTTTCTGAGGAGGGGTCTGGCGGGCGAAGACGAGGAGCTTTCGAATCACTTCCCGCGCACGGAGGGATGCGGATTCTATCTTCTCCACATCCTGCCTGGCGGAGTCAGGGAGGCCCTGGCATTTCTTCGCAAGCTGCGCGAATCCGAGGATGCTTCCAAGAGGCTCATTGAGTTCGTGGGCGACGCCCGCCGCCAGCAGGCCAATGGTAGCCAGACGGTCCGTGTGTCGAAGATGTTCGTGGAGGCGAAGCTTTTCCTCCTCGGCCTGTTTGTGCTCGATAATCAGGGCTATCTGTCGGGCGACTGCGTCAATGAGGCTTCGCTCCTCTTTCAGGAAGGAGCCCTCATCGAGCTCGGGTCTTTTTTCCACGTACACGACTTCGACGACGCCGCGGGGAACACCGCCCACGACAATGCCGGCGCTCTGTTTTTGAAGAGACTCGCGGAAACCGGGGGTCGAGTAGGAACTATTGTCCAGAACAATTCTGGCGAAGGCAACTTCGGGATACTGCCAGGCGGGAGGAAGAAGCTCGACGATCTCCTGAAGCATCTCTTCCAGGGACCTCCCCGGCTTTGCGGCTACCTGAGCAATGCCGTAGAGGCAGGTCAGCTCCTTGACCCGCTCCCGAAGCGCCGCCTTAGCCGATCGCGATGTCGGGTCGTTTCTCATAGGGGCCTCCGAAAGTTCGCTCCATAAACAAAGGGGGACTCTCTTGCTAAGCCCCGGTTGTGCCTATGATAGTCAGAGTCTGACTGGCGAGTCAATATTGGTGGGAGGTCTTTGGGGATGGGCAAAGCCTTTTCGCGTTTTCTTGCGGAAGGGCTGGCTCTGTCTCCGTGGATGCGAAAACAGGCCGCTCCGGGCTTGCGGGCTGAGCTCGCGGAGGGGACCCGGAAGCGCTCGGACGAACGGCGGCGGGTCAGGAGTAATGTCATCGCTGAGGCGCCGCGGTTACCGATCGGTAGCCTGTGGGATGAGGGGAATCGGCATGCACGGCAGCCTCGTGCTCTTTGGGCCCGAACTCGCACCATTGTTTCAAATGGCCGTCGAGGATGGAGATTACTGATGCAATCGCGCTTTTGTTGTCTTGCGCCATTTGTTGAAGGGTCGTGTGGACATGCCCCCTTTTCAGGCTGTCCACGAGGCCCTTGAGTCTCATCTCCAGGTCTTTCCAACGGTTGACTTCGGCGTTCTCCTTCATCAGGTGCCTGTAGCAGGCAGCAATCTTCTCCACTTCAAGGTCTGTAAGCTCCCTGGAGGGCCTCAGCTTGTCAGCGTTTCGCTCCCAGGCAGATAGGTCAAAAGGGGGCTTTCCGGTGGTTTGTGCCTTTCGCAGTTCCTCCAGAAGCTCGCGCAGGAGGAGCTTTTCCTTTATTGCTTCTCTCGCCGTGGCGATCCGATTTTCTTTCGGCGCCGCCCTCTCGGGGGTGGAGCCCGACCGAGCCAACACATCCGCGAGCTTCGCGTACTTGTGCACGAGCAAAGCTATCACGGTGACCATAGTCGTTTGGTAAATCAAGATGCCGGTCTGGAGGCTCTCCACACCGCACGCGACGATGACCCCCAGCAGAATCGTGAGCGAAATCCCCGCAATTTTCTCCCAGCCTGGTAGCTCCTGAAACTTTTGGCCGATAGCCCGCAAAACGGTGTATTGCCGCTTCTCCTTCATGATCCGCGCCCTCCATAGTGATTGAAAACCGCAACTGGGTGAAACCACACAGCCGCCCGCGCGCTCCGGGTAATCCTCGGCTGGAACCCGCGACGCCGGACAATCTCAGCCACCGAAGCAATCGCTGCTAACTGCGGGAGTGGATGCCCCAAGTCGCTCCTGTTAGCCCAGTAACCCCGGTCAAGACTGAACCGAGACGGGGGCTATTCTCTGGAAGGGGATAGCTTTGAGTCACGGGTTAGACCTCGTCCCCTTGTACTGTGTCATCGTTTGACTCGTTCGCTGTTGTTCCGTAGCAAGAATCGAGCCTGCCGCAGAGCTCAGTCCGGTATCCTTGACGCGGCGGGCCTTGTGGTAATTGCTCCGCCTCATGCCCCGTTCGGAGCGCGCGAAAGGGATTGCAGTTCAGAAACGAATTTGGCAAGCTACTGCCCGGCGAGGTTCAGGAACGATCTGAGGCGGTGTCTTGTGGAAATCTCCGTTGGGAGCACCCATAAGCCCAGGTACGGTTTCCCAAAAGGACCAAGCCAACATTGCATGCAGTATCGCCTTTGGCGATTGTCTCTTCACTCGAAACCAATTGCCGCCCTGCGGCAACATTCTGTCGCAGGAGCGATTGTCGGAAGCCCAACAAAGGAGCCAAAACCATGCACAGAACGAAAATCTCACGACGTCAGTTCATTCAAAGGACAGCGGTTCTTGCCGGCGGGGCTTTCTTGTCCCCACTCGCCTTTCAGGCTCTTGCGGAAAAGTCCAGGCGAACGGCTGTAGATCAGGTTACCCTGGGTAAGACAGGGTTGAAGCTAAGTCGGTTAGGGATCGGTACCGGCACCAATAGCGGTGAAGTCCAGCGAAGTCTGGGACACGAGGCGTTCAATCGGCTGATTCGCTACGCCTACGACCAGGGCATCACCTACATAGACACCGCCGAGTCGTACAGGACTCACGAATGGGTCCGCGAGGCAATCAAGGGACTGCCCAGAGAGAAGCTCTTCATTCAAACGAAGATGGGCGGAGTCCCTGAGAAGCCTCTCGAGGTGCTTGACCGCTTCCGCAAAGAATTGAACGTGGATTACATTGACAGCTTGCTCACCCACTGTGCCGTCTCGAAAACGTGGGACACGGAGCGCAAGAGATTGATGGACGCCTTCGAGGAAGCCAAACAAAAGAAAATCATCCGGGCCCACGGCGCCTCATTCCACAGCGTCCCAGCGTTAACTCGGTCGGCAGAACTGGATTGGATGGACGTTCATCTCATTCGAATCAATCCGCAGGGCGCGCACATGGACACGCCTACGGAGAACTGGAATGCGAAAAGCGATGTATCCCACGTGCCCGCCGTTCTGGAGCAGATTCGGACCGTGCGGCGAAAAGGACACGGCATCATCGGCATGAAACTCATAGCCAACGGCGATTTTACCAAGCCGGAAGACCGGGAGAAGTCCATACGCTTTGCGATGCAGTCCAGCCTGTTAGATGCCGTAGTGATCGGGTTCAAGAGCACCGCAGAAGTTGACGAGGCGATCCAGCGAATCAACAGCGCTCTGGCGGAAACCGCCTGAAACGGCAGTCGGAGAAAGTCCGCGAGTCTCAGTCGCTGACCACGAGCCGCGCCTCCTGGACGGCATTGTTGCCCGATTTGGGGAAGGGACGAGGCATCGGCTGAGCGATCCTATTGGCGTCAATCGTTCGGCAGCGGAGGCAGTATCGGCCCGGGCGCAGCTCTGTCAGCAGCGCAGCCCAATGCACGATCGTGTATCGCAGGGGCCATGACCGGGGCTCGGCGGTCTGCGGGTCGAACTGGAGCGGGATCGGAGGCAATTTGCCGTCGGGCAACCCACCTCCCCAATTCTTCGGGGGTGGCAGGATTTGCGCGTCCTTCCAGTCGAGCCGGGTAAAGTAAGGATCGTCCGGCGCCACTGGAGCATCCTCAGGTTGAAGCGAGTATTGGACTTTGCTCAAACCGGACATGCCCACCTGTGCGAGGCCTACCAGCGGCAACGACTGTCGCGCCTTTGCTTCCGTCGGAGGGCGAATGAACCGCGCCTGCGTCTTCATGGAGGTTTCCACGTCGTTGTTCCACAAAGCGTACGTGTCGTTAACTTGATAGTCGTTCGTGAGAACTACTCGTTGAACCCACTTGACTGATTTGTTCCCATAGGCTTCGGGCACGATCAATCGAACCGGCGCACCGCCCTTCGGCAGAAGCCACTGGCCGTTGAGCTTGTAGCATAGGATGACCGGCAGTTCGCCGGGCGGGTCTTCGAGCACGCGCCCGATTGGCAGGGAGCTTTGGAATCGCTGCTTCGGGTCATCGTTGTGATAGCCCCAGTAATAGACGCGGCGGATGTTCGCTTTCGGACGAGCCATCCAGACCACCTCACGGAGCGGCACGCCTTCCCACAAGCCCATGCCGATCGGCTCCGGCATGTTCGTGCAAGTCATCACCTTGAGGAATCGTACGGCGTGCTTTTCCGCCAAAGTCATCAGACCCTGATAGGTGAGTGCTGTCCCCAACTCCTTCGAGAGGGGTCTCTCCACTCTGCAGCCGCTTTCCTCATCAGCGACGACCTCCAGTTGCCAGGTTTCGCGGTCGAGGCGCACCTCGCGGCGTTTCTCCGGTGAGAATTGGTCTATGGGAGGTTTCTCCCGCCCGAACTCCCGGAATTCCTCCGGCGAAGTCAGGTACTCCAACCTGACGATTGCCTCGTCGAGGGCGGCATCGGGTCGAGCCGTTCGGCTCAAAGAGAGCGGCACACCCAATCCCAGAGCTCCCGCTACGCCAAGCTTCAGGAACGAACGTCGGGACAACTCATTGTGCCCGACACCATAGGTCGTGAACTCACTCATTTGTTCTCCTCCAAAAGCAAACGACAGTGTGAAACCGGTCGCGCGATAAACCTAACCTGCCTGCGATCGGCAGGAAATCCCATTGCATTCTCCCACCCTCTTATTTCGTATCGGAATAGCGAAATTCGCCGCTGACGATTGTCGTGACGGGTTGTCCATTGACAATGCACAGCGATTGCTCAATCCGAGGTCCCTTGACGGCAAAGCCGTTTTGCGGGAGGAGATATTTCTTTCCGGCGAGTTCGGCAGAGAACGGGGTCTCGCCAAAGTTCACGATCGCCTCTGTCCCGTCGGAGAATCGTGTCCGCTGTACCGCGCGGTCGGGCGTGACGAATTCGTGGGAGAGCATCTCCATCCCTGCGATCACCTCGTGAAGCTTGCAGGTGTTGCGGTAGGTTCGCAAGAAAGTGTCGCGCGATTTCTGCCAGGCGCCCTCCTTGTTCACCCACAGGATCGGAATCGTGCCGTAGAGAATGTTGAAGGCGTCCTTTTTCGCGGTAACCTCGGGGGCCGCATCGAGGAGGAAGTCGCTCGCGTCCCCCCAGTACCAGGTGGAGATGACGCAATCGTGAAACACCAACTCCCACAGGGGAACCCGGTATTCGTGCCCAATGCCCCACTTCGCGTATTCCTCCCACTTGCCGAGCTTTCCTCCCCAGGGACTTGTGAACTCCTGGTCCTTCGATTTGGGATGAATGAGATGCCCAGCGGGCCAGGAGTAGGAGCCGCCGCTCATCATTCCCTCGATGTAATCGAGATAAGGCACTGCCCACCAGATGCCGTGCTCGCCGCCGGTTACGAGTTGCAGCGACCGCACGTGGCCCAGCAACGCCGCGCCGCATTCTCGCTTCTCCGTGCGGCTCAGCGGATGCTCCGGGTCGTAGCACTCGTAAAGGTCCTCCGCCGTCGTGACATCCACGAACCGCCCGAGGTACGGGTGTTTCTCCAACACTTTAGGCACAACTATTTTCGCCGTCCGAACCCAAAGCGCCGGGCAGCGCTTCATGAACTGCGTCTTTTTGTCAAAGGTGAGCCAGGCTTTCATCCGCTCCTCGTCGGCTTTGAGGACGACGCTCGCGGGGATGTGGTCGTGGTTGGAATCAATCTCTTTGCCGGGTTCGAGCGGCCGGACGTCGGTGTAGTTGTCGTATTCGCTTGTCAAATAGCCCAGGTCATTAACGGCTTTCATGTCCCCCGGCGATGTGCGCCCGTGGATGATCATCTTTTCAACGCCGGCCGCTTTCGCCTCTCGAGCAAATGCCAGGGTTGCGTTCCCCCACAGGTCGGGTGCTCCAAACAGCCGCGCGACATTTGGATTCTTCTGCGATTTTTCAGCCAGAGTGACTATAAGCCCTTGCTCGCGAGCGTACGCCCGATACCGCTTCGCCATCGCCACGTAACCGCCGCGCCCCGTAAGGTGGTAGATCAAGCGGCGGGGATAGCCGAACTGCTTTTTGCTGGCACTCCAGATTACGCGGGGGGCGGCCAGGTCTCGCTCGCCGACCCGGAGAGTCTGCATCTCGATGCTGGCATCGTCGGAGGTCTCAATGATAATCATGTAGCCGAATCCCTTCTCGAGATCGCACATCCCCACCCAGGGCATGTCGAGCCGTGACGCGGAGTACCATCTCCGAGGAAAGGGCTTCATGTCGAGCGGAATCAGATGCCCGTTCGAGTAATCCGCCACGACGAGAACGCCCGCGGGCGAGTCCTGCACGAACGGTTGAAGGAACGGCAAGTTCGGGATTTCCATTCCCCTCTCAGCCATGTCCGCCTCTACAAACAAATCCGCCCCTTTGTCCGGGAGCGTGCATCTGACACTCAGAGAGACGGGCTTCCCCTGATGTCGGCCGAAATCGGCCTCAAACGAAATGCCGCGTCCTGGGCCACTAATTTTCTGGACCTTTCTGAACCTCGGCTCGCTGTTCCCTTTGCCCCCCGGCATCTGCTTCCATTCCTGTCCGCTCGCTTTTTCGACCACAGCAAACGTACCGGATTGCGCATCAACCGTTACGCGGATTTCCTCGTTCCCGAGCAGCCATTTTTCGCCTTCGCGGGACACCTCCGTGGCGGCTCCGGCAAAGCCGACCACCGCGAAAACAATGGCCATCATGTGCACGATTCGAAGTCTGAGCGAGCCTGTTCCGGTCATCGTTTATTTCCTCCGTTCCAAAGGACTTGTTTCCCGACAGTGATCGGGGACTTTCGTTCGACCCTCCGGTAATGCCTCAGTTTCGGGCGGGAACTTTTTGTCTTTTCCCGTAATCCCTCAGTTACGGCGGGGCGGGACCCGTGAAAGACCCCTGCAGCGGCGGAGCAGGCGGCCCGTACCACCCTTTTCCCGCCGGGGGCGCTGTCTCTGCGATCTCTGCGCGCTCTGCGGTTTCGCCCCCTTGCGAAGGATGCCGGGATTGCCCACGAGCTTCACCACCCATAACTGAGGGGATGGACCTTCCGCAAAATCAAGTTTGACTCCATCAGTTCCATTATATCCAAACAAACGGACTCTTCGAGAGGATCATGACGAGATTCTAAGAAAAAAAGCGACCATAGAAGCGGTGGCGGTCTTTCCGAACCCTTTCACACGAGCTCTCGGCAGAATCGGTGCCGCACCGGCTCACCCTCCGAGCCAGCGATTCCGAAAGGCTAAGGAGGGAGTGACAGATAAGGTTGTGGAGATAGGGAAGTTGGGGGGAGTTGGGGTATGGGGGTGTGGGAGCAAATTCGGATTCGCAAAAAGTTGTTGACGGCGCCGGTTGGA
>CAZFAP010000142.1:0-12870 GCA_964516325.1 uncultured Verrucomicrobiota bacterium
ACCCCTTCTCCCCTCCTACACCCCCCTGCCAACACCCACCTTTCGGAATCGCTGCGGGAGTCCCAGGAACATTGACATGTCGCCCTGTGCTCGGTAAGATTAGTCAGCAGGGTTAGACCGCACGGGGCACGAAGTTCGGCGAGGAAGCCCTTTACGGCGGAGACATCGGTTGTCAGAAACCGACGTTCTTAAATGCCGATAAGATGTAGGGCACTTCACACAGCCCGCTGGGAAAAGAGCACCTTTTCAAAGTTCGAGGAGGCACCTTCCACAGGAAAGCAGCATGAGCCGCAAAGCGTCTCACACCTCAAAAGACGAAACCGAAAACATAGCGGCTGAAATCCGCCGTGAGCTGCGAAGTATTCTCCGCCTCTGGAATGACCTCCATGCTCCCCTCCAGAAGTTCGAACCGCTGAGCCCGTTGCCGGCCGAGGGGCCCCGCTTTTACGTCGCATTTGATCTCCGACCAAGACGGCGTATTAGCGGACTGAAGCTCGGCGGGCTCGCGAATCTAAGTTTGCCGGATGAGAGAATCCAGGGGGCAGTATGGGAGTTCGCGGAGCGTGTCTGGCACTTGAAGGACCGCCTGCACCAATGGGTAAAGGCCACGGGCGACAACACTGACGTTGAAGCATTCGTGAAAACGAGCCAGAGACTCCTTATCTGTGCCGATCTTGCCAACAAGAAAAAGCACGGTCGAAGCGAAAATCGTTCCAAGCTCAATCCGCAGTTGGGAAACGTGATTTTTGACACCAGCAAGAGCGGGGCCATTGAGTTCTTCTACAGCGGAGCGGGCAAAGACAAGGAGCTGTTAGTCGCCAACCCCGTACCCATCCGGTTTACCGTCGAGCTTTTGATTCACGATGGCACTGCCTCACTGGGCGACGCAGTTGAAATCATCCACCAAGCCTTTACTGAGTGGCTGCCGCTCATTCAGAAGCTCGGCATCCTTTCAGGAGACGATAATGAAACCAAGCTCCTGCGCGAGCAGCTGTTCACAAGCTGAACAAGGGGCGTGGCGCACCGGCGAGATGCGCTCGATGTCATTTGGCGAACGGGATTCCAGCTGTAACCAAGGAGGATCAGGTCGTTGACACTACTCGGTAGGTGCAACTGGTGCGGAGGTCAGCCGAGCAAAATCACAAAGGATCACGTCTTTCCCAAGGCCCTCGGTGGCACCTTGGATGCCGATCTTTGGGTGTCCTCGTGTTCGAAGTGTCAGACCTGTATCTCCCAAGCTGAAAGAGAAGTTGCCCAGAGGTCTCAGCTCGCCTTGTATCGCTACGCGCGAGGTCTTAAGCCACGCCATAAGAAGCGGCCATACAGTGGGCTGGTTGACGCGAAGCTTCTCTTGGTGAAGAACCCCGGTACCAGGAGATACGCGGTTGTCAGTCTTCGTTGCGGCGAACCTTGTCCCCGTACCCTTCCGGCAATAGAAATAAACATCGAGACCGGGGACTTGTATTATCACGGCGAATGCCCCGAGGATGTCCACACGCTGCTTCGTACACTTCGGGATAGATTGGCGGAACATCCGCGCCCAGACGGTGAGGTTCTCGAAGTGTCATACGAGCTTTTGGAGGAATATGCTTCCGATGCGTCTGCCGACCCCGACTTCAATCCTCGCCTCTATCTTTCGCCCAGAGGCGAGTTCCACGGTTGCGCCCGGAACGAAGAAGAACTCGAGAAAGCTGTTAAGGCAATTCTGTTCCTCGCTGGGAAAGGGGGTCTTCCCGACCCCGACCCGCGCCGCTGGGAAACCTCGAACATACCGGCCGGAACTCCGCATAAGGTCGCCCTGATCTATGACACACGTATGCTACAGCGTGTCTTACTCAAGATGGGCTATGGGACGGTCTGCGCTTGGCTGCGGCGAAAAGGGAAATCGCCCCTGTTCGTTCGCCGAATCACGGATGCCGTCCGTGGCGAGTCTGATCCGTCGGAGTTCAAAATGGAAAACCTTTGGGCCGATGAGCAACCGAGCAGAAAATGGGAAGAACACCTTCTCGTTGCCGTCTCGGACGCCAGTGGGACTGTATGCACGCTGGTCTCCTTGTACGGCTTCTGGTACGTCTTTGACCTCGGTTCAGCGGAGCAGATTCCGAGTCTTCCACCTTTCATGGGCGCTTGCTGCCACGTCACCAAACGTTCCCAAGCGTGGCTTACCGAGTCACAGGCGGAGGACGTCTTCCGTCTTTACAGGGACGGAGACCTCCACGTTTTCGAAGCCTCAGTAAATCCCCCATGATCCAGACAGTCTACTGATTTTAGCAGTCCGGTTCGCAATGTGCGCATCCTTCAGTCTTGCATGGACAACCTTCACATCCAGGCTCAAATGGGCTGACGGTCCCTGGGGACTCCTCCTGACTTGTGACCAAATCGTGTCCACTTTTTGCCATAAACAGGTCAAAACTGGCCGAAAGTGGCGGAATCGTCCTCGTCGAGATCGTGGGCAAAGGTGCAGGTATTGCCCCACATTCGTAATGCTGCTTGGATGTGTCGAATTTGAGCGCAGTCGTTCTGCCCTCCCAGCGCCGAGCGCGCAACCCTAAGACATTTCGGCGCAAATCGCTCGCCCCCTTTTTCCCGACAAATTCTTCCAGAAAAGAACGTGGCGAAAACCGCCGGACCAACCACCCGGCCCATGCAGTTTTTCCCAGCGATTCGCATTACTTCGCGAAGGATTACAACTTCCACACGAAAAGTTGACAACTCGACCGGCGGGCTCGCGCTGGATGCTATCCCCGAAGCGGAATCACCTTCTCCTCGGTCTCTTCCCCACGAGGCAGTTTCAACTTCGCTACCGCCTCTCGCCGATGCTTTGGGTCGGTGTGAAGGTAAATCGCCGTTGTGGTGATGCTGGAATGCCCCATGAGGTCTTTGACGGTCTGAATGTCTACCCCGCTCATTACCAAGTGGCTTCCGTACGTGTGCCTCAAGACGTGAGGAGTGATTGTTTTTGATAGACCGGCTGCTCTTCCGGCTACCGCCACAGCCCTCTGAAATGTCCGTCGGTCGATTTGCCCGCCCTTTCCGCCCTGAAGTACCCAGCCGCCTTTTTGTTCCCTCGCGCGAAGCTGTTCGACAAGTTCCGGCGGGAGCGCAACCGCCCTCTCCTTCCCGTTTTTCGGCTCGAAGCCCAGCTCTGGTTTGTTCCGAAGCCACAGCTCCCCCGCCTCAAGGTCAACGTCCGTCCACTCGAGAAATCTGGCCTCGTCAAGACGTAAGCCGGTCAAAAGAATGAAACGAGCCGCATCCCGAGCCCACGGGTTCAGCTTGTCGAGGAAGGGGTTTATCTCATTTTCGGAAAGGAAAACAACCCTCCCCCGCCCAGGCGTCCTGACCTGTTCAATTTCGACTGGCACGTGAGGCAGCCACCCTTGTTTGGCACTCCGTTTGAGGAAGGCCTTGAAATGACGGAGCTCCAGATTGACGGTGCTTGACGAAACCTCTTTCAGTCGGCGCCTCTTAAACTCCTCGATCTTTGAAGGTTTAATGTCGTCCGCTGTTCTCACGCCCCTTATCCGATCCAGAACATTCTTTATCGCCCGCTTTGACCTGTCAGCGTGCTGGGCCGTCCTGTTCACCTCGAGCCAAGCCTGGTACTGTGACGAGAGTTCGTTGACATCGGGCCAACTTCTGAACGGGTCGCGCCCAGTCTCCAGCTGATTGATAAGACGCCGCTCATATTCCTTGGCCCTCAACTTTGAAGTCTTACGAGTGCTGCCCCTGTACCGCCTGCCACGATGCCAGAAGTCGTACGACCAGTAGGGGGATTTGGGACGCTGCCTGACGGCCATTGCTGGATCCTCCGATGCTGCGTGCCTTGCGAACCCATTGAAAGTATAACGGCACTAACATAGCACCCACTCCGCAGGATGTCAAGAAAAAACCGTCACACTGGCGTCACACTCGGGGAATTGGAGGCGTTGAAGAAAGGAGGGTTGTTTACCTAAGTCCTTGCGGGAGAAGTGCCGGAGGTGGGGGTTGAACCCACACAGGTGTTGCCACCCACGGGATTTTGAGTCCCGCGCGTCTGCCAATTCCGCCACTCCGGCGCCAACTCAGCGCACGATTTGACAAGTACGATGAGGTATGCAGGACTGACTGGTTTCTTTTGGACCGGATGAACAGGATGTAAAGACTACGATGCTGAAGGCATGACGACTTCAGCCCACACGAAATGACCTGCCCAACATCCCTTTATCCTGTAATCCTGTCCAGTAGTACGTCACCGAACCTACGAATCACAGCACCAAGAGGCCAGCGGCGATGTTGCCTTTGTCGGGTCCGAACTCGCGGTCGCGCTGTCTGCGAAGAGGTGGCTGATACTCAGCCATGCGGATCGGTCAGGGTCGAATCCTCGATAGGCGCCTCAGCAACACCGCCTTTGCGCGAAACCCTCTTTCATTTCGGCCGGGGAGCTCCCGGCCGCCGGCCCATCCGCCGAGGGCGCAGCGCCCGTGGGGGGCCGAGTATTTCGGCGAGGATTATACCCCTTCTCAGTTCCGAAGTCGAGAGTCCGCCCTCCGCGTGCACGCCACTCTCAAGCACGGCCATCCCTGGGCGAGCCAGAGCCGCCGCACGAGGCTCAGCCCGCGGTGGCTCGGTTGTGGGCTGGCTGACAAGTTCCGACAAGCTAACCTTGACTTCGAGCGGCTCTTCCACGTACAGCTTGGCGCCCGCCAGCGCTTCCGGTGCGGGGCGCTGAGCTTGAGCTTCAACCGGTCTGAGTCTGGGCTGACGGATAGAGACAGGGCGGATGGCGGGCTTCTGCTGGGCGGTCGGCCGTCGCGGCAAGGGAGGAGTTGGCAGCACGGTCCGGGGCCTTGTTTGCCTGACTTCTCTTTCCAGGGGAGCGACAGGTCGTTCCGGCTCCGCCGCTCCCTGAATGCGTCGGATAAATTCCGAGAAAGTCGGCGCCCTCGGACTCGGTCTCGCGGGGCCGCCCGGTTGCGGGCGAGCACCCGGGCCTGCGAGGGTCGAGCGTTTCGCGGTCTCGGACGCTTTCTTCACCAAACTTGCTATGATGGAAATCAGCACGAAGACCAGGAAAATGATGAACTCGATGCCGTCAGAGTCAGCTAAGTACGCACGTGGAACTATCAGCATCACATTTGATTCCTTCGCCAAGTGCCCTGATTCGTAAATTCGGTGACGTATTCTTCGACAGGATTTACAGGATTATCCGGATTCCTCCGGTGCTGTTCTGCCCCGCCTCTGGCGGGGTACAGTTCAACAGGATACTAAATTTATCAATTCGTGTACTACGCCTCCTACGCCGCGGGGGGTCGGGTTCCCACAAGCCAATTCACGGCCTGCAGGGCCCCTTGCTTACCTCCTTGGCTCCGACGGCTCCGCCGGAGCTGCGGGACCTGTCCCGGCTATGGAGTCTCGCATAGAAGTGTCGGCCTGGACGTTCCTGAGAGTGTAATAATCCATGACGCCGAGCAGACCCTTCCGGAAGGCCTCCGCGATGGCTTTGGGAATTTCCGCTTCCGCCTCCACGACCTTGGCGCGCATTTCCTGTGTGCGGGCTTTCATTTCCTGCTCCACGGCCGCCGCCATGGCTCGCCTTCCTTCGGCTCTGGCCTGGGCAATCCGTTTATCAGCTTCAGCTCGTTCCGTCTCGAGTTTGGCGCCGACGTTCTCGCCCACGTCCACGTCAGCAATGTCAATCGAAAGGATTTCGAATGCGGTTCCGGAATCGAGTCCTTTCTCGAGGATGCTTTTAGAGATCCTGTCGGGGTTTTCCAGGACTTCCTTGTAACTCTTGGCGGAACCGATGGTGGTGACGATACCCTCGCCGACGCGTGCGATGATGGTTTCCTCGGTGGCGCCGCCGACGAGCCTGTCAATGTTGGCCCGGACGGTCACCTTGGCCTTAGCTTTGAGCGAGATTCCGTCCATGGCGACCGCCGCCACCATGTCCGCCCCTTTGGCTGGATTCGGCGCGTCAATCACTCTGGGATTTACACTGGTCTGAACAGCCTCCAGCACATCCCTGCCGGCGAGGTCAATCGCCGTAGCTCTTTTGAAGCCTAATTCGATATTCGCCTTATCGGCAGCGATGAGCGCGCGAATAACCTTGTTCACATTGCCTCCGGCGAGATAGTGGGTCTCCAGGTCATTAGTGGAGACATCCAAGCCCGCCTTCACAGCCATGATCCTGGCGTCCACGATGACCAGAGGCGAGACTTTCCTCAGCCTCATCCCGACCAGGCTAAACAGGGAGACGGGCGCCCCGGAGAACAACGCGCGAATCCAGATTTTGAAGAAATAGAAAAAGATGCAAATGAAGATGAATACGATAAAACCGAGGACGATGAGGACGATAGTCCCGACGGGTACGGGCTTTGGTGCCTGAGCGATGAGATTGAACATCGTGAACCTCCTGTAAGCTTTTCTCAAAAGTTACGTTTGATTTGCCGGTTGCTGCGAATCTACTTTGCGCACGACTAATTGATTGTCCCGGAGTTCGCTGACTCTGATCCGCGCGCTTTTCTCGATATATTCTCCTTCACTTACGACGTTGACTCTTTTCCCGTCAATCTCAGCCACGCCAGCAGGGCGGAGATAGGACAGCGCAATCCCCTCTTTCCCGACCATTTCCTGATCCTGGGCGACCGAGACGTCGTAGCCTTTCTGGGTACTCCTCAGGAAGAGCGTCTTCCCCACAGCCGTTTTCGGCACGACCTTGATGGCAAGGATGAAAAGAATTCCCCCCGCCGCCACAAATCCAAACAGGAACAAAACGAACTGACCTATCTCCAGAACACGGTACGCCCGAACCACGGAAATCGCTATAAGCAACAGCCCCAGAAGCCCCAATACCCCACCCGGAAGGAACACCTCCACAAGAATGCAGACCAGCCCAAGAATCACAAGAGTTAGAATGAAGCCCAACGTGCGCTGCCTTCCTACGCTCCCCGGACACTGCCCTTCGTCCAGGGGAACTTTTCTTAATCTTCCTTGACTTTCTGAACAACGATTCTGCTCCCCTTCACCTCGATGATCTCGATTCTTGAACTTTTCTCAATCATATCACCTTCGGTGACCACGTCAAAGAGCTTGCCGTCGAAGACGGCTTTCCCGGCAGGCCGGAGCATCGTCTTTGCCTCACCCACTTTTCCGACGAGCGCGTTCATTTGTGCCGCAAATCTGTCACCGGCTGTGTAGCCTTCCTGCGCCTTTTGCGCCGTCCCCAGGACGAGCCTCCCAAAGACGGGCACACGCGGAGAGAGCAGCTTAAACAGGACGTAAACCGCCGCCGCAGCCAGTATGAAGGAAGAACTCATCCATTTGATGACCCGCAGCGTCTCGTCTCTCGTGGGTGGCAGATAGGGCGCCGGGCTCTTGAGCAACATCATGAAGACGCTGCCGACAATCATGAGTATCCCGAGAATCCCCGCCACTCCGAACCCGGGAATCACGAAAATCTCCAGAAGGAGCAGCGCCACTCCCAGCACGAACAGGATCAGGTCGGTCCACTGCGCTGCGCCTGCAGCGAAATTCGCAAAAAAGAGGAGCAGAATGCAGGTTATTCCGAGTATCCCGGGGAAGCTGAATCCCGGAACCTTCAACTCCGTAGCGATTCCGATGATGCCCCCGATGAGGAGCAGGCTACTCACCAAAGGATTGGAAAGGAATTTCGCCGCAAGCTCCGACCACGACCAGCTCATAGTCTTGACTCTGGGACGGCGGAGGTTCAGGGCCTGGATTTCCTTGAGCTGGAAGATTTCCTCGAGGGCGGCGGCTTTCCCAATCGCCACGTTGAGCAGAAATGCCTTGTCGGTGTCAAGAGTGAGGACTTTCCCTTTCTCGACAATTTTCGCGTCCTCTGTCAGAAACCTCTTCAGAGCCTCTCTTTTCCCTTCGGGGAACTCGCCGGACGAATCCAGAAGCCACTTGAACTCCTCTTTTTCCTCTGGGCTTGCCTTGTCCCATCCATCGAGGATTCCGAGGAGCTTCTCACGCCGGGCAGAGGGAATCTTCTCGGAGAACTTTATCTCCTTGTCCTGGTCAACCATTGCCTCCGCTATATCGGCGTCGTGTCCCTTGGCGGACGCCACCGACCGGATTTGCTCCCTGGTGTAGCTAACGAACTTCTCAGGGAGGACTATGGGCGCCTCGGTGGGGATCGGCGATACGGCGATGGGAACGCACGCTCCAAAGGTGGCGCCCGGCGCCATGACAATATACTTGCACGCGTAGGCGATCATCGCCCCTGCGGAGGCGCCGTTTTTATTGATCCAGGCCACTGTCGGGACACGGCTGGAAAGAAGACTGTCGCTCATTTCCCACGCCCCGACCAGAGGCCCGCCGGGCGTATTTATTTCCACAATGACGAGCCTCGCGCCTTCCTTCTCCGCGAGCGAGAGAGTTCTCCCAACATAGGTGGCGGCGACTTTGTCTATCGCGCTGAAGACCCTCAGGTGATAGACAAGGCTGGAGGCAGGCTCTTCCGGCTCGGCGGACGGACACTCCGCGGGCGGAATGAGAAGGGCGGAGAACAGACAGGCGACAAGGACGGTTTTTATCATGTTGGCCTCTTCGGACGAGTTTTCTGGAGGCGCAGCGATCTCCTGTCACAAGGACGATAATGGAGGATACCGGGGTCGAACCGGTGACCTTTTGGCTGCCAGCCAAATGCTCTGCCAATTGAGCTAATCCCCCATATTTGCTTCAAATATAGGCCGGATGTCGCGAAAAGTCAATACCCAAGTGGCTGGCGGGGGAGGGACTCACCGCAGTCGCTCATGAACTTTGTTCACCCGGAGACCCCGCCCGAAGGCGGGGCTGCATGTCGCTCATTTTCGTGGCACAAGCTGGATTTCGTCTTCTCTCGCCAAGGCGCTAAGACGCGAAGCGTTTCGCCGCGGAGAGCGCAGAGGGCGCAGAAAAGAAGAATTTTGACCGGATGACAGGATTCTCCTCTTGCGCCATATCCTGTTCATCCTGTAAATCCTGTCCAAAGAAAATTCGCACAGGACGATCCTGTCCATCCTGTGTGGCGCCGAGGGCGCCATTATCCTGTCTGCCTCCTTTGCGTGCCTGGCGCCTTTGCGAGAAATCTCCCGGGTTTTGCTTGTGGCTCCGTGGCGCCGATTTTCGCGGCAGAGACCGCAGAGGATAGATGCTTGATACCGGCTTTGGCAGGATGGGGAAGCACCACGCGGGCGCCGTGTTTCGCCGTTTTTCCTCGATTCTCAGGTTCCGTCGCTTTGTCGGAGTGTTTGTGCGTCAAGACAAAAGGGGTCAGCTCTCGCAAGGAGAGCTGACCCAGCACGAATCGAAGCGTTGTGTCAGGGGATTCTCCCGAGCCAAACTGCCCCGCTTCGAGACGTGGGCTTTTTTCTCAAGGCTCACTTGGACGATGCCGGAGTCTCAGACTACGGCTTTTGTTCTTCGACGGGCCTGACTCTCGGTCGCGGCTGTGGTCTGTCGCCGCGAGTGGATTGCATCAATCTCTCGGAGAATTGCCCGCGCAGCTCTCGCAGCTTTTCCTCGATTGCCCTTCTCTCCTTCACGGCTTTCGCAAGGTCGGGATTCTCCGCGACGATAGCTTTTTCGAGCACTTCGTTGGCGTGCTTCTGAGCTTCGCTCAATGCTCCCTGCAACTCACGCACCTTCTCGAAAGCCTTTCTGACCTCATCGCTCTTCCTGGCTTTCGCGCTCGCCTCGCGGAGCTGTTGATTGAGTTCTCTGAGGCGCTCCATCATCTTTCTGGCTTCCTCCATCTGTGGACCCGGCGCCCTGAGGTCTTTTTTCACAGGCGCCGCGCCGGGGTCCGGCTGACAGAAAGCCGTCTGACATAGGAGAACCGCAAACGCTGCGGTAATGCAAACGACGACCAGTTTCCTCATATCGCACCTCCTTTTGATGATTATCGGCTGCCCCCGTGAACTGCCGCCGCCATAGCCTGCGCGGCCCCCGCCGAACCGACAGCCCCTGACCCAAAACCTCTCGCACTCACAGGCGGGGGCGTCACCGGGCAGTCTCGCGTTGCGGACGAAATCTCACCCTGTCAATTTCCGGTGCCTTTAACGGCGAGACAAGAGGGAACGTTTAGCCCGCATCAGCGAGCCTGGGGCTTTCGCCTGTCGCGTGGAGCGGCGGATGTGTCCCGGCGTGTCGGTTTGTATGAATGCTCTGGCGGCGACTGTGGCGCCGACTGGAAGCCGCCGGGAGGCGTCGCTCCTCAAGGAAAGCATCGTTTGACGCCACCGAAATGGAGCCACACCCCAGCGCAGGGTAGTGTTGACGGGGTCGCCCCCAGATAGTAGTGTTCTTGGCGCAAACAACGGAATGGAGGATGTGCAGATGATCATCGGCGTCATAGGAGCCGCAGAGGCGGATTCCGAGCTTCGCCGCAAGGCGTTTGAGGTGGGCGAACGAATTGCGAAGACTGGCGCGATACTCGTTTGCGGAGGACTGGGCGGGGTGATGGAGGCGGCGTGTCAGGGCGCGAGAGCCGCCGGCGGCATCACCGTCGGAATCCTTCCGGGAAGGGAGACGAGCGATGCGAATCCGCACGTGACGATTCCGGTTGCCACGGCGATGGGCATTGCTCGCAACGCGATCATCGTGCGGACAGCGGATGTTCTGATCGCGGTGGGCGGATCGTATGGAACGCTTTCTGAGATTGCCATGGCGCTCAATCTCGGAAAGAAAGTGGTGCAATTGGGAAGCTGGAATCTTTCGGAAGCAGGCGAGGTTGATCCGACGCTATACGTCAGCGCTCGGACTCCGGCAGAGGCTGTCGAGAAGGCTGTCGCCATCGCAAGAGGTAAGCCCTGAAGAGCTCGACGCTTCTCTATCCACGGGCGGTGGAACGGGTGTCGGGTGTGGGGTGTCGCCGGGTGCTTCGAGGGTTTCCCGGGTTGCTCGTGAAAACGGCGGAGATGGCTCGCACCTCTTGCCAAATTGAACCTTTTGGCTTATCCTAAGAAGAGACTTCGGGGGGGGATTTTGGCAAGGGGTGACAGCGCAACTGGCATCGGAAAAATGAACATAAAGCTCATCGCGAATGCAGCTTCCGGTAGGTACAATCAGGGGCGAGCGCTCGCCCTGGCGCAGGACTATCTCTCGCGGCACGGGAATGCCGTTGGGTTGGAGGTGGTGCAGAGACCAGGCGAGGGATGCAGCGCAACGAGGCGAGCAGTGGCGGAAGGGCAGGAAGTCATCGTTGCCTGTGGAGGCGACGGCACGCTTCGAGAGGTCGTCTGCGGGATGGTGGGCTCCGGGGCGACTCTTGGCATCATGCCCCTGGGAACGGGAAACGTGACTGCCACCGACCTGCGAATCCCCAGAAATCCGTTAGAGGCCTGCCGAATTATCCTCGAAGGCAATGTCCGCCGGATAGACATTGGACGGTGCGGTGAGAATCACTTTATCCTCGCGGCGGGGGTGGGATTTGACGCGGAAGTCATTGCCAAAACCAGCCTCGAACTCAAATCGAAGGTCAAGAATCTGGCGTACATCTACGCGGGGATAAGGCACCTTCTCCAGTTGCGGCCGAAGGATTACGTCGTCGAGGCGGACAGTTTTTCGGGGAGGGTCAATGCCCTGGCAATCGCCATCTGCAACTCGTATCGTTACGGCGGCTACAGGCTGAAGCGCGGCATCTCCATTGCCGACGGGCTATTCGACGTCTGCGTGATAAAGGGGAATCTACCGCTCGATCCATTCAAAATCTTTCTCTGGGTACTGGCTCGGCGAGGAATTCCGAGGCGCAATTTGCAGACCTTCAAGGCTCGGTACTTGAAGATAACTTGCGACGAGGAAGGGATTGTCCACAACGACGGGGATGTCGTGGGGAAACTCCCGATGGATTTCGAGGTAATCGCAAGGGGACTGCCCGTCATCGTGCCGAGAGGGTAGTCGCGGGGCCAGGGGCGCCGCGGGCAGACCATGTGCTCAGTAACCCGAACACCTGTCCCTGCCAAGGACTGAGCAGAAAAGCGGCCGTATCTGTTTCGGTGTGAAGCGTCCTGCTTGTTCCTCATATACGAGATTGCACGGACTCGATGTGTTCGCGTCGAGGGTGAATATGTTCGAAGATAGAGAAGACGCTGGGGAGAAGCTCGCGAGGGCTTTGGAGAAGTACAAGGATGCGAATGCGCTCGTGCTGGCGATTCCGAGGGGCGGAGTAATCGTCGGGTATTACGTCGCCAAGCATCTGAGCGCGAGGCTCTCCACAATTGTTTCGCGGAAATTGCCGTATCCGGACGACCCGGAAGCGGGGTTCGGGGCTGTTGCGGAGGATGGCAGCACGTTCATATTCGAGCATGCGGCGCTCTGGCTTCCGGGAGATACGGTAGAGAGAATCGTGTATCAGCAGAGGCGGGAGATTGAGAGAAGGATAGCAGTGCTGAGGAAGGGCGAGCCGCTGCCGGGAATCGCGGACCAGACCGTCATCTTGGTTGACGATGGAATTGCGATGGGCTCGACGATGCGAGCCTCGATAATGCTCTGCAAGAACAAAAAAGCGGCGAGAATTGTGGTAGCGGCGCCCGTCGCCGCGGAAGAAGTGGAAAGAGAAATGGGGGAGATGGTTGACGAAGTAGTGATTTTGGAGAAGCCGGAGTTCTTTCGGGCGGTGGCGCAGGTTTACAGACACTGGTACGATGTTCCGGATAGAGAAGTAATCGAGATAATGGAAAAATGGCGGAAGGAACGGGAAGAATAGCTTCAAGTCGAAAGGAATGGGTTTTTGTCGAAGGACTGTTGAGCGTCGTTGGATATGGATACCTATAAGCTTTTCATGGGCGGAGGAGTCATTCTCCCGGATAGGATTCTTGATGACGGATACGTGTTGGTGAAGGGGGAGAAGATTGAAGCCGTCGGCAAGAAGGCGGAGGCGCCACG
>CAZFAP010000143.1:0-12801 GCA_964516325.1 uncultured Verrucomicrobiota bacterium
CGCGAAGAACGACGCGGGGCTTGCCACAATCATTGCCCACGAAACTGCTCACGCCGCAGCGCGGCACGGAGCCGAACGCTACTCCCAGGACATGATGCTCGGACTTGGCGGCGCCGTGCTCGCCGGGGCCATCGCGGGCGCTGACGAGCAAACCAAGGATACCGAAAAATGGAAGATCGCGTACGGGCTCGGCTCGACGCTAGTCGTTTCTCTTCCCCACAGCCGAATGCAGGAGTCCGAAGCCGACAGGATGGGGTTGATTTACATGGCAAAGGCGGGCTATGACCCGCGCGAAGCCGTCGGCCTCTGGCAAAGATTCAAAAAGTACAAGGACGAGCGGGGCGACACGCAAATCGAGTTCCTCTCGACTCACCCGACCGACGAGACCCGAATCGCCGACATCAAAGCCCACCTGCCGGAAGCGCTCCCCTACTACGGTGCCGCTACGGGAAAAGAGGCGCCCCTCGCGGGAATAACAGGGACATCTCTGGTCGGGACGCCCGTGCCCAAGCCCGCTTCGGTTGTCAAGCCCGCACCCGTGGCGCCCAGCGCAACCATGTTCCTGAGAGTCCAGTGCCCTCATTGCGCGAAAGTGAACCGAGTGCCCTTCTCCGACTACCGCGGCCACGGCATCCGCTGCTATTCCTGCGGCAGAACCTTCGACTGATCGGGCGGCAGCGTGCCGCCGCGTGCCTCCTTTAGTCGAGCCGACGGCTCGCCATGTTCTGCGGGATACACTGGGCGTGGAGCTGAGAAGGGGTGGTCATCGAGACGGGAGGAGGGGCGCTCTTCATGAAAGCGCCAGCATGATTCAGCGTGGATGGCATGCACGGAATCAGGGTGGCCCCGGATTCTAAACCATCCTGAGGGAGAAGGGCTATGTTTCTGCCCAATGACGGAGTTGATTTTCGCATCTGGCCGCACATTGTCCAGGCGGTGTGCTTGAGCCTGATCCTGAACGCCTACTTCGCGCTCAGGGTGCTGCAAGACGCGAGGAAACGGAATCTGCCGCGGCGAGCGGGCCGCGTGTTCGCCATCGTGACCTTGTTCACGAGCTTCGTGGGGATCGCAGCCTACATGTTTTACGAGACCACCAGGCGGACGAAAGCCCCTGGAGGGCTCGCTGGGGCGCGGAAGAGCCCCGGAACAATCATCCTCTTGGTGGAGATCGGGCTCGCTGCACTAATCGTCGGGGTCATTTACTTCGTCGTAACAAGAGCCATCCTGTTGGGCAAGCCATAGGCGCGGCCCGATCGGGCACGAGGGTGACAACCACCCGGCTGTAAAGCACGAGACAAGGGCCGTCGTGGAGAGAAAGAGGTTCGTCCACCTTGAAGGTTGGTCGTAAGCGAGCTGGATGCGAACAATAATGTCCTGATGGAATATGTGGGGTATGGCAGCAACCGGAGGGTTGCTCGTACCGCCGGCATCTTGTCGCGTCCCGCCGAGGGCGGGACATGGCCTCTCGCCCACGCTCCTATCCCGCCAAGGGGAAGAGATGTTGCCCGCAGTGCCACGCCGAACGCGCGACGTTACGTTCTTCCTATTCAAGCACGAAAACACACCCGCACCCGGTGTGTCGGGTGCGGCTGTAGTTCAGTGGTTGGTCCGCTCGTGTCGCCGATCGGGTTTCGGGTCCCTGTCGCGTGCCGCAGGATTCTCGCACTTGGAACAACCCGGTCGAGCGGAGGAGCGACCTTGCTCGCTTGAGCAGCGCCGCATGACTGCAACAGGAGGTCTGATCGTACCGCTGGCGTCTCGTCCCGCCTTAGGCGGGAGATGCCCCTGGGCGCGGAGGAGCAGGCGATCGTACCGCTGGCGTCTCGCCGGCTGTCTCGGGGGCGTCTCGCCCACGTTCCCGCAATCGCGGCACGCCGCGCACTGAAGATTCTCGCAGTCGGCGCGACCGGACGAAGGGGGGCACCGAGTCCCGCCGCCGCGGGTTTTCGAGCCCCGCCTAAGGCGGGGGCTTCTCGACCGCAGGATTCATCCATTCGCCTACTGAAACACAGCCACACCCGGGTGTGTCAGGGGGCTTGACCTCGGAGGCGGGATCGGAGGTATCATTTATCAGAAGAAAAGCTCCGATTACTGCTATTATCGTTATAATCACAAAGGCGATGTTGTGTCCCTCACGAACGGAACCGGGAAGCTCGCGGCTTATTACGAATACGACGCGTGGGGGAATGTCATGACCGAAGCCGAAAAGACCGGGGTGGAGAATCCTTACCGCTACTCGACAAAGGAATGGGACAAGAAATCCGGCCTCTCCTACTTCGGCGCCCGCTACTACTCCTCCGAAATCGGGCGATGGACGCAAAGAGACCCTGCGGGGACGGTGGACGGGTTGAACTTGTACGCACACGTTGCGAATGATCCGGTTGGCTACATAGACCCAAGTGGGAACCAGGGGAAGCCTTCGACCTCACTCCGCGACAAGGTGCGCAGGGACTGTAACCTCTACAAGCCCAAGGAAGAACTGGACGAGATGCAGGCAGAGGCTTGCTGTAAGGCGCTTCTCGAGTACTTCTGGCCGGTCATAGGCACCGGGACCGGATTCATCATGCTGAAGAGCGCGTACGAGGGCTGCATAAATGAGTCCGCCTTCCCCACTTGCAATACGACGGGGCGCAAGCTGGTCGTGGATTTCGCGAGGAGGATAGTCCAGCAGGCCTTCGTGAAAATTCTGTTACCCAGGGTTCCCACCCTTAAGTAGCCTAACCCAGGGCTTCGCCAGACGTAGGCGCGGCATGAGGTGTGCGAACCAATCGCCCGGCGCGCGGCAGGCGGGCGTCACGGCGCCGGGTCGGGTAAGGCGGGCGCGGGCGGGAACTTCCGAAATGCAGCGGGTCATTTCGGGACGCAGTACAAACGACATCGAACTCTCGGAGGGCGACACGATGGGGCAGAGAAGAAGCATCATGGCTGTGCTCGTGGTTGTGATGTGGGCAGCGAGCGCCGGCGGCTCCGGCGCCGAGCGCGTACTTCCTCAGGGGAAGGCCGGCCAACGGTCAGTTGGATCCGACGAGGCGACGGCTCTGTATGGAAAGTTCTTTGGTTCGCTTTCTGTGTCCAAGGCGTGTCACAAGGTCTTCCGGCTAAATGCCCTTTCGTCTGCGCCGCCCGGAGCCGCTTGCCCAATTGATGATTGAAGTTGGGGGACAAGGCTTGTACAGTAGCAGCCCGTTACCCGGGCAAAGCTCGCCCGTGCCTGAAATGTGCAAAACCGGTCGGCAACAGCCGCTCTGGATGCGACAAACTTGACTGGCGAGCGGCCTGATGGCAAGGCGATCTGCTCTCGTCGGCGGATGCGAGCCTGCAAGCGGCTATAGCTGGCGGCGAAGCATCCAGCGTCGGGCGATTCCGTTAAATTCCTTAGTGCCGCATTCATCTGGCAGGCTTGTTACGTCTAAAGTATGGGTGAGGGTCTCATGTTTTGCGGGCGTATGGACAATTGGAAGGAGGTGAGTCGAAGGCTCGCAGGTCTGGATGAAAACGATTATTCTGCTAACGATATCGAACATGTTCATGACAGTTGCCTGGTATGGGCATTTGAAATACAAAGGGTCGCCTCTCTGGAAGGTCATTGTGGTCAGTTGGCTGATTGCGTTCGTGGAGTATTGCTTCCAGGTACCAGCCAACCGCATCGGGCACTACCACTTTTCCGCTGCGCAACTGAAGACCATCCAAGAGGTCATCACCCTGGCAGTCTTCTCCGTCTTCTCGGTCGTCTATCTCAAAGAAGCCCTCAAGTGGAACTATCTTGTTGGCTTCCTGATGATCGTGGCGGCGGTGTTCATGATATTCAAGAAGTGGTGATCGGCGTCGCGTAACGGCGTCTTTGCGGCTTGCGTGGCAGTGGAAAGTTGCGGAAGTCAGGGTGCCGTGGCGCCCAGGGCACGGGTGTGCCCGGTTGCGGCAGTATCGCCGCCCCTGGGCAGCCGCAGTATCGCTTGCGAACCGGCGAATGCCGAACGTGCTGAGGCCCACGTTGGTTGCGGGGTGGCTCTTGCCGTCGCGCTCGACGGTCCTTTACAGCATGCGAGAGAGAAAACAATCCGAAAGAAAGGAACAGAAGATGCAGCGAATCTCACCGGCAGCGATTGGATTGGCTGTCCTCCTATGGGGCACTTCGTTTGCGGTTCTGGGCGAAGAGGCGTCCAAGGAGCAGCTGGACACGGCCGCCGCCAAGTTTAGCTACGCGCTTGGAATGGACGTCGGCGCGTCCTTGAAGAGGCTCAAAACCGAAATAGACCTCGGCTCCTTCCTTCGCGGTGTGGAAGACAACCTCAAAGGAACAAAAACCCTTCTCACCCCAAAGCAGGCGGAGGAAGTGAAGGCGGAGTTCTTCAAGAAGGCTCAGCAGGAGCTTGCCGAGAACAATCGAAAAGAGGGGGAGGCTTTCCTCGCGGAGAACAAGAAGAAGGAGGGGGTCGTCGCCACCGCGAGCGGTGTGCAATACACGGTTCTCCAAGAGGGCGAGGGGCCAAAACCGACGGCAGACGATCAGGTCAAGGTTCATTACCGCGGCACGCTGATTGACGGGACGGAATTCGACAGTTCGTACAGGCGGGGAGAGCCCGCGACCTTCCCCGTGACGGGAGTCATAGCCGGATGGACGGAGGCGCTCCAGCTCATGAAAGTCGGAAGCAAATATCGCCTCTTCATCCCGTCGAATCTCGCCTACGGCGAGCGAGGGGCTGGCCCGCAGATTGGCCCAAACGCGACGCTGATTTTTGAGGTGGAACTGCTCGGGATTGAAAAGTAGCACGGGAGCGTGGTCGGTGGGCCTGAACAGCCTCAGGGGGCAGAGCCCCGGGAGGACAGCCGGTCTGGATGCTGGGCAGGCGCGGCGGCGGTCTCCTGCGGCGGAGAGATGGCAACCGTTCTGCTTTGGGCCGGATTGGACGTTTGCGCCGATTTGGGCCCGTAATGCGACTTAAGTCGTGGGGGAGCCGGTGGGTGCCGTGCTTCGGACGGAATTGGACATTGCGTAATTGGCAGTTCGCATACAACGCCAAAGGAGGGAATTGACATGGAGGGGAAACGGGAGAAGGTTTCGTGGGAAGAGAGGCTGGACAACTTTGTTGACGTGGTGGGGTTTCAATTGGAGAAGGTGCACACGGGGGTTATCGCATGGCTCCTCGATAGCCACAGCAGCCCTCTTTCGAGGGGCCAGAGGGCTCTCGTCCTAACCAAGCTCATCGGCGAGCAGGTTGCCGAAGCCGACGCAGCAGAGGTCACGGAGACCCGGGAATACTCCTTCGGCCGGCGCATGAGAGTTGACCTGGTCCTGGATTTGGGCGGAAGGCGATATGTGGTCGTAGAATGCAAGACAGACTCCGATGTACGCGAAGACCAACTCCGGAAGACCCGGGACGCCTTCCCGAAGGCACGCCCGGACGCCGAGTGTTCTTTCTTGCTTGTCGCGCTGGGCGCCAGCCAGTTTACGTACAGGCCCGGTCACATGGAGGAACTCGGGTGGCGGGCCATAGATGTGCCCGGAGCGCTCCGAATATTCTCCGGTCTGTCCGTAAAAGGCAATAGGATATACGACGACTGGATCGATGCGCTACAAAGGGAAGACCTTCGTTGCTCGAACATAGACAAGGCCCTGGCCGGAATCGAGAGTCCCTGGGACGAAAGGCTCTGGAGACAAGGTTACAGGCTCGGGTTCCCGGTCTTCTACGCGTACTACGACAAGCTGCGGCAGCACTTGGACCGGGGAGAGTTCAAGGCCTGGTCGATCTCCAGTGGCGCCAATAATCCCGAGATGAGCTGGGACGCTGGTTGGGTGTGGCTGAAACAGGAGCCGCCCGAGGAGCAACTGGGCCTGTTCTGGGAATTCAACTGGCAGTCTCTGATATTGAAGGCCGAAGTTGGCGCTCGGCGCCGCGACGCTTGGCCCCGCCTCGCGGAGGAGGTTCGGCGCTTATGCCGGTCTTCAGCGGTCGGAGGCCGGGAGCCTCGTGCGCGCAAGGGCCGCTGGATGTCTGTCTGGAAATGGGACTTCGATTTTTGTCACGATGCGGTTTCCGAGGTCTGCGCCACGACCGATAAAGTTCTTGCTTCTGTTCACAAAAAGCTGGCCAAGCTTGGGTAGAGCCATCTCGCCCGGGGACTCGTTGAACCTGGGGCTGGTCCGCAGATTGGCCCGAACGCCGCGCTCATCTTCGAGGTCGAGCTTCTGGGAATTGAGAAGTAGGCTGAGGGAAAAAGTGCCTTGCGGCGTCATAGGCGCCTCGACCCGGGGGACGCGAAAAGGAGGCAGGAAATGAGAGGTCTCAAGGCAAAAAGGATCGCGGCCGGGACGTTGGGGTGCGCGGCGCTGTTGACCTTGTTGCCGGCCGCAGCCAGGGAATCCTACTCGGTCGTCGAGGTATGGCCGAAAAGACCCGCGGCATGGCGCTTTAATCGTCCTCACGGCATCGCGGTGGACCGGTGGGGTGAGGTCTATGTCACCGATATGAGGAACAACGTAGTAAAGAAATTCGACGGGGAGGGGAATCTGATCGTCCAGTGGGGTTCGCAGGGTTCAGACGATGGACAATTCCTGAAGCTGGGTGGCGTTGGCGCGGACCGGCGGGGGAACGTGTACGTCTGCGACCGGGGGAACAGCGTAATTCAGAAATTTGATTCCACTGGCAACTTTGTGACGAAATGGGGGCGGCCGGAAGAACTCCACTGGGAGTACTGGGACCCCAGGAACGTGGCGGTCGGCGTATCTGACAATGTATTCGTGGCGGACAGCGCGAATGCTGCCGTTCTCATGTTCGACTCCGATGGTTACCTTGTGACGAAATGGGGAGGCTACGGCGCCGAGGACGGGCAGTTCAGCAGCCTCAAGGGAATAGCCGTGGACAGCTCCGGAAACGTGTATGTGGCTGATTCGGGAAACCGGAGGGTCCAGAAATTCGATTCCTGGGGGAATTTCCTGACGAAATGGGGGTTGCCGGGAGACGACCCGGACGCCGAGTATTTCACCGCTTGCGGTGTGGCTGTAGATGGGTTGGGGAACGTCTTCGTGGCGGATAGGGGAAACAACCGGGTCCAGGTCTTCGACGCCGCTGGGGGATTTGTCCGCCGGTGGGGTTCCACCGGCCACGGGGACGGAGAGTTCGACAGGCCTGAGGCGATCGCTGCCAGTGAATCGGGAATTGTGTTTGTTGCGGATACGCACAACGACAGGGTTCAAATTTTCGGCTCGAACGGGGACCTTCGCGAAAAGTGGGGGTACTACGGCGGGGGCGACGGAGAGTTCTATTATCCTGAAGGGATAGAGGCGGACGGATCGGGAAATGTTTTCGTGGCGGATACGCAGAACAATAGGATCGAGAAGTTTGATTCTTCGGGAAATTTCCTTCTCAAGTGGGGCTCGCAGGGCTCGGGGGATGGAGAGTTTGCGTGGCCATCCGATGTAGGTGTTGATGGGTCGGGAGATGTCTTCGTGGCGGACTCATGGGACAATCGGATTCAGAAATTCACCTCTTCGGGTGAATTTCTCCTGAAATGGGGCAGAGAGGGTTCCAACGATGGACAATTCCAACACCCAGCGGGCATAGGTTGTGATTCTGGCGGAAATATATTCGTCGCTGACACGGAGAATGACAGAATCCAGGTGTTTGATCCCTCGGGGAACTTCCTGCGTAAATGGGGCAATGAAGGGAGCGGCGATGGACAGTTTTATGGACCCGAGGCCATAGCCGTTGGCCCAAACGGCGGTGTGTTCGTGGTGGACAGCGGCAACCACAGGGTTCAGGAATTCGGTTCTTCCGGGAATTTCCTCGGCAAATGGGCTCCCTACCTCCCCGGAGACGAGGAGTTCTGGTGGTCCCCGACCTACATTGCGGTGGACTCGCGTGGGGACGTGTTCGTTTCGTATGGCTACTACGACTGTATTCGGAAGTTCAGCTCCTCCGGGAGGTTCATCACCGGCTGGGGGTCGGAGGGCTACGATGAGGGGAAGTTCAACTGTGCGTTCGGGATAGCTGTGGACGGGTTCGGTAACGTCTTTGTCACGGACTCTTACAACCACAGGGTTCAGAAGTTTCGTGCGGATTTTGGCATCAGGCGATTGTCCGGTGCGCCGGATTCGCCTGTCATAGAATGGTATAGTGACACCGGCAAGACGTATCAGTTGTGGCTGTCGGCCGACCTTTTCAACTGGGTTGCCGGCAGCGGTGTGGAGCAGGGGTCGCAGACAGGCGTTAACTTCTGGACGGACGACGGATTGCATCCGCTTGGTCCTCCAGGGCAGGCGAGCCGCCGCTTCTACGATGTGCTGCAACTGAGGTAGTTCAGCAGAGACGGGCATGGTGCTCTGAGGCGCCATTTCAGAGGGACACATCAATGAGGGGAATCGGGAGAGCGAACATGAAAAAGATCACGGGTGCTAAGATTATCGGCGGGTTGCTGGCGTTGGGGCCACTCGCCGGTGTCTTGCCTGCCGAAGCAGCGGAGTCATACTCAATGGTGAACATGTGGCCAAGGAGGCCAGCGGCATGGCGTTTCGCCTCGCCACACGGGGTGGCAGTGGACCGCTGGGGGAATGTGTTCGTCGCGGATATGAAAAACAATGTAATAAAGAAGTTTGACGCGACGGGGAATCTTCTGAAACAGTGGGGTTCGGAAGGATCGGGCGATGGAGAGTTCCAGAAGACACGCGCCGTAGATGTGGACGGTTGGGGAAACGTCTATGTCAGCGACCGCGGCAACGGAAGGATTCAGAAATTCGATCCTGACGGAAATTTTCTGGCGAAATGGGGGCTGCCGGCAGAGCTTGGCGTGGAGTATTGGGACCCCCGGGGCGTCGCAGCCGACGCCGCGGGAAACGTCTTCGTCTCGGACTCCTCGAATTCCCTCATTTTGAAATTCGATTCCCGGGGCCAGTTTCTCGCTAAATGGGGCTCTCAAGGGACGGCGGACGGGCAGCTTAGTGCTCCGGATGGAATAGCCGTGGACAGCTCTGGAAACGTGTACGTGGCCGACGACGGCAACAACAGGATTCAGGAATTTGACGCGTCGGGTGTTTTCCTCGCGAAATGGGGCTCCAATCCGGAAGGAGGCGACAGGGATGGGGAGCTTCACAGTCCTCACGCGGTCGCAGTAGATGAGGCGGGGAACGTCTTTGTTGCCGATTGGGGGAACAACAGGGTAGAGGTGTTTGAGCCCTCGGGGAATTTCATCTGCAAATGGGGGCGCCTTGGCACCGGCGACGGGGAGTTTGACAGACCGGAAGCCATAGCTCTCAGCGTATCCGGCATGGTCTTCGTGGCGGACACTCACAACGACAGAATCCAGATGTTCGGCCCGAAAGGGAATCTGCTCGCCAAATGGGGCTATTGGGGCGCAGGGGATGGCGAGTTCGAGAGCCCTCACGGGGTAGCGGTGGATCAGTTCGGGAGTGTTTTTGTGGCAGACCATGAAAACGACAGGGTTCAGAAGTTCGATTCCTGGGGCAATTTCATTATGAAATGGGGACAATCTGGCTCCGGCGATGGAGAGTTCAGGCTGCCGTGCGATCTGGCGGTTGATTCTTCCGGCAACATTTTCGTGACCGACGCCACCAACCGGGTCCAGAAGTTTGACCCGCTCGGAAACTTCGTGTCGAGGTGGGGGTCCGAGGGTTCCGGCCCCGGGCAGTTCATCGCTCCCCAGGGCGTCGCGGTGGATTCGTCAGGGAATGTCTTCGTCGCGGACTCCGAAAATTACCGCATACAGAAGTTCGACGCCTCAGGGACATTTCTCCTGGAGTGGGGCGGTGGTGGGTCCGACGATGGGCAGTTTCAGCGGCCCCGCAGCGTAGCGACGGGCCCAAACGATGAGATTTTCGTAGCGGATTACTGGAACGCAAGGGTGCAAAGGTTCGATGCATCGGGGAAGTTCTTAGGAAAGTGGAGCTGCCGTCGCCCTGGTGCGGACGAGGCCTGTTATCCCATAGGCATTGCGGTGGACTCCTTGGGGAGCGTCTTCGTCGCTCTCACCGAAAATGACACGATCAGAAAATTCGATTCCTCGGGAAACCTTTTGGCAGAATTGGGGCGCCCGGGCTTCGGCGAAGGGGAATTCGCAATGCCCTGGGGTGTAGCCGTTGACCGCTTCGGGAACGTCTTCGTTGCCGACACGGGCAACCACAGGATTCAAAAGTTCCGGGCGGATTTCGGGATAAGGGAGTTGTCTGGTGTCCCGGAGTCGCCGGTCATAGAATGGTACAGCGAGAGCGGAAAGACCTATCAGGTGTGGGTCTCCGCAAATCTACTCGACTGGCTCACCGGCAGCGGCGTTGAGGCAGGAACGGCGAGCGGCGTCAATTCCTGGACGGACGATGGCCTCCACGCCCTCGGCCCCCCGTCAGGGGCGTTGCAACGGTTCTACAAGATTCTTCGGATCCCATAGGTGGGCCCAGCTCGTTGGCGCGTGGTGAACGTTTCCTCGTGAATCGTGACGAGAGAGAAGAGAGGGTCAGGCTTCGGGCGTTCCATCAACCGGCATGATCTGCCCTGGATTGAGGCCGATACTCGACGCCCGGAGCCTGGCCCTCTTCCGTTCAGGCGACGCTACTGCTTTCCATGCTGCTGTCTATCGCTGTTGCGGCTGCGCCTCGGGGGGTTCGTGTGTGATGACCACCGCATGGTCATCAATCCGGAACCAGAGGTCCGCGACCTCCCCGACATACCGGATGGCGTCGTACACGGGGATGTTTTTCAGGCGCAACGTGATGCTGCAATTCATGCTTTGCACTGGCTGCGTTACAACGATGTTGACGTCGCCCGCGCTGGAGAGGAAATCAACCACCTCCATCAACGGCGCGCCCTCAAACTTCACCTCCGGCAGAGGGGTCCCTCGCAGCTTCTCTTCGAGCCGTATCTGCTCTGGGGTCCTCCTGTCCGCCTCGTCGCCTCCGATTGCCTGGACTATGTATTGCTTCCCGGCAATGGTGATAGTCTCGCCGTCCTGCATTCGGAACGGGCCGTACGAGGCGTCTCCGGACGCTTCCCGCAGCTTGATGACCTTTGCAGGTACCGGGGACCAGGACACCATGCCTGTTGTGGCGAACCCCGGCGGGAACCCCGGCACTGCCACGGTGGCCGTTGTAGTGCGGGTGCCTCTCCTGTCGCTTGGGGCGGCTCCGGTGGTCGCCATCCACGGGGTTGGTCCCACTTCGCCGGGTGTAGGCTGGGGGACCGCTTCTACGGCTATGGGGCTGCCTGCGATACCTGGGGCGCCGACGGCTTCCGCGGTCTCCGGGACGCCCGTCGTGGAGCTACCATAGCCTGCTCCGGTTTCCTGCCCGTGCGCCAGGCTCCAAAGCGCCAGGCCAAAGAGAGCGATCCATGTCAATGTCTTCATGACTGCTCCTCCTTTTCTTTTTTCGTTGGATCTGGTTTTGGTGGCTTTCGCGCGATGATCTTGAGGTATCCTTCGCCTCCGTTCCTCATTTCCACGATTAGCCGCCGCTCAACCCAGTCGGTCTTCGATTCGTCCGCATAAATCGTAGCCATGCACATGGCGTAGGAAGGCGGACGATGCTCGCCAGACCGCGATGGGGGACCCGGGGGCGAGCCGCCCTTCCGGAAGATGAACACCGCGGCAACGACCAAGCATGCAGTCGCTGCGACGGCCAGAGCGCTTCGGACGAAAGCTCTCTTGCCGATGCCCAGAATCTCAGGCAGCCGAACCTCCGACTCCAACGCCGCCATGACGTTCTGTTGAATGTCCCGTCTCAACGTCACCTTACTTGCCCGGCGCCGGAGCTGTTCCGACACGCGTGCCGCGAAATTGCGTTCCAGCGCCAAAGCGTTTCGGCAGTGCTCGCAACCTTCCAAATGCTTTTCGATGAGACTCCGCGCTCGGGGGGAAAGGGTTTCGTCCAAATATTCGTGCAGCAATTTTTGAAAACGATTGCAGTTCATGGCTTTCTCCATTCGTATGTGCCGTCGGAGCGAAAAAGGTTCAATTCGGGGGGAACGAGTTCGCGCAGGTGCTTCACCGCGTAGTGAAGGCGAGACTTGACGGTGCCTTTGGTGGCGCCGATTTGCCGGGCGATTTCCCCGATTTTCATCTCCTCGTAGTACCGCAGAACGATGACTTCCCTGTGCGGGGCCGACAATCGCCGGATGGCGTCAAGGAGGATTGATGAGAGGGTTTCCGCATCGGCCTGACTTGAAGGCGGCTGGTCGGACGCTGCCCGGTTCGGTATTTCGTCCGTGAGAACCGTTCGCTTCCGCTTTCGGTAGTAGCGGCGGGTCAGGTTGAGGAGTATTCCGTGCAGATAGGTGTAGAGAGCGGATTCGCCCCGGAATCGGTGCGCAGACCTGACCGCCCGAAGAAGGGTGTCCTGGGCGAGGTCCTGGGCGTCGGCTTCGTTGCCGCACAAAAGGAACGCGGAGCGGAGGAGTCGGTTGCCGTAGAGGCTCACCATTGCCTCGACGGCTTTCGGGTCTCCGCCCTTCAGCGCAGCCACTATCTCGTCGTCAGTCATATTCTTTAAGTGCCATTTTTGCCAAAAAAGGTTCAAAAAGCGGGGCTGGGGTATGATTCTACAGCGTGACAAGGCCGGCTTCCCCTTTTTTGTGGCACGGGCATCCCGCCCGTGAACGGCCGGCTCCCATGGGCAGGATGCACATGCCACCCGGAGGGTGACGGGCGATATGCAAGCTGAAAGGACCTCCCTTCCGTCCAGCGGGCCCCCATTGCCACGGCCGATGGCACCGCTTGACTCAGCCGCACATGAACAGCAGGGAGCTATGGGTGTGGCTGTATTTGAGTGGGTGACCGCAATGGGTAACGCTTGCCGGCCAA
>CAZFAP010000144.1:0-12783 GCA_964516325.1 uncultured Verrucomicrobiota bacterium
GAAACACCGCTTTCGCTCTTTTTGGACAGGATAACAGGATAAACAGGATGATTCCAACTAACTCATGACTACGGGATTGCGAGCCGCAATCCTGTACATCCTGTAATCCTGTCAAAACTCCTGGAGCAGCGGAGGAGCATGTCGTACTGCTGCTGGCTGAACCTCCGCAGAGTTCGCAGAGCACTCAGAGGCGAGCCAGGGTTGTCCTGCATGGTTCGGGGAGTCCCCTTCATGTGCATGACCACGACGGCGGCTTTCCGCTCCGCCACGACCGCGACCATCTCCTCGTTCCTGAGTCCCGAATGGAGAGGCGACCCTCTCGGCCCCCATTCGTTCTCGGCGGTGAGTTCAGATAAGGGGGACACTATTCCCGATAGTGTCCCCCCTCAGGACAGACAGGAAGTGGTCGGCAATCGCGGTGACTTCTTTCATCTCCTTGACATCGTGCACGCGGACGACGTTCGCGCCGTTGGCTATGCACCAGGCGACCGCCGCTGCCGTCCCGAAGAGCCGCTGAGCGGGACCCGCTTGGGTGACTTTGCCGATGAAGGATTTTCTCGACGGCCCCACGACAATGGGTCGTCCGAGGCAGCGCAGTTCCCCAAGACGGTTGATGACCTCGTAATTGTCATCGGCGGTTTTTCCGAAGCCAATTCCGGGGTCCACCATGATTTTGTCCATCGCTACCCCATGCGAGGTCGCAAAGGACACCCGTTCCTCCAGAAAATCGGTTATCTCGGTCATCAAATCGTCGTAGCGAGGGTTGTCCTGCATGGTTCGGGGAGTCCCCTTCATGTGCATGACGACGACGGCGGCTTTCCGCTCCGCCACGACCGCGACCATCTCCTCGCTCCTGAGTCCCGATATGTCGTTCACAATGGTTGCCCCGGCTGAAAGAGCCTCTCTCGCCACACGAGGCTTGACGGTGTCTATGGAGAGGGGAATCGGAATCCTCCCGGAGACTTTCTCGAGGACCGGCATCACCCTCTCCAACTCCTGCTCTTCGCTCACCTCCTCCGCGCCGGGGCGGCTCGATTCCCCGCCCACGTCAAGGAGGTCGGCGCCCTCCTCCACCAACTGGAGACATCTGTCCGCGGCTCTCTGCGGCTCGAAAAATTCTCCCCCATCGGAAAACGAGTCCGGGGTGACGTTGACGATCCCCACGATCAGCGTCCGTTTGCCCAGCTCCAGCGCTCGGTCGCCAACCCGAAGGATTAAAGTGCCCGTGTCGCAAAGAGAGAACGCTTTCTCAATCTGCTCCGAGACCTCTCTGAGATTGAAGGGCTGCGGCTTGAGGTTTTCTATGAGGCGGCGGTAATGGGTTTCGGTGCCGAGAATGAGGGCGTCGGTGGTCGCCTTCTGCATGGTGAGGCTGCCGTAGGACACCGCCACATCCCCGCCGATGGAGAGCATCGTCTGTTTGAGAATGTGTGCGGCGGCAGCCGGAAGGTTTCTGACTTTGACAAATCGAACGACCCCCTTCGGGACTAACTTCTCCACGCCCCGGGGGTCAACGCCGATCCTCGCGAGTTCCGCGGCGAGCTCATTGGGGGTTTTCAGGAGTAACACCCGCAGCCGGTACATCGGCTTTCCTGTCCTCCGCTCGGATTCCGGGGGTTCTCAATGTGACGGGCTTTTTCGGTTTTTCGGCGACCCGTTCCTGCGGCGGCGCGGGGGCTTCGGCGACGGTTCTCGGACGAGGTTTCCAGGTCCCCTCGACGATTTCGGTAATTTCTCTCCCTTCGAGGACCTCATATTCGAGGAGCGCCTCGGCGATTGTCACCAGCTTATCTTTGTACTGGAGCAGGATGGATTTCGCTTTTTCGTAGCACTGGTCAATGATGAAGCGAACTTCCCTGTCTATCTCAATGGCGGTCGCGTCGCTATACTCCGAGTGGCGGGCGATTTCCTTTCCCAGGAAGATCATCTCTTCCTTCTCGCCGAAGGTCATAGTTCCGAGCTTTTCGCTCATCCCGAGTTCGCAGACCATGACGCGAGCGATCTTGGTAGCCTGCTTAAAATCGGAGCTTGCTCCGGAAGTGATGTCATCGAACATCATCTCTTCTGCAACACGCCCCGCCAGCAGCCCCGTGATTTGCCCCAGGAGTTCTTTCTTCTTATGGAGGTATTTGTCCTTCTCCGGAAGCTGCATCGTCGCCCCCAGGAAGGCCACTCCACGCGGAACAATCGTTACTTTGTGCAGCGGCTCCGTCTCCTCGAGCCTGTCCAGAACGAGCGCATGCCCCCCTTCGTGATAGGCGGTGATCTTCCTCTCCTCCTCGCTCATGATGCGGCTTCGGCGTTCTCTTCCCCAGCGGACCTTGTCCCTGGCCTCTTCCAGTTCCGGCATCGTAACGGCGTCTTTGCCAAGCCTTGCGGCAAGGAGGGCGGCCTCGTTAATGAGATTCGCAAGGTCCGCCCCGGAGAATCCGGGTGTGCCTCTTCCGATGGTCCTTAAGTCAGCCGATGGGTCCAGCTTCACCTTTTTTGCATGAAGCTTGAGAATCTCTTCCCTTCCGATGAGGTCGGGCATGTCAATGACAATCTGCCTGTCGAATCGCCCCGACCGCAGAAGAGCCGGGTCGAGGATGTCCGGCCGGTTGGTGGCAGCCATCAACACGACCCCTTCCTTCGTGTCGAAACCGTCCATCTCGACCAGGAGCTGGTTGAGCGTCTGCTCTCGCTCATCATGTCCGCCGCCGATGCCCGCCCCGCGATACCTTCCCACGGCGTCAATCTCGTCCATGAAGATGATGCAAGGGGCGTTCTTCTTGGCCTGCTCAAACATGTCGCGAACGCGGGACGCTCCAACGCCCACGAACATCTCAACAAAATCCGAGCCGCTGATGGTGAAGAAAGGAACGTTTGCTTCCCCGGCGACCGACTTGGCGAGGAGGGTCTTTCCGGTGCCGGGGGGACCGACGAGGAGAACCCCTTTCGGAATTCTTCCGCCGAGGCGCTGGAACTTCTTGGGGTCTTTCAGAAAGCCGATGATTTCCTGCAATTCCTCCTTCGCTTCCACGACCCCAGCCACATCCTCGAAAGTTACCTTGTGGCTATCCTTGGAAAGCAGCTTCGCCTTGCTTTTCCCGAAGCTCAGAGCGCTCCCCCCCGCGCTCTTCACCTGCCGTGAAATCAGAAACCAGATCAGTCCGATAAATATAACGAACGGGACAAGTCCTGTGATAATCTGAGTGAAAAACGTGCTGGCGGGGCGGTACGTGTACTCGGGAATATCGGTAACCAGGTCGGCGAGCTTCTCGTCGCTGGGATTGATCGTTGCTATGAACTTCCCTCCCCCCTTGAGCTTTTCGGCTTGCCTGTCGCGGATTTTTGGTTTCGCGGTCGGGTCCGCCCACCGGTAAATGTGCTCGGCGTATTCTCCTCGGAGGCTGTCCCCCTTCTGTGTCCCTCTCAGGATATTCCCGAGTTTGATGTCTTCCTTCAGCTCCGGTATGCTCGGCTTGTAAATCCCCCGGATGTTGGAAACGTGCAACTGGGCGATTACCAGCGCTGTAACGATGAGGAAAACCCAGATGATGATCGGTTTTTTGGGAATTCTAAGTCCCGCTGACCTTGGGTCCCTTTTTGGCTTGTTCATTTCGCCACAACTACCTCGAGACTAATTCATTGTGCTGATAGAGAGACTTCTTTATGCGGGAGAAGCGCTTCCTTTCCGAGCCAACGCTGCGTGATTCGCCCAGAGCAACTTTCGCACCGCGATCTCCCCGCGTTCACAGTCCACACCATTATTATATTGATGCGCGCTGCTCAGGGCAATACAAGACTTTCACCGCTACCCGCAGCACTTTCTTTGACGACTTCCTGACGGCGAATTCGGCAGCGGGCCTGTGCCCCATCACCCACATGATCCTTCCTCGACAACAGAATATCGGTATCCGCTCCCTCACCGTGGCGGGCACCTTCTCGTCAATTAACAACTCTTTTACCTTCCGGGTTCCCTTCATCCCCAGGGGGCGGAATGTGTCCCCCGGTCGGCGTGTCCTTACCAGGATGCCGCTGCGACCCATCGCCGATGCGTCGAAGAACTCCTCGAAACTCTGCGCTTCTCCAAGTTTGACCCTGCGCCAGACTTCTCCGAAATCTGTGCGGGCGCCGCCGGGCTTTCCCCGGGGCCGCAGGGAGCCGACTTTCTCCCTGGCATGCGAGACCGTCCGGCCGAAACGTCGGTCCGCCGCGGTAGCCGCCTCAAATCTCGCTGAGACTTCTATCCCAAGCTCCGGAATCAAAATATCGCACGGCGTCCGCAGCTTCTTCTCGAACGGACGAGCCGCCAGCCCACTCTCTGGCACGAACGTAATCCGGTCGTATTCCCGGCATGCGACTAACCCGCTTCCGAGTCCGAGGCTCTCCGTGCGCGTCCCGGCCGCCAATCTCCACAGTTCTTCCAGCGTCCGCGGCTCGACGGCCACACCAAGTCGCTCCAGCAACACCCTCCGGAGGAACTCCCTCGCCAGGGCGGGAGCGTGTGCCGCGAGCCGACTCGTATCCACCGAGACTTCGCCTCGTCCCGCCCGAAGGGACTCCTTTTCCATCTCCGCCAGCGCGGCGGAAAGGCACTGTTCCGCTTCCTGCAAGTTGCGGGCCGTTTCCGCAAGGACTTTTGCGATTTGGGGGTTGTAATCCCTCGCCAGAATAGGGATGAGTTGCTGGCGGATTCTGTTGCGGGTAAGCGAAGTGTCGAGGTTGGAGAGGTCCTGCCGATAAGGAAGTTTCTCTTTCTCGAGGAACCAAAGAATCTCCCCCCGGGTCACGCCAAGGACAGGCCGGATCACGAGGGAATCTCCTTCTTTCCGTGAGATGGGCATCCCCGACAAGCCCTTAAGCCCGGAACCCCTTATCAGGTTCATCAGGAACGTCTCGGCATTGTCGTCCATATTGTGTCCGAGGGCAATCTTGTTCGCGCCGCATTTCTTTGCAGCCTTTTTCAGGAAGCGGTATCGCACTTCCCTGGCAACTGCTTCGATAGAGCCCCCACGCTTTTTGTGGATTCTCTGGACATCACGTGCCTCGACGACCAGAGGCACACCACGCTTCTTCGCGAGACTTCTCACAAATCGCTCATCCTCGTCGCTGTCCGCTCCCCGAAGCTTATGGTTAAGATGTGCCGCGCAGATGGAGGAGGAAAGGCGCTCTTTGAGACGAAGCAATCCCTCAAGAAGCGCAACCGAATCCGGCCCGCCGGAGAGCGCCACTAACACCGTATCCCCGACGGCAATAAGCTCATTTTCTTTTATCGTCGCCAGCATCTTCTTGAGCATGTCCCAACGATATTCCTTTCAGGGCCTTTGTCAAGATGCGTATCTCCGGCTGAGGCCTCACCAAACCCCTTGGCTGAAGGACCTGGGGCCAAAACGGGGGGACGCCTTGGGGTCCGCGGAATCCGTGTGGACGAGGACCAAAGGGCGTCTGGCAGGGGCCGCGAGTCGGTTCTCTCCCGTCGCCGTAACATGGCGGCGCGCCGGAGACACCTTTAGGCGTGAGCCGTAGGGTTTGGCTCAAGCGGAAATCACGGCAACTCCTCAATCTTGTAGAAGCGGTGTCGTCCAGCGGCGGGCGGACCGAGCGGGTGCTCTCCATCGTCGGTCCAGGAGTTGGGACCGAGGGATCCCAGAAATGGGGCGGTCAGGGATGTCCAGTTCAGAAGGTCACCTGACGCCCAGACCGCGTATTTCCCGTCTGGGACTCCGTACCATTCGAGGACGGGGCGCTCTACGGGCCCCCCAATCCCCCTCACCGCAAAGCCAAGGCGGAACTTCTGGATGCGATGGTTGTACGTATCGGCCACATAGACGTTGCCCGAGGTGTCAACCGCCACACCAACAGGGTACCGGAACTCAGCCTCCCCTCCACCCTCTCGCCCCCATTTCGTAATGAAGGCCCCGTCCGAGCCGAATTTCTGGATGCGGCAGTTGTCCCTATCAGCGACGTAGACATTCTCTTCACTGTCTACCGCCACGCCCCAGGGATACCTGAACTCGCCCTCCCCACTCCCCTCCTGTCCCCATTTGGTGATGAAGACGCCGTCCGAGGTGAATTTCTGGATGGAGGGGGTGTAGTCCGCCACGTAGACGTTGCCCGAACCGTGCACCGCCACACCGGTCGGCCCGCTGAACCCACCCTCTCCAGCGCCCGGCTCACCCCATCTCGTGATGAAGACACCATCGGAGGTAAACTTCTGGATGCAGTTGTTGTAATTGTCGGCCACATAGACGTTCGCCTTGCTGTCCACCGCCACACCATAGGGGCCCCACAGCCCGCTCCATTCTCCGCCCCATTCTCTGGCGAAGGCGCCAAAGCTGAACTTCAGGACGCGGTCGTTGCCTGTATCCGCCACGTAGAAGTTGCCCGAGCTGTCCGCTGCCAGACCGGACGGATACAGCAGGTAGCCACGCCAGCCGCCAAGCGGCCCCCATTTGTTGATGAACGCACCCCCAGAGCTGAACTCCTGGATTCGGTTGTTCCCCCACTCGGCCACGTAGACGTTGCCTTCACTGTCTACCGCGACTCCGGCGGGCGCATCGAACTCGCCATTCCCGGTCCCAAGCATCCCCCACTTGGTCATGAACACCCCATCCGAGGTGAACTTCTGGATCCGATCGCTGCCGGTGTCGGCGACATAGACGTTGCCCGAAGTGTCAACCGCCAAGCCGGAAGGGGACTCGAGCTTGCCTTCCCCTGCGCCGTCCCCTCCCCCCCATTTCGTGATGAACACGCCATCCGAGGTGAACTTCTGGATGCGGTCGTACCCGACGTCGGTCACGTAGACGTTCCCCCTACCGTCCACCGCCACGCCATAGGGGGAGGCAAACTCCCCATCCCTCATGCCCAAGCGTCCCCATTTTGTGATGAAGGCGCCGTCCGGGGTGAACTTCTGAATACGGTCATTACCCAGGTCCACCACATAGACGCGCCCTACGCTGTCCACCGCGACCGCCGCGGGGCGATCGAACTCGCCGTCCCCCCAGCCTTCACGCCCCCACTTTGTGATGAAAACGCCGTCCGACGTGAACTTCTGAATGCGGTCGTTCCCGTAGTCCGGCACGTACACGTTCCCGGAACCGTCCACCGCCACGCCATAGGGCCACCAGAACTCGCCATCCCCGCCGCCATACCGCCCCCATTGGGTTATGAAACCGCCCTCAGAGCTAAACTTCTGGACGCGGTGATTATTGGTGTCCGCCACATAGACGTTCCCCGAATTGTCCACCGCGACGCCACGCGGGCTCGCGAACTCCCCATCCCCGGTGCCCTCGCGCCCCCACTTGCTGATGAACACCCCTTCCGGCGTGAACTTCTGAATGCGGTGGTTGTCCGCGACATAGACATTGCCTAAGGTGTCGACCGCCACAGCCGACGGGTACGCGAAATCCCACCATCTCGGGGGCACGGGCCATTGCTTCACAAAGACGTACGACTCCCCGCTGCCCGCCTGCGAAAGGCAGAAGCGGACCAGAAACGACGTGCATACAGCACCGACTCTTAAGGCCGCTTTCATCCCAGGCCCTCCTTCGGTCTTGGATTTAGAGTTCCCCTTGGCTTTTCGTCTCCATGGAGGTTAGCACCATTGGGGCCACCTGTCAACCATGAGCAGCAGTCTGAGGTGGTGCGCAAGACCCTCCATTGTGCCCCTTCAATTTCTCGTCAATCCGTCCACGGCTGGGTCACGACTATCGAGCGGTTCCAGTTCTTCCGTCGGCCATGTCTCGCCGCCAGGCGGCGCCTGAGCCGCAGCAAACCTTCCAAAAGCGCCACGGAGTCCGGTCCCCCCGATAACGCCACCAGAACCGTGTCCCCGGTGGCAATAAGCTCGTTTTGTTTTATCGTCGCCAGCATCTTCTTGAGCATGCCCCAACAATGATTTCTTTCAGGAAAGTTGTCAAGCTGTGCCTCTTCTATGGTAAAAAGGAGCCGCAAAGGCCAGTCGCCGATGGCAAACCGCTGAGAATGTGAAGCGCGTGGCGGGCGTAGCGAACCGCCAGGCTGTGTGCGGCTTCCCGACCTTGCCGCGGCGTGCCGACATATCTAACGCGAACAACGGAAGTTATGGGGAGAACAAAATGAGCGATACGGATAAGAAAAAGGAACACGTCATCAAGGCGGCGAGCGATAACAACGTCAGGTTTATTCAACTCTGGTTCACCGATGTGCTCGGTTTCCTGAAAAGCTTTGCGATAACCGTGGACGAACTGGAAACTGCCCTCCACGACGGCAAGTGGTTCGACGGTTCCTCGATTCAGAGCCTCGCTCGCGTGGACGAAAGCGACGTTTTGGCTGTCCCCGACCCGGCGACGTTCCAAATGCTTCCCTGGCGGTCGGAAGAAGAATGTGCCGTCGGTCGGATGTTCTGCGACATCGTCGAACCCAACGGCGAACCCTGCAAGGGCGACACGCGGTGGATTCTCAAGCGAGCCCTCAAGAAAGCCGCGGATATGGGCTTCACGTTTTACGTCGGACCCGAACTCGAATATTTCTACTTCAAAGACTCATCTCCGAACATCCAGCTCCTCGACCCCGGCGGCTATTTCGACCTCGCTCCGCTCGACCTCGCCAGAGACCTCCGGAGGGACACCATTCTTCTTCTGGAACAAATGGGGATTCCCGTCGAAGCCAGCCACCACGAGGTCGCCCCCAGCCAGCACGAGATTGACCTGCGATACAGCGACGCCCTGACCATGGCGGACACGACGATGACCTGCCGCCTCGTCATCAAAGAGGTCGCTCTCCGGAACGGCCTCTATGCCACCTTCATGCCCAAGCCCCTCAACGGCGAAAACGGCAGCGGCATGCACACCCACCAATCTCTTTTCCGCGGCGACCGAAACGCCTTCTTCGACCCGAATGAGAAATACCACCTCTCCGAGATCGCCAGGCACTACATCGCGGGGCTTCTGAAACATGCCCCCGAGATAACAATCCTCACCAACCAATGGGTCAATTCCTACAAGCGAATCATCCCCGGATACGAAGCCCCCGTTTATCTCACCTGGGCGAGGAGAAGCCGAGCCGACCTCATCCGCGTCCCTGAATACAAGCCGGGCAAAGAGAGGGCAGCGAGAATTGAGCTTCGCTCCCCCGATTCCGCCGCCAATCCGTACCTCGCCTTTGCGGGGATGCTCACGGCAGGTCTCAGAGGAATCGAGGAGAAATATCCTCTCTCGCCGGAGATGGACAGAAATGTCTACGAGATGAGCAGGAAAGAGCGCGACGAAGCCGGAATCCACTGCCTCCCCGGAAGCCTCTTAGAGGCTATTCAGGTCGCCGAAAAAAGCGAGCTTCTCCACGAAACCCTCGGCGAATACCTCTTCGAGAAGCTTCTGGAGAACAAAAGAATCGAGTGGGAGAGATATACAACCCATGTTACGGAATATGAGCTGAAGGAGTATTTGTCGGTTTTGTGAGCGAAGGCGTGGCGCGAGGTTTGGCGGGAAAAGACGGCGAGGCACCGGTGAATGTGGATGATTGCCGCCGACCGACCGGATGCGCGGACGGCGGGCATGATGGCGCCTCGTTCTGGCGGGAGGCGAAGAAACGCATCCTTGGCGCCGGCTTGGAACCGTTCAGCCTCGAGCACACGCTCCTGTCTGGGCAGGCGTTCAGGTGGCGAAAGGAAGGCGAAGCCTTCATTGGGGTTGTCCGGGGAAAGGTTCTGCGGTTGGAGCAAAGGGGAAACAGAGTCGTGTGCCGGGCTTATCCGGGAGAGCTTGGGGCGTCGGAACTCCGCGCGTACCTCGGTCTCGACAGAACCTTCGCACAGGCGATTCGTTCCCTGCCGAAAGACAGGCCTCTCCGCGCCGCAATGCGCAAGTTTCGAGGAATGCGAGTATTGCGACAGGAGCCCTGGGAAACCCTCATCTCCTTTATCATCTCCGCAAACAACAACATTTTGCGGATAAAGAAGTGTATTGAAACCCTCTGCCGGACGTTCGGCGAGGGAATCCGGGCTTCTTCAAACCCGGCATTCGCCGCCGGCCTGCGCTGCCACGCAGCCTCCCCGCATGGTTTCTTCTCCTTCCCGACACCCGATGCGCTTTCCGAGGCGTCTCTTTCGCACCTGCGACAGGTGTGCAACCTCGGCTACCGAGACACTTACGTCAAAGAGACCGCCCGAATCGTCGCCCGAAATCCAGGACTCCTTTCCGAGATCGCAGCCCTGCCGTATCCTTCGGCGAGAAAAGAGATTATGAAGTTGCCGGGCGTCGGTCCAAAGGTCGCCGACTGCGTCCTCCTCTACTCCATGGGTAAGTACGAGGCTTTCCCGATAGATACCTGGACGCGAAGGATTCTGGAGAGGCACTATCTGAAACGGCGTCGCGTCCCCCTGTCCCGGCTCAAGGCTTTTGTCTCGGACCGCTTCGGCCCCTTCGCTGGCTACGCCCAGCTTTACTTGTTCCAGTATGCCATGACCGGCGAGGTGTGAACTGAGAATTTTTCGGAGTGCTTCTTGACTACTCCGACCGGCGAGGATAGGATTTGGCAAACCGCGTTGGGGAATACAACCGCATGCCTCCCGATCCAATCAAGGCATATCTCAAGGAGATAGACACGGCGCTCTCCGCCGGGGATGCCACGGAGCACACGCACCGCCCCGCCCTGAAAAGCCTCCTCGAAGCGCTCGGTCCGCACGTTACAGCAACCAATGAGCCGAGACGGACCGCGTGCGGCGCCCCGGACTTCGAGGTCAAGGGAAGAGGGAAGTACGGGCCCCTCACCATCGGACACATTGAGGCGAAAGACGTTGATGAGGACCTTGGCAAAATCGAGTCGGATAGCAATAGAAAGGCGCCTCAGAGTCGCAACGGCAAGCAGTTCGCCGGCTATCGCAGCGCTCTGGGAAACCTTATTCTGACGAACTACCTGGAGTTCCGCTGGTGTGTCCGCGGGGAGCGCAGGTTGGCGGCTCGGCTCGCCACGCTTGCACCGGGAGGAAAACTAAAACCCGTGCTCGGCGGCGACGCGGAGGTCCGGCAGCTCCTGACGCTTTTCCTGGAACAGGAGCCTGAGCCTGTAGCCGACCCCAAAGACCTCGCCGTGCGCATGGCAAACCTCACGCACCTCATCCGCGACATAATCGTGGAGGCCTTCAAAGGTAGCACCGCCTCCGCGATGCTGAGGGACTTGCACAAGGCTTTTGAGGAGACGCTTATCCCGGAGCTGCAAATTGCTTCCTTCGCCGACATGTTCGCCCAGACCCTTGCTTACGGCCTATTCGCGGCGCGGTGCAGCGACCCAAGCATCAGAAGGGGCCAATTCACCCGCGACAAAGCCGCTCACCTCATCCCGAAGACCAATCCCTTCCTTCGCAGGCTCTTCGGCATCATCGCCGGGCCCGAGATGGACGAGGAACCTTACGAAGGACACGTCAGCGACCTCGCTCAACTGCTGGGCTATGCGGAAATGGACAAAGTCCTTGCGAATTTCGGGAAACGCGAGAAGAAGCAGGACCCCGTCCTCCATTTCTACGAAACCTTCCTGGCCGCATACAATCCCGCCGAGCGGAAGAAACGCGGCGTTTACTATACGCCCGAGCCCGTGGTCTCCTATATCGTCCGCTCGGTTGACCATCTCCTCAAAACCCGCTTCAACTGTCCCGACGGGCTGGCGGACACAAGCACCATTGAGCTTGACAGCGTGGACAAGGATGGAAACAAGGTTAGGGAGAAATTCCCGCGAGTTCTGATTCTTGATCCCGCCTGCGGCACGGGCACATTTTTGTACGCCATCATTGACCTCATCAGAGAAAAATTCATGCAGGAGGGAAACGCGGGAGCCTGGGGCGGATATGTGCGCGACCATCTTCTCCCGCGCCTTTTCGGCTTCGAGCTTCTCATGGCGCCGTATGCCGTGGCACACTTCAAATTGGGAATGCAGCTCGCCGGGCATGACCTCCCCTCCGAAGAGCTTCGCAAACAGTGGGCTTACGATTTCAGCGGTCACGAGCGCCTCGGAATCTACTTAACCAACGCCCTCGAGCGAATGGCCCAAAAGCGCGAGGAGCGCACCTTTGTCCGGTTCCTCGACGAGGAATCGAGGCAAGCAGCCGACGTGAAGGAGCGGGTGCCGATAATGGTCGTCCTTGGCAATCCCCCTTATGCGGGACTGTCGGCTAACCGCAGTTGGAAAATGGGGGAAAAGGGTGGCAAGGTAAGGACTTTTATCGGCGAAATCCTTCGCGACTACTACTTCGTTGACGGCGAGCCTCTCGGGGAGCGCAAGGTATGGCTTCAGGACGACTACGTGAAGTTCATCCGATTCGGCCAATGGCGGATCGAGCGAACGGGCGCGGGAATTCTGGCTTTCATCACGAATCACGGATACCTTGACAATCCGACTTTCCGGGGAATGCGACAGCAATTGATGAGAACCTTCGACGAGATTTACGTTCTCGATCTGCACGGGAACAAGAAGAAGAAAGAAACTTGCCCGGACGGCTCTGACGACCAGAACGTGTTCGAGATACAGCAGGGGGTCGCGATCGGCATTTTCCTTAAGTTGCCCGGCGGCCCGCGTCCTGGGCGGCGCTCGGTCCGAACCGTTAGCTACGCCGATCTTTGGGGCGTGCGCGAGGTCTATGAGGCAAACGGGCAGGAACGGGCCCTGGTCGGGGGAAAATGCCACTGGCTCCGGTCCAACGAACTCACAACGACGCTCTGGCTCTCCGTCACACCCCGGGCACCGTTCTATTCGTTTAGGCCGGAACCTGAATCGCGCCGGCGCGAATACGAATCTGGCCGCAACATAACGGAGGCGATGGGGGCGTAC
>CAZFAP010000145.1:0-12670 GCA_964516325.1 uncultured Verrucomicrobiota bacterium
CTCCGGGAATAGTAACCTCCGGCCGTTGACTGGGAGTCTGCAAGGGGGGGACGGTGACACATCCGGTGAGGGATACGTAGACAAGCCAGAGGCCACACATTAAGCGGAGAGCCCTCTTCATTTTTTCCTCCGACTAACCACGGTTCATGTAGTTTCTTCATAGCGGCCTTGCGCCGCGCGCGTGTCGGCCTAACACGCCTCGGTTCTTGCGTCTCAACTTTCGTATTCTGCCTGGCCGCGTAGCGGGCGCTGATGTGGAGGCCCGATCCACAGGCAGGCCTTGGCCGGCAAGGGCTTGCCGAGCGCTCGCGGGTTTCTACCTCGGAACCGCCTCCTGCGTCCAGATATGAACCCGCGTCCTTCGCCTAACGTGGGCGTGAGTTTGGGCGCGCCCAGCGGCCTAAGCTCCATGCCGCTGTTGGCATTGCCTTTCCTCTCAGATTCGGAACACCTCATTGGTCCAGGGATCATCCGGGGGAAACGGACCATGAATGGATGCGTAGCACCCCCTGCTGGGAACCACTCTGTTGATCTCGCGTAGAACCCAGTCCACATACACCCGCTTGTCGTCTGGATCCACCTCCTTCACTATTCCGATCGCTCGGATTTCGATGTTTGGGGAGCCCAGACCCAGCATGCGCTTGATCGCAATCCTGTCGCCTGCCTGAATCTGGTCGCGTCGCTTGGCTTGATCGGGTTGATCCTTGTCATCCCATCCCAGCAACCAGTATCCCCGTCCAAGGAATAGGTCGGATTGATCCTCGTGTCCGCCCCACATTGCGCCCACAACCCAGAATTGAGGCATTTTTGGTGTCCTTTCTTCTCTGATGCCTACGACGAACCTGAGCGGTTGCGAACGGCGAAGCCGTTTCGCAGTGCGACTCCGGCCACCGGTTGCGCATTTTCCATATATTCGCCGTCAGCCAGAGATTTCCGACGGCCACGATCTCGTCACATTCCCGGACCAGGTCGCTCACTCCACTTTCTTTCATCATACCCCTGGGAACAAGCAAGTCAAGCCCGTAAAGCGTTTCATGGGCCTCTTTGCAGGTAATAGAGCATTCCAAAATGAAATCCGCGCGGGTTGTGAGCACTACGGGGCGAGGCTGAAGCCGGCATACAATCTTGGTTTTTTGTTCCTTGCCTGCCCCGCCGGGGCGTTTTTCAAGGCGTTTCCGTCCCCGGTTCTATCATAAGCACCTGAATCTGTCCTAACATCCTGATTCTTGGTCACTTAAGCGGCTTTTAACACCAACCAGTAGGTCTTTCATTCCTTCCAGTGAAGCTTTCATTCCGTCCAGTGAAGCTTTGACTCCTTCCAGTGAAGCCTTCATTCCGTCCAGTGAAGCCTTCATTCCGTCCAGCGAAGCGTTCATTCCGTCAGTGAAGCGTTCATTCCGTCCAGTGAACCGTTCATTCCACTCTGGATGCCGTTCACTGGGCATCGGAGCCCGTTCACTGAGCATCGGAGCCCGTTCGTTGGACATCGGAGCCCGTTCACTGAAGCGTTCATTCCTTGAGTGAAGGTTTGACAGCACAGTCGGACTGGGCCGCTCCGCAGCGGCCACCGTTCACTCCACAACGGGAACCGTTCACTCCAACATTGGGTATAGGTCATGGCGGTTTTCACGTCCCTGTGCCCCATCTATTTAAGGTTCGGAGTAGTAAGCCAGAAGAAAAAGTGCTCGACAGAGGTGCCGTCCGTTGGAGGTTGAAGTTCAGCAAGTGTCAGGGCTCGTTGGTCGCGACACCGCGTTAGGCTGTGTAGCTCACGAGACTACATCGCAAGGAACGCCATGAGGTCCTGGTCGGAAAGCAGTTTCTGCAACACCTCCGATACTACTTCGTTAATAAGGCGGTCATTTGTTTTCGCACCGGGAACGAAGACCACGCGCTTCTCATTTTCAACACGGTAAAAATTCTCGTACACTTTGTCGCTGTTCGCGGCCACCGCTTTCAAGGCCGCGCTCGTATGAACTCCGCCAGTCCAGAAGCCGGTGGAAGTGTAATACTTGATCAGACGGACTTCGACCTTCAACCTTCGTGGGAAATTCTCCTCATAGGCTACCGAGTTAAAGCCCTTTTTCTTCAGGCCTTCCACGAGTTGCTCGTAAATTATCCCCGCCACATCTTGATCCGTCGTAATCTGGGCCCCTGTCATAAGAGCGCTGCCTCGGCGACCGAGCGCCCTGTCCGGACGCTCGTCAACGACCTTGACCGCAAGCTCTACATCATTGCCTACGTTGGCCTCCGCAACAGTCACTACCGGTCGCAGTGTCACCTGCTGTGGCGTGAAGACGCAGCCGCAAAGAAATGACAGCATCACCGCCAGGAAGAAAAGATGCCTCATTAGTTTCATCGTTGGCCCCCCTTCTGAGACGATGGATGGATATTGAATGGTTGGCAGGCTCGTGAGTGCTCCTGCCGATTGAATCTTCCCAACTTTTCAGTGCGAGCAACAAATTCTTTATGGTGTCCCTATAGCTTCTTTCCTTCTGTGTATCGTAGCCTTCGCTTTTCGTCCCCGGCACCCGCAGAACCCCATCAGGAGACTCCTGGCGCGAGTGTATGGTTCCTGTGCTGGCTGTGTCAATCTCTTTTTGAGCGATGCTTGGGTGAAGCGGCCACATGGTATCCATGCTGGATGCGTGTGCCGAGCGCGATGAGTCGGAGTACGAGGTTTGGTCGTACAAGGAACTGCCAACGCAGTTTTGGTCGAGCGAGGGGACAGTGCCGTCGCAGGGCAATACGACGACCTGGACCGACCCAGCGAAGCCTGTCAGGATGAAGTCGTACAGAATCGGGCTGGAGTTCTGAAGGCGCTCGCCATCCGGCGCCATCTCCTCCGCGGAACTCAGGGCAACGAGCTCGCAGCGAAACGCCATTTCCATTGAGCCGGCTCCGAAGGGCACTCGCAAGACTCACCTCCGGAGTCACACGACCGACCCAATCGCTCCCACTACCTACCGCCCCAGCTATTCGGGAATCAGCCGCAGGAGGACCAGGGCGTCGGATCAGCATGCCCGAGGAATGCCGCGGGACAGACAGGGATAGGAGCTGTGAAGCAGCTCACGATGTCGGCGGGGAGGGTTTGTGAACGCCGGGTTCGAAATCAGGCTTCGGCGCCTCAAAGAATTCCCTTGCATCCGCCCACATCGGGTGGTAAACATTTCATTAGCCCAGCAGACAATGGAGGTACCAGCTCAGATATGTCCTTGGGGAGGGAATCATGGCATCGCCGAGACCTGTCTTCGCTGCTCTGGCGGTTCTGTCTTGTCTTCTTTGCGCCCAGCCGACATTAGCGACTACCTGGTACGTGAATGATTCCGTGCCGTCTTCTGGCGACGGCACAGCATGGGAAGCCGCCTTCAAAACCATCCAAGAGGGCATAAATGCCTCATCCGACGGCGACACCGTAATCGTGGCCGAAGGAACGTACAAAGAGAATATCGGGTTTCGCGGCAAGAACATCGTGCTTCGGAGCAGGGGAGAACTTGGCGGAACTGCCATCTGCAACACTATCATTGACGGCGGTGGGTCCGGTCCTGTAGTCACCTTTTCTGGAACGGAGGATGAGAGCTGCGTCCTTTGTGGCCTTACGATCCAGAATGGGCACTCTCAGGAGGGCGGTGGCATCTGCGGCGGCACCAGCCAGAACCGAAGCCGCGCGACGGTCCGGAACAATGTGATCGTGAACAACTCTGCGCGCTTTGGCGGGGGAATCGCCCACTGCGATGGCTTGATCGAGAACAATACCATACGGGGGAATTCGGCGGAACTCCGGGGTGGGGGAGTATATGACTGCGATAGGACGGTCCAGAACTGCATCATTTGGGGGAACACCAGCCCAGAGTACCCTCAGGTATGCACGCCGAGGGTTCCAACATACTCCTGCATCGAGCATTGGCGCCGCGGAGGGAAGGGGAACATAGAGTACCCCCCCTACTTTGTAGGTTCGGGCATTGGCGCTCATCGCTTGCGGAGCCGGTCCCCGTGCATAGATGCGGGCGACCCGTCCTCCGATTTCTCGAGAGAGCCGCTGCCAAATGGCGGAAGAGTGGACATGGGGGCTTTTGGCAATACACTTGAGGCAACCCCGGCTTCGCCGGATAGTGATGGGGACGGTCTTCCGGATGATTGGGAAACAGAATTCTTCGGTGATCTGTCGCCGGGGCCGGGCGATGATACAGACGGCGACGGACGGCCCAACTTGCAGGAGTACCACCATGGTACGAATCCTATGCAGCTAACAAAGTTGTATGTTGATGCATCTGTCGCTGCCTCCGGCGATGGGAAGTCTTGGGCGACCGCTTTCAAGACAATTCAGGAGGCCGTCAGAGCTGCCCCCAGGACGGACGGCGCGATTGTCGTCGCCATAGGGATGTATGCGGGGACTGTTGATTTCCTTGGGAAGAATATCGCTTTGGTCAGCACCGATCCTCTGAACCCTACTGTGGCGGCCGGGACAATAATTGACGGAGGGAAAGCGAGCCCGGCGGTGGCCTTCGGCGGGACCGAGGACGAGACTTGCATCCTGTCGGGATTCACCATCCAGAATGGGGCAGCGAGGTACGGCGGGGGGATCGCGGGAAATGGAACCGGCGCCCTAATCCAAAACAACGTCATCAAGGCAAACCACGCTGAGTACGGCGGCGGGGTCTCCGGATGCAGCGGTACGATCCGGAACAACGTCATCACTTCCAACGCGGCCGACTACGGCGGCGGCGGGATAGCCGGCGGCGGTTTGATATTGGGCAACATGATTGCGGACAACGTCGCCGCCTGGGGCGGCGGGATTGCGGGCGGAGGGACTATTCGCGGCAATATCATCAAAAGGAACCTTGCCGGAGGCCGGACTGAATCCGTGGGGTGGCCACCCCAGTTCTACTATTGGGACGCAGAGGGTGGCGGGGTGGGTGGATGCGACGGTCTGATCGAGAACAATGTGATCGTGGGGAACGTTGCGGAGCCGCATGCTTGGGGCGTTTCGGCACGCGGGCCGGGGTTGTACGAATGTGGGGGCACGATCCAAAACAACCTTCTTGTCGGAAATGCTGGCAGCGCGTTGCGGGAGTGCCACGGCACGATTCAGAACAACACGATCGTCCTCAACGCGGGGTGCGGCATTTACAATTGCCACGGGACAGTCCGCAACTGCATTATCTGGGACAATGGCGCTCCCGGTGCAAGCCAGATAGATTCCCTCATTCAACCAACGTACTGCTACGTCCAGAACTGGACGGGGGGTGGCGAGGGCAACATCTCCGGGTACCCAGGATTCGTCGATCCGGACGGTCCAGACGACAACCTTCAAACATACGAAGACAACAACTACCGTCTTCGTGCGGATTCGCCGTGCATAGACGCAGGGATCAATTTCTATTGGTTCGCCTGGCCGCAAGACGACCTCGATGGAAATTGCCGTTTAGCCGGTGACCGGGTAGACATCGGATGCTATGAGTATGGTTCATCACTGGACTCAGACGGCGATCTGCTTCCTGATGAACGCGAGTCGGCAATCGGAACTGACCCCAACCGTGAAGACACCGACAACGATGGCCTCCGAGACGGACTGGAAGTCCTTCGACGAAGCAACCCCGTCGCTCGCACGGCTCCGACCGTCATCCAAGTTCCCTCAAACGTGCGGACGATCCAGGCAGCGCTTTGCCTCGCTGGAAATGGAGACGAGCTTGTCGTGTCCCCTGGAATCTATCACGAAAACCTCCACTTCTGCGGCCCGGACATGGTCCTCCGAAGCACTAATCCTGAGAATCCCGACATGGTTGCGAGCACTGTTATTGACGGAAACGAGCAAGGACCGGTCGTATGGTTCACGGGAGACGAGAGCGACGCATGTGTTCTCCGCGGCTTCACGATCCGCAACGGTAAGACAACAAACGGCGGAGGCGTCTGCGGTGGGATGCCGAATCATCGCACTCACGCCGCCATCGAGAATAACGTGATCACCCAGAACTATGTCAGCGGGGTGGACCTTCCCCGAGGCGCGGGGGGCGGGATAGCGTTTTGCGATGGCACAATCCGCAATAATACCGTCTCGCACAACACAGGTCTTTGGGACGGCGGTGGGATCGCCTACTGCGACGGCAACATTCTCAATAACTTGATAGTAGGGAACTACGGCTCGGACGGCGGGGGGATCGCCTACTCTCACGGGACTATTGCGAACAATACAATCTGTGACAACGAGGCTTACCTGCATGGCGGAGGGCTCTACTGGTGCTATGGCGCCATGCTAAACAACATCATCGCCCTGAACCAGGTTTTGGATACGAGCAGTTGGGCTCGCGGCGCCGGGCTTTCCTCGTGCCGCGGCACGATACGCAACTCCCTAATATGGGGAAACAAAGCCCCTGAGGATTCCCAGGTTTACGATTCGTACACGTTGGATTCCACCATTTTGGAAGACCCACTGTTCATTGACGCCGACGGTCCGGACGATGACGCAAAGACCTATGAAGACAACGACTATCGGCTTGCCCCAAATTCGCCAGGCGCCGACGCCGGAATTAGCCAAAGGTGGATGTGGAGCGCAGTTGATCTTGACGGGAATCCTCGTGTCTGGCGTGCCGCCGTGGACATAGGAGCGTATGAATCTGGTTCCTTCCTCTTCAGGGTGCTGGGGATTGCGGTAACAGAAGGGAAGACCACGCTTACTTGGGCCAGCCGCCCCGGACACATTTACACGATCGAGTCGTGCGCGAATTTGGACACCGGGGTATGGACTTTGGAGGCGAGCGTCCCTTCCCTGGGCGGATCAACGACTTGGACGGGGGACGAAACCAGCGCATCCGCCAAATTCTACAGAGTCGTGGTGAAGTAATGGTGTCCGCCGGTCGTTCTTCAAACCCGGTCGTGAGTCGGGCGACGCGTACTCAGGAGGTGCGCCGAATGCCAACCGTAAGGAGCCTGGCACACTGACGCCGGGGGTCCCGGACCCGAGGCTTGCCTGTCCGCCGGGGTTTGACCGAAGGATGACGGGGCAAAATCCATTGGATAGGCGGAGAGCCTCTCGCGGCGGGTAGGATTGCTGGTAGGAAAGTACGGGGGCCTCGAGCAGGAATCAGGGTAAGCAATGTCCTTTGGCGGCGCCGAGGCTGCACAGAGGGTCAGCCCCAACATTGCCGTAGGTGTACTTTCCATCACCGGGGCAAGAGGGCTCCCCACTCTTCAGCAAGCCATTGACCTCAGCCTCGTCCACGGCATCACCTTGTGCTTTGTGGTACATCAGAGCCCACTGCTCCTTTGCCCCCTCGATCATCCGCAGGTTGTCAACACAGAGGTTCTTCTGAGCATCGGCTCGAGCTTTCACGAAGGTTGGAATTGCAAGCGTAGCGAGAAGGCCGATGATGAGAACCACAATCATTATCTCAACCAAGGTGAAGCCAAGGGGTACTGCACCGACCCAATCCCGGCGTCCGCCGAAAGCCAACGTACCGTCTTTCTTCCGGCGAACGGCTCGCCTGCCCAACGGCGCCGTCGCTCCGTTGCCACACAGGGAATGCCTTCTTTGCGTCGCCATAGTTTCACCCCCGTCCTGTGGTTGCGTGGATTAAACCTGCTCAGGGGATGCCCTGAGGCGGAACTCGTAACTTTCCCACGGCGTCAAAGCCGCGTAACGAAAAGGAGGATGGGAGCGGCCTCCCATCCTCCCTCAGGGCACCACTGGCGCGGAACAATTTCGTTACGGCAATACGTGTAACGCAACGCTGCAGGTCGGGTCGGTGCTCACGGCGCCGTACGTATAGGTGCCGCTTGCGGGGCAGGCCGGCGTCTTCTTGATGTACGCGTCAACTTCCGCCTGAACAATGGCGTCGCCAGTGACTTTCTTGTTTGCCAGTGCCCACTGTTCTTTGGCCGCATCAATCTGCCTGAGGTTGTTGATGCAGGCGTTCTTCTGGGATTCCGACCTCGCCTTGATGAAGCTCGGAATAGCGATTGCCGCCAAGAGACCTATGATTGCGACGACAATCATGATCTCAACCAGGGTGAAGCCTCTTTTTCCTCTCATTCTGTCTCCCTCCTTCTTTTTGTTAAATCTCCCGGCGGTACTTTTCTTAACCGCACTTTGTCGCGGTATGTAACAACTGGCATGCCAAAGAGGAGGGAAGGTCGCCTGTTTACGTAACAACCGCTGGCATCGAGACTTAGTCCTTGAATCCGGGGGCTTGTCCCGATGCTCATCCCCACGCCATTTCTCACCGCTGAAAAAACTGCCTTTGGTGATTATCAATACTAATACAAAAAGCAAGGACTAAAGAAAAAACCGGAATGCCGACGTCGGGGGAAAGGAGCGCTTCCGAGGGCAAGGGCTGCCTTATCGGTAGCGCAGGCGTCCCCGCCTGCATCTTTGTCATCGAGAGGCAAAGGAGAGAATGCAGGCGGGGACGCCTGCGCTACAGAGACTGTCTATAACTGGTTGATGCCAAGCAGGCTGAGCTTGCGGTAGAGAGAAGGAACACTGATCCCCAGGAGGACGGCGGCTTTTCTCTTATCGCCCTGCGTCTGCGCCATGATGCTCTGAATATGCGCGCGTTCCGAATCTCGCAGGACATTCTTCAGAATGAGGTCCCCCACTCCGTGGGCGGCTGAATACTCTACGAGCCGCGGGGGTAGGTCCTGGGGCAGGATGGTCTCGCCTTCGCAGAGAGTCGCAGCTCTTTCGACAACGTTCTCGAGCTCTCTAATGTTGCCGGGCCACTCGTAGCCCATCAGGATATTCATGACTTCGGGACTGATTTTCTTGGTCCCGGCGCCTTTTTTACTTTGCTGGTTGAAGAAGTGCTTCACCAACAGAGGGATATCCTCCTTCTTTTCCCTCAAGGGAGCGACCTCGGCGGGGATGACGCTCAGTCGGTAGAAGAGGTCCTCTCTGAAATTCCCGTTCTTAACCCGCTCGGCAAGGTTCTCATTCGTAGCGGCGATTACCCGAACGTCAATCTTCCTCTGCTTCGTGTCGCCGACTCTTTTGATTTCCTTCTCCTGAAGGACTCGCAGGAGCTTGCTTTGCATCGCCGGACTCATGGCGCTGATCTCGTCCAGGAAAATCGTACCCCTGTCCGCGGCGACGAAAAGTCCCTCCTTATCTGTATATGCTCCCGTGAAGGCGCCCTTCACGTGCCCAAAAAGCTCGGACTCAAGGAGAGCCTCGGGCAGAGCCGCGCAGTTGACCGGCTCAAAGGGCTTGTCTCTCCGCCTGCTGTTGTAGTGGATGGCACGCGCGACCAGCTCCTTGCCAGTTCCGCTTTCGCCGTAAATGAGGATGGTGCTATCGGTGGGAGCAACTTTTCGGATCAGCGCGAACAGATCCTGCATTTGCCGGCTGGTCCCGATGAGTTGATCGAAGCTGTATTTCTGCTGAATCTGCTGTTTGAGGCTGCGATTCTCCTGAATAATCGTCTTCTGCTCGAGCCCTCGCTCGACCAGGAGACGCAGCTCATCCATCTTGAAGGGCTTCATCACGTACTCAAAGGCGCCCTTCTTCATTGCCTCAATGGCGGTCTGAATCGAGGCATAGGCAGTCATCAGGATCACCACAACGTCCGGGTCAATCCTCTTGGCCGCCTCCAACACCGATATCCCATCCATGGGCATCATCTTGATGTCCGCAATGGCGAGGTCTATGCTGTCCGTTCGGACAATTTCCAGAGCCTCTTCCCCGGAGAGAGCCGTTACCACGTCGTACCCCTCTCGCTTGAGCATGATGGAGAGGACGTCGAGAATGCTCTGTTGGTCATCAACAACAAGAATTTTGGCCATAGGACTCTTTTACTCCGCCGTGGGGACACCATCCTCAATGGTGTCCCCAGAAACGTCTCACCCGGTCTCAGCATCTGCCCCCGCCGGAATCGGTAGCGCAGGCGTCCCGCCTGCATCTTCATCCAAAGCCAAAGGAGCGAATGCAGGCGGGACGCCTGCGCTACCGGACAGCGGCTTCTCCGCTGCGCTGCCCACGCCCTGGTCTCTCGGGATCACGACCGTTGCGGACGTCCCTTTCCCCTCCTGACTGACAATCTGGATGTGTCCGCTGTGTTCCCTGACAATTCTCTCCGCTATGGACAGCCCAATTCCGGCGCCATTCTTCTTTGTGGTGAAGAACGGCTCAAAGACTCTGCCGAGGTTTTCGACGGGAATGCCGCAACCCGCATCCGTAATGGTCACGGAATAGCTGTCGTTGAGCCCCGTCGGCGGGTCAATGGTAATCGAGACCGTGCCGGACCCGCCCATGGCATCCACGGCATTGCTCAGAAGGTTGAGAAATACCTGGCACATCTGAGACCTGTCCGCAGAAACGACCGCTGGCTCCGTTGGGGTCACAAGTTCGATGCGGATGTCCGGCGTCAGTTTTCCACCCCGGCCCACCATTTCCAGAGACTCTTTTATTATATCACAAAGGTCCTCTTTTTTCAGGTCGAGGTTTCCTCTTCTTGCATAGGCGAGGAAATCCTCGATGATTTTATTCAATCGGGCCGATTCCTTCAGGATGACCGACAGGAGCTGTCTATTGGTCTCCGAAACCTCCGGCGAGTCCACGAGCATTTCGATGGAGGCAACGATGGAAGTCAAAGGGTTGCGGATCTCATGCGCTATTCCCGCCGCGAGTTCCCCGGCAGTCCTGAACTTGTCTATGGCTCGCAGTTTTCGCTCAAGCTCTTTGACCCGGGTAAGGTCCGAGAAAACCATGACGTTTCCCACTGGCCGACCCGAGCTGTGAACGATGGGCGCGAGATTGAATCCGATGGGAATCCTCCTCCCGTCGGGGGTTTGGGCCTGGAGCTCGGCCTTGTGCCGCACGAGGTCCTGACCTTTCTCGACCCGCTCCTCCAGCGTCCCCCGGAACGGCTCACCCCGATTGTCCGCGAAGAACTCCCCGATGAATCGAAAGAGCATGCCCGCGAGGGGTCGCCCGAGCATCTCCTCCGCGGCCCTGTTCGCAAATACGATGTTATGGCCGGAGTCGGTAGTTATCAAGCCGCTATTCATGCTCGACAGAATCAGGTAGTGGAGGCTTTTCAGTTCGGTCAGTCGCTCCCTCTCTCTTTTCAGGAGGTTCGCGAGGTGCCCGCAAAGATAGCCGACCATGCAGAAAATAATGGCCCGGGTATACAGCGAGTAATACATCTCAAAGCTGCTTTCCCGGGCGGGAGGGGACAATCGGTAGCGGTGAAAGACAACCACTGCCGCGTACAATATGCTGCTGAGCAGCGCGATGGAGATCGTCTGTCTCAGTCGAAAGAACAGGCTCGCGGTAACAATGGGAATGATGTAGAAGAAACCGAACTTGCTATTTTCCCAGCCGGTGAGCGTGATCAATACGGTCACGAGGAGAACGTCGCCGAATATCTGCACATTGGCGAAAAGCTCCGCATCAAAGCGCAGCCGGAGAAGAACGAGGTAAAGCAGCGTGAGGAAGAAGAGGGCGCCGGTGAAGAAGTAAAGGGAGGGAGCATGCGCCTGGAAAAACATGGGCCCCGAAAGAAAGGCAATGACCGAGAACACCAGCCGTATGAACAGCATTCCGCGGAGTTTGCCCTGAACCTCCGGGTCCGGCGGCAAAGAAGACCGGAAGGAAAGCCTGTCTGCTCTAACTGAATTCATGGACGGCACGGTGTTCGCCCCCGAACACTTACATCTGCACTATGCTGGAGAGTCGGAATATGGGGAGGAACATGCATATAACGATTCCACCGACGACTATGCCCAGAAACGCGATGAGGAGCGGCTCAATCAGCGAAGTCAAGCCGCTCACCGCCGCGTCCACCTGCGAATCGTAAAAATCAGAAATCTTCGAAAGCATGATCTCCAGTTTTCCGGACTCCTCTCCCACGGCAATCATCTTGGTAACCATCGGCGGAAAGACCTGGCTGGCAGCCAGGGGGTCGGCGATATTCTCACCCTTCTTAATTTCTTCCATGGCTTGATTGACGGCTCGCTCCACCAGCTTGTTCCCGGCGGTCTTAGCGACGATATCGAGGGCACTCAGAATCGGCACACCGCTCTTAACCAGGACCGAAAGCGTGCGGCTGAACCGCGAAACCGCAACCTTTCGGAAAATGGGGCCGAAGATCGGGACGTTGAACTTGAACCTATCGAAACGCAAGGCGCCGGCTTCCGTTTTAATGTACTTCTTCAGAAGAACGATCCCCACAACAATTGCCCCCAGAATGAACGGGAAATAGCTCCGAAGCATCCCGCTGAAGTCAAGAAGCATCTGGGTCGGCGTGGGAAGGGCCGAACCGAAGCTGTCGTAGATTTTCCCGAAGACGGGAATCACCTTGATCAACAAGACGGTGGTGATAGTGATCGCCATGCTGCACACGATAATCGGATACATCATGGCGGACTTGACTTTTCGCTTCAGAGCGATTGCCGACTCCATGTAGCCCGCAATTCGGTCCAGGATTTCTGCGAGGGTACCGCTGGCTTCTCCCGCCTTCACCATGTTGATGAACAAGGAGGAGAAGACCTTGGGGTGAGCAGCAATGGCCTCCGAGAAGGTCGCTCCTTGCTCGATACTCTTGACCACGTCCTCAAGGACACCCTTCAACGAGGGGCTGTCCGCCTGCTCCGCGAGGGTGTCGAGCGACTGAATGAGAGGAAGCCCCGCGTCCACCATAGTTGCCAACTGCCTGCCGAAAATAACCAGGTCTCC
>CAZFAP010000146.1:0-12428 GCA_964516325.1 uncultured Verrucomicrobiota bacterium
GTCGGCGTCGCCGGAATCCACCGCCTTTTGAGCCATTCCGAAAAGTTGCGACAAGCGAGCGTCATCATCGTCGTCGCGGGAATGGAAGGGGCCTTGCCAAGCGTCGTCGCGGGGCTGGTTGATAAGCCGGTCATCGCCGTCCCGACGAGCAAGGGATACGGCGCTAACTTCGGCGGCATCGCCCCTTTGCTCGCCATGCTCAACAGTTGCGCCTCCGGCGTCACCGTCGTCAACATTGACAACGGCTTCGGCGCCGGCTACAGCGCAAGCCTGATCAACAGATTGAGCGAAGAGGCTGCGAGAGCAGAACCATGAGCTAACCGTGAGAGTGGAGGAACCGGCATGGTAAGGAGCGATCTTCCCTTTGGGAGCGAGTTTTCGCCGAGTCAGATTGACCTCATCCGGGTGCTCGAGATGGCTGCGCAACACGAAGGAGACTGGCGTGCCCTCGAGGATGCGATACGGAGCCACTACTTCGTGTCGCACCCCACGAGCGAATACAACCGGCGCAAGCTCGCCAACAACTGCAAGCTGGGAATGATAGCCTACCGTCTGATCGAACGGGACGGATCCCTGACGCAGCTCGGCCGAGAACTTCTTTCTCTTGCCAAAAGCCCCGATAGGCTGTATCAACTTTTCGCGAAGCACATTCTGCTGAACCTCAAGGGCCTTGTTGTCGTACAAACCGTCCAAGACATGCAGGCACGCGGGGAAAAGGTCAGCCTGCGAAACCTCCGTAGCTGGCTCGAAGAAAGAGGGGTACACTTCCCACGGGGAGGAAAGCATCCCAGCATCCTGCGGCTGTGGCTTGAGAAGGCCGGGGTGGTGGCCGCGCGCTCTTGGGACGTTGACGGCGCTCGCCTCGAGGAAATCCTCGGGGCACCCGCAAGCGCGATTGAGCAGCTGTCCATGCTCACTACCCAGCAGAAAGCTTACCTCAGGACCCTCGGAAACATGGGAGGCCCGGGACCTTACTTGTCCAACGACATCGAAAAGATGGCAACCACCACGTACGGCGCAAAATTCGACGAGAAGAACCTGCCCAAGACCGTGCTGTACCCTCTCAGGGACGCCGGCTATATAGCCTTGGAGAGGGGGACGAAGCAGGCCGGCCGCGGCGCGAAGCCGTTCCAGATCACGCTGGGCCCGAGAATCGCTGGGGAGGTGATCGCTCCCATCATCGCCGCTTTGGAAGCCCAAGCGCACCCTGACCTCCGCCCGATGCTAAGGAAGTCCCTGACGGACATTCTCGCAGACCTCATCTCAGCCGATAGGCACGTTAAGGGCCTGGCGCTCGAAGCTCTCGCCTTCTACCTCATGAGGCTGATAGACCTAACGTACGTCGCAACGCGCCTTCGCGGAGAGGCGACAGGCGGGGCAGAAGTTGACCTCATCTTCGAAGGAGCGCGCCTCATCTTCTCCCGATGGCAGATACTATGCAGAGACACCCCCGTGATCTCCCTTGACGATGCTGCGACGGCTGTGGGCCTCATGATACATTCCCGCTCGCATGTCGCGATACTCATTGGCACCCGAGCGATCAGCGATGCCGCCCGCAAGTATGCCCGCTTGGTTCGGGAGCAGTATGGAAAACAACTGATAATCGCTGGACGTGAAGAACTCCTGCGGGTTGCGACCGGCGCCACATCTTTCCGGCAATTACTGGAGGACCAGGCTCCGGTCGCGCTCGCCCGCGCTGGATGACCCCCATGATTGAGCTGTACAGAAGCCCCTGGAGGGCCCACTTTGAGGCGGCGTTGGATCGCGTGAGAAGCGAACTAATAATCGCCACGCCTTACATAAAGAGGTCCGAGGCACAGCGTGTTTGCGCCCGATTGCTAGCCGCCCCGTCGCGCCAAGTTCCGCGCCTGCGCCTAATAACCGATCTGAGGGCCGAGAGCGTTTTGGCCGGGGCTCTGGACATGGACGCCCTAAGAGTGTTCCATGACACGATACAAAGCTCAGAAATTATAACCCTGCCACATCTTCACGCGAAGGTCTACATTTTCGACAGCTCGCTGGCGGTGGTGGGCTCTGCGAACCTCACCGCGGCTGGCCTCGACTCCAATTACGAGTACGGTGTTGGAATCCGAGACCGTGCCCTCGTTGAATCAATCAAAGACGACATGGATGCCTATGCGCGCGTCGGAAACGTTCTGCTCCGCGACCAGGTCGCCGATCTGTCGGAGGTCGCCCGCAAAATAGTTGCCGAGTATCTTAACGTACAGAAGTCAGCCGCGGCATCCGCGAAAAAGCGCTTCGACGAGGAACTGAGGGCTGCGAACCTCAAATTTGCCGAAGCCCTTGTCGGTGCAAGGTCAGCACATTCTCTCTTCTCCGAGGCTATACTCTACGTTTTATCCCACGGGCCGCTACCCACGACCCGGCTGCATCCGCAGATTCAGACGCTGTTGCCCGACCTTTGCGACGATTCGGTTGAACTGATTATCCACGGCGAAAGATTCGGAAAGGCCTGGAAGCACCACGTCCGAAACGCAGAACAGAGCCTAAAGAGGCGGGGTCTGATCACCTTTGACGGGCACAACTGGTTGCGCGCCCAGAAAAGTGAGTGAAGAAACCACCACATGGTCCCGCAGAGGTTGAGTCCCTCGTCCACGGCGCAATAGCAGGTCAGGCCGCGGTGCGGCCCAGTGGACACCAGATTTCTGAAAAGTTCTCGAGGACGCATGCCGGGGCGATACCCCCGAACTTGCTTCAGATAGCCAACACGGAGAGCAATAGCCGATACTTGCGGGCGTGTCGCCAGGCCGGCATCAAGCCCCACCCCGCAAGGTATCCGGCTCGGCTGCCAGAGTTTTTCATCAAAATGCTCACCGAGGAGGGAGACCTGGTGGTTGATCCCTTTGCTGGCTCCAACGTAACGGGCGAGGTGTGCGAGCGATTAAAGCGCCGCTGGGTTGCCGTTGACATCGTTGAGGACTACTTGCAGGGTTCAAGGTTTCGGTTCGATGACTTTTGCATAGGCGACTGGATCGGAGTGGCCGGGCAAAGGGAATTCCTCCTCCGAGAGAAGGGTCGGGGCTACCAAAAGGCACCTCAGCCCCCAAGCGCAAGAAAAAGCACCAAGTCTCGTTGAGCGCCACGCCGCGGAGCGGCACCCAGCATTCGCCGGGGGATGATCGAGTTCCCACGCCTTGCACGACAGCCTCGCAGGAGCAGAACGAATAGCGTTCAGACTCAAGCTGCCAGGCGCAGGCGGACTCAGCTCATAATGTGGTGGTTTCTGCCGGTCATCGTCATCGGGGGAATTTTCTGGCCGTATTTGGGCTTTCTCGTCATGGCGATGATGCCGTTCTTCCTTGCGCTGTCCGGTTTCAAGGGGCGGTACTGGTGCGGGTGGCTTTGTCCGAGAGGCTCGTTCCTGGAGCGGATTTTTGGCCCGCTAAGCCCGAATGGGAAAATACCGCCTGTCTTCAAGAGCAGATTTCTGCGATGGGGACTTTTTGTCGTCCTGATGGGCTTCATGGTCTTCAGGCTCATTCAGTCGGGCGGCTCGCCAGCGAAAATCGGATTCGTCTTTGTCACGATGTGCATGATAACTACCGTTCTTGCCATTGTTCTCGGACTCACCTTCAAGCCGAGGATGTGGTGCGCGATTTGCCCGATGGGTACTTTTCATGGAGCGATCGGGATAGGAAAAAACCTCCTCCGAATATCCGGAGACTGCACCGAATGTGGAACCTGCGAAAAAGTCTGCCCCATAGGAACCGCTCCGGGCGCGCTGAAGGCCGAAGGCCTCGTCAGCAGCCTCGATTGCCTGCGCTGCCCTGAATGCATCGTCAAGTGCCCGAAGGACGCCCTCCAGTTCGGTGGCGGAAGCGGGGATAGCAGCCGCTGAAGTTCGGCATGCCGAATCCGCCCGCGGGTGAGTCCGGGCGGACGCCATTGGCGGAGTGTTGCCGCCGCAGGATGGGCAAGATGCCCATGGCACAACGAAACCTCCAATTCTGCGATCCGGGGCGGCGCCCCCACCGCTTGAACGTGAGGCACTACCGAGTTTTGTAATACCTCAGCCTCGAGCGGACAACGCCACAAAACGCCGAGCCCCCAGAGCCAGTCAAACCACGCCCCGGTTCGTATCTGCGTCTATCGGCGTGCATCTGCGGTTACGCCCGTCTCCGTGACGCCCGTGGCCGGGTGGGAGTCTGCCGCCCATAACTGGGGCGATACAGCGAGCCGAGGTTTGCTCTTGACAGTGGGGGGGTGGTATGCTAATTGTACACGCTCATTGAATCCGGGGCAGGAGGCGTCGGGTTTTGGCCTCGCTGCACAATTACCCAACTCATTCATTCGCAGGACGACTGTAAAGGTGGACTACAGAGATACCGTCAACCTTCCCAAAACGGATTTCGCCATGAAGGCGAATCTCCCGGTCAAGGAACTTGAAATCCTCAAGTTTTGGGATGAAATAGACCTCTATGCGAAGATTCAGGAGAAGAACTCCGCGGGAGAGTGGTTTCTTCTTCACGACGGTCCGCCTTATGCCAACGGCGACATCCACATGGGCACAGCCCTCAATAAGACCCTCAAGGATTTCGTCGTTAAGTACAAGTCTATGAGGGGGTTCAAATGCCCATTCGTTCCGGGTTGGGATTGTCACGGCCTCCCCATCGAGCACCGGCTCCTGAAAGAACTCAGGAAGACCAAGCACGATGTGGAGGTCCTCGATTTTAGGAAGAGGGCAAAACAGTTTGCCCTGAAATGGCTCGCTGTCCAGAGAGAGCAATTCAAGCGTCTTGGAGTCCTCGGGCGGTGGGACAAGCCCTACGTCACGATGGACCCCGAGTATGAGGCAAAGGAGCTGGAGAGTTTTGCCCGGCTCTATTCCTTCGGGTACGTCTATCGCGGTCTGAAGCCCGTCCACTGGTGCATCGAGTGCGAGACGGCTCTCGCCGAAGCCGAATTGGAGTACCACGACAAGAAATCCCCGTCCATTTACGTCAAGTTCAGGGCGGACCAGAAAATCAACGATCTGTTTGGCGTTAAAGACTCGTACCTCGTAGTCTGGACAACGACCCCCTGGACCCTTCCCGCCAATCTGGCTATCGCAGTTCACCCGGATTTTCAATACGCAGCAGTGGAAGTCAAAGGAGAAAGATTGATTCTTGCGCTCGAAACGCTCGCGAGAGTCAAAGACGAAATGGGGTGGACAGAACACCGCGTTGTTTCTACGGTTATCGGCAGGCAACTTGAGGGCCATTCATGCGAACATCCTCTTGCCGATCGCATATCGAAGACGATCCTGGCGAAATTTGTGACGCTTGATCAGGGCACGGGCTGCGTGCACGTCGCCCCGGGCCACGGGCAAGAGGACTACGAGATCGCTGGCCAGTATGGTCTGGAGATTTATTCCCCTGTGGACGAGAGAGGACGCTTCAGGAACGATGTCGAGCATTTCGCGGGGAAGCAGGTATTCAAGGCCAACGACCTGATTGTCGCCCACCTTCGGGACAAGGGAATGCTCCTTGAAGCGACGGAGGTGACGCACTCTTACCCCCACTGTTGGCGGTGCAAGAATCCCGTTATCTTTCGTGCGACCAGCCAGTGGTTCATCAACGTTGACCACAACCACCTCAGGCAAAACGTCCTCGACCAGGCGGCGAATGTCCGCTGGGTGCCCGCGTTTGCCCAGAAGAGGTTTTCCGCAACGGTGGCTGGACGACCGGACTGGTGTCTTTCCCGGCAAAGGCTGTGGGGAGTGCCCGTCCCGGTTCTCTATTGCGCCGGGTGCGGGGACACGGTGTTCAGCCCCGAGATCGCGGATAAGCTGGTCGCCCTCGTTCGCCAGCACGGGGTGGACGTCTGGTTCGAGAAAGATGCCTCGCAGCTTCTGCCCGCGGGGACGAAATGCCCAAAGTGCGGCAGCGAGGAATTCACCAAGGAGACGGACATCCTCGACGTGTGGTTTGATTCCGGCACAAGCCATCAGGGGGTTTTGAGCCAGAGGGACGACCAGAAGTTCCCCGCGGAGGTCTATCTCGAGGGCAGCGACCAGCACCGGGGATGGTTTCAATCGTCCATGCTGACCGCTGTCGCCTTGACCGGCTGCCCGCCATTTAAGTCGGTCATCACGACCGGCTGGACTCTTGACGAACAAAGGCAGAAGGAGTCGAAATCGAAAGGAAACGTTACCAGCCCTCTGCAAATCATCCAAAGAGACGGCGCCGATGTTCTGCGGCTGTGGGTCTCTTCCGTTGACTACTCGGCCGACATGATTGTCGGGGAAACCATTTTCGACCAGGCGGCCGACGCCTATCGCAAAGTCCGCAATACGTTTCGATTTCTTCTGGGGAATTTGTGCGATTTCCACGAGGAATCGGACGCTGTTCCCCTGCGGGAAATGTCCGAGATTGACCGGTGGGCGGTGTCAGAGACGGAGGGCCTTCTGGAGGAAGTAACGGAGGCTTTTGAGAACTTTGAGTTCTTCAGGGCGTACCGGCGCATCCACAGCTTTTGCACCGTTGAGCTTAGCTCCTTTTACCTTGACATTTTGAAAGACAGGCTATATACATATGGCGCCCGCTCGAAGGAGAGAAGGTCGAGCCAGACGGCGTTTGCCAGGATCGTTCGTGCCCTCGACCTCATGGCGGCGCCAATTCTCGCTTTTACGGCAGAAGAGGTCTGGCGGAACATAAGGAGAAAGGACGATCCGGTGAGCGTCCACCTTGCCCCGTGGCCGCAACTTGACCCTGCGGTGCGGGATAAGCAACTCGAGGAAAGGTGGGACCGGCTCCTCAAGGTGCGGGCAGAAGTGGCAAAAGTGATCGAGGGCAAGCGGGAGCGGGGCGAAATGGGGAACTCTCTGGAAGCCAAGGTCTCGCTTTTTACCCGCGACAAGGAGACGCTGAATTTCTTGAGGAGCTTTGGACGGAACCTCAACACGGCGTTTATCGTTTCGGCAGTGGAGGTAATTGACTCGGAGGAGAGCGGCGTTCCCGAGGGGGCGGCGCCAACGGGAATTGACGGGTTGCACATCGCCGTATCCAGGGCTCCTGGAGAGAAGTGCAAGCGTTGCTGGAAATACAGCACGGCGGTCGGCGAGTCCCGGCGCCATCCGGAGGTCTGCGAAGAGTGTCTGGAGGTTCTGGCAAGTTACTTCAGCGAGAAAGTTTGAACACTGGACATAGCAGCCCCGCCCAAGTGGGCGATTACGTGGGGAGGTGGAAGGAGGCGAACCCGAAATGGACAAAAAGACGCGTGAGAAGTTCAAAAAGACGCTGCTGCGGGAAAGGGAGAAAATAACCGGAGAAATCGCGCTTCTCTCGGAGAGCGCGCTGAGCAGTTCCCAGCGGGAATCTTCGGGGGACCTTTCCGGATACTCCCTCCACATGGCGGATATGGGCACGGACACGTTCCAGCGCGACCTCGAACTGGGGCTCGTCTCCAAGGAGCAGGAAATCCTCTATAAGATTGACGAAGCTTTGCGGATGATCGAGGACGGCACGTACGGAATATGCCAGACGTGCGGCAAGCCAATCAAGGAGTCGCGGCTCAGGGCAGTGCCTTTTGCGAAGTTGTGTATAGCTTGCCAGGAGAAAGAGGAAGGCAAAAAGTAAATGTCGCTGCTCATATCAGCCCTCATAGTTATCCTGGGGGACCAGGCGATTAAGTGCGTGGTATTCCGTTGGCTGGAGAACCCAACAACGGTTACTTCGTTCCTCCGATTCGTCCACGTCACGAACCCCGGCGTCGCTTTCGGAATCGGCAAGAACCTCGACCCCGCTTCCGCGGGAAGATATTTCTTCGTCTTCCTTTCGCTCCTCGTGGTGGCAGCGCTGCTGGCACTTTTCGCTCGCTACTGGAGAACCCGATTCTGGGCGAGGGTCGCTCTCGGGTTAATCGTCGGAGGAGCCGTGAGCAATCTCGCCGACAGGCTTATGTTCGGGCACGTGCGAGATTTCATTGATTTCAGTTTTTGGTGGACATTCAACGGAGCCGACCTTGCGATTTGCGTCGGGGTCGTCCTGTTAGTGGTAGGGATGCTCAAGGAAGAAAAACGCGGGAAAGCCTCTTCCGGGATGGCGTCGCCCCCGAGCACACCCTCGTCTGGAGGTCCGGGCTGAACCCCTTCTGTCCCCGGGGCAGCCTGCTCGTGAGAAGAAACCCCGCGGGAAAACCAAGAAAGAACCCGCTCAATGCACCCTGTGCTTTTTCGCATTCCCCTTCCTTTTCACCTCGGACATCTTGACATTGCCGTCTATGGCGTCATGACTGCCCTCGGCGCCCTTTTCGGCGTGCTGACCGGGGTGAGTCGCGCGAAGAGGTCCGGGGTCAGGACTAACGACGTCCTGGACCTCGCCCTCTGGGTTCTCATCGCGGGTATCCTCGGCGCAAGAATCTTCTATCTGATTTCCGACATGGATTGGGCGGGGGAAAGCAAATCGCTGCTGAACATCCTCAAGGTTTTCTTCAAGTTCCGGCAGGGCGGATTGGTGTTTTACGGCGGACTCCTGCTCGCTATCCCTGTGGGGATTGCCTTCTTGAGGGTGAAGAAGCTTCCCCTCTGGCGACTTGCCGACGTTGCGGCGCCGTCCATCGCGCTGGGCGAAGCCTTTGCCCGGATCGGCTGCTACCTCAACGGCTGCTGCTGGGGAAAACGCTGTCCCATCGAATTCCCCTTTCACGTTACTTTCCCGGAAGGGAGCCTCTCCGCGGACTATTATGGCGAGGCGAACATCCCGCTTTACCCGACGCAGTTCATCTCCTCACTCACGACGGCGATCCTGTTCGTGGTCCTTGCGGTAATCTACGGGAGAAAGAAATTCGACGGGCAGGTCTTCTGGCTTTACGGGGTACTGTACGGCGTAACGCGGTTTCTCATCGAGTTTCTCAGGGGGGATAACAAGCCGATTCTTTTCGGGGCCCTCACAATCTCCCAGGGAGTGAGCCTCCTTCTTGTGCTCACGTCGCTGGTCATGCTCTTTGTGCTGAGAGCACGCGCTGCACGGAACTCAGAAGCCGCTGTCCCCCGAACCTGAGGTGATTTTTCCTCTCCCCTTATTCGTTTTCACGTGAAACGAGTTGGCATCAGCGAACCACCCCTTCCCGGACATGCGGCGTCGCCATCTTTTATCCCAGCGGCGGCTGCGGCTTGTCGGCCGGGGCTGCCTTCGCGGCGCTATTGTGCTTGACCAGTCTGAGGACGTTCCCTTTCCCGAGGAACTCGACCACGTCCATGAACCCGCGCATCAGCGCGATCCCTCTCCCCCTCGTCTTGCAGAGATTGTCCCCCGCAGTGCAATCGGGAACGCTGCTCGCGTCAAAGCCTGCCCCCTCGTCCGTTACGATGATCTCCGCTTCCTCCCGGTCGAGAGAATATGTAACGGCTACTTTCTTCGTTCTGTCGGCTTTGTTGCCGTGCTCGATGGCGTTCAGGAGGGCTTCTTCCGTCGCCAGACGAACCCCGAAGACGTCCCGGTAAGGGTAGCCCAGGCTCTCCAAATACGCCACAATCTCTTCCCTGACCGCGGGGACTTCCGCCGCCTCGCGAATGAATAGACTACCGCTTTTCCGATAAAGGTTGCTCTCTGTCAAGGTAGTTTCGTGTGCAGAACCTACGAGGTTTGTCTTTTCTGCGAGGGTGCGCAGCCTCCGGCTCCGAGTTGACCGGCTACGCCATCGCCGCGTCGAGGTCACGATAAATGTTGAAAATCGTATCCAGTTTCGTGATTCGGAAAACCTCCATGATCTCCGGCTTGATGCGGCACATCTTCAGGGTCCCGGCGACCTCCTCGATCTTTCGTTTCAGGGTGATGAGCTTTCCCAGCGCGCTGCTCGACAAATACTGCACCCCCTGAAAGTCCACGATCAGGCTAATGCCAGGGGAGCTTTCCACCACCGCGTACATTTCTTTTCCCATCTCGTGGATGTTGACCTGGTCGAGGATGTCGGTGTCCTTGAACCTGATGACGGTGTATTCGCCCTTCCTATCTACGGTAATCCTTTTTGGCTCCTGGTCCATGATTTTCCCCCTCAGCGGTCAGCTATTTCTGTCTCAGATCTGACTCGATACTGATTACTTTATCCACCTATTTACGACCTTCGAGCTCTTCACAAAGGTATCTTTCAAGTCCGCGTAAAGCTTTCGATAAATCGGATAGAAGGATTCGTATATGGCGACATTTGCGGGAATCGGCTCAACCCGAGACGAGATCGAAATTGTCGCCTCGCACGCCTCCGCGACCGACGAATAGACTCCCGTGCCCACGGCTGCGAGAAGCGCCACGCCAAATGCCGGCCCTTCATCCTTATCTATCGTGACGACGGGCGAGTCAAACATGTCCGCCTGCATTTGCCGCCAGAGCTTACTTCTGCCTCCTCCGCCGGATGCCCGAATTTCCTTCGCCTCGACGCCCATGCCTCGGATGATTTCGAGGGAATCTCGCAAGCCATAGGTCACGCCTTCCATGACGGCGCGGATAAGGTACTCTTTCTTGTGCCGCGGGGTCAACCCGAAGAAAACAGCTTTGGCGAACGGGTCGGGGTAAGGCGTTCGTTCGCCGGTGAGATACGGGAGGAAGATGAGACCCTCGCTCCCGACGGGGGCTTTTTCGGCTTTGGCGTCGAGGATGACGTAGGGGTCAACGCCCTTTTCCTTCGCTTCCGCCATTTCTTCCGTGCCAAGAACGTTCCGAAACCACTGGAACGACCCGCCCGCGGAGAGCATCACGCCCATGATGTGCCAGGTGTTCGGGGCGGCGTGGCAGAAGGTGTGGACGCGAGCGGACTCGTCGAGCTTCGGGGAATCGGTCGAGGCGAAGACGACCCCGGACGTGCCAATCGTGCTTGAGATTAAGCCCTCCTTCACGATGCCGTTCCCGACGCCGCCAGCCGCCTGGTCGCCGCCGCCGCCCACGACGGGGGTCCCGGGGTTCAGACCAAGCTGCTCCGCAGCCGCTTTGCTCAGCTTCGTCGCGGGAACGGGAGATTCGTAGATTTCCGGCAGCCATTCCTTCGGTATTTCCAGCTCCTGAAGGACTTCATCCGACCATTTCCGATTTGTAACGTCGAAAAGCGACGTGCCCGAGGCATCCGAGACTTCTCCCGCAAACTCGCCGGTCATCAGAAAGCGAATGTAATCCTTCGGCAGGAGAACCTTTTTGACCTTCGCATAAACCTGCGGCTCGTGATTTCTCAACCAGATAATCTTCGGCGCGCTGAAGCCGGTCAGGACGGGATTGCAGGTCAGGTGAATGACCCGGTCCTTTCCGATTTTCTCGGTGATGTAGCCGCATTCGGCGGCGGTTCGCTGGTCGCACCAGAGGATTGCCGGATGGAGGACTTTGCTCGATTTGTCGAGAAAGACCGTCCCGTGCATCTGCCCGGAGAGGCCAATGCCCTTAATGTCGTCCTTCTTGACGCCGGCTTGCCTGACCGCCGCCCGGATGGACTCGACGGCCGATTTCCACCAATCAGCCGGGGCCTGCTCGGCCCAGCCAGGCTTCGGCGTCGAAAGCGGATGCTCTACGGTGCTTTTCCCAAGTAACTTCCCCTTCTCATCAATCACGACGGTCTTCGTTCCCGTCGTCCCAATGTCACTTCCAATGTAACAAGCCATCGTTTTCCTCCAAGAACGTCTCTCTTCACCGCTGGCGGCTCCGGCAAGCACCATGGGGATGATACAACGCGGGCCTCCGCGGGGACACCGGGTATCTTCCCGCGGTTTCCAGCTTGCTAACTCACGCCCTATTGAGCGAACTCCTCAAGGAACTGCTCCAAAAGATACACCCTAACGTGCTCCTCCGCGCTGAGGGCCTGTTTCAACCGATTGTCCGTTGTGACAATCAGCGCCTGAGATGAGCAGAGCGCCATCTCAACAAGGCATCTGTCGTATTTATCCCTACGCGGCACCATCGTCTCAACCTTGTCCGGAAGAGGAGTAACATCTTCGTCATCAACGATTCTCGTTTTGAGCGTGTTCCGGAAAAGAAGCAGGTTCAGTTTACTGAACCGCCCTTTGAAGTCGAGATCCTCGCCGAACCTCTTCATGTATCTGTGAAACTTCTTCACGAAAGGCGAGGGCCTTCTGATCAACACGGTGTCGCACCTCTTAACCCACGCGTTCACAAACTTGAACACCGAGATTCTCTGCCGGGCCTCAGCGTGGGGGCGCATGTAGTCCAGGACCCACTCATCCACAATAAGCTCCACTCATTCCTCCGCAACGATCTGGAAGAACTCCCTAGTCTCCTTCAATTCGGTCTCGTAGAACGCCTTGAGTCCGCCTTCAATCTGGCCCTTGTCGTTCACTTCTTGTCTCTCAATCTTCGCGGCATTGCCTTCCTTGCGCAGGTAGTACACGGCAAGGTCCTTGGCGCTCAGGCGGTCTCCTGCGACGGCGTTCAGCAACGACACAACAACGTGTTCGCTGTGCGATGTTATCACGAAACACTTATCCTCCTCTTCGG
>CAZFAP010000147.1:0-12357 GCA_964516325.1 uncultured Verrucomicrobiota bacterium
GACGGTAGTTGGCGAAAAATCAGCGAGAACATCGGCGTGCCCGCGGGCATTGGAAAGAACGTCGTCGTCGAGCTGCCGCGAGACCTCTGCGACGAGAGGACGCGGCTTCGCATCACCACAAACCTCCAGGTCTATTGGGACCGTATCGTTGTTGGGGACGCTGGCGCCTCGCAACCGGCACACACCCGCTCTCTGAACCTCATCGAAGCCGACCTCCACTTCCGCGGCTTCTCCGAAGTGGTGCGCGGCGAAGCAAGCAAGGCGCCATGGTACGAGTACGACAAAGTTACGCTGGAGGCGCCGTGGCATCCGCAGCGGGGATTCCTTACCCGCTTCGGCGGCGTCCTTCCGCTTCTCTCCGACACCGATGATCGCCTCGTGGTGTTCGGCCCGGGAGATGAGCTGACTTTGACGTTCTCCGCCCTGCCAGAACCCGCTTCGGGGCAGAAGCGAGATTTCGTTCTGAGGCTCGACGGCTGGATCAAGGACGCCAATCCGAGCACTTTCACCGGCGACCGCGTTGAGCCGCTCCCCTATCGCGCGATGAAAGGCTATCCCTTTGGCGCGGAGGACGGACTCATGGACGATCCCTCCTACGCCGAATATCTCAGCCTCTACAGCACGCGCCCCTTGAGGCTCGACACGGCGACCCTCTGCTGGATGGGGTTTGGCGGACGTTAATGCGTCTGGCCAGCGCAAGGAGTCTCGCTACTTGCGGCAATGAGACTACGTGCCAATGACGCGCCAACAGCGCGACGGTTTCGCTCAAAGGAATCAACGGCCGCCCCGCATCACAAGGACGGGCGCCCCGTTCATTCCTTTAGTGTGGTAGCCACCCCGGCACGAACGCTGACAGGCTGAGCAGCGGCGACGTTGTCGGAAGGTTCCGTAGCAGGCCGCGGTGCCGAAGAAACGGGTTCGTTGAGCATACAGGGGAACGGAAAAGGAGGTGCGAGCCATGACGAGACAAGTCCTGGACACCAGTGCTCTGCGTGCGCTGGCGACCCTATCCGTCGGCGCTATTCTCCTGCTGATCTCGCTGGCCAGCAAGCTCACTTACAATGATTTGCTGAGGCAGTCTCGCGGGCACGCGCAAGCCCTGACATTGATGGACGCCATAGATGGCATCGTCCCGAAACTGAGAGCTGCCGAAAAGGCGCTTACTGATTACTCGAAAGAGCACTATATAAGCAGATGGCGACGGGTGACCATCTACCACTGGGCTGACCCACGCGAATCAGGGGGCTACCTCGAAACGGCGCGGAAAAAGTTCGGGAAGGTGGTTGACGCAGACAAACAACTCACAATAGCTCATGGCGAGGTGAGCCGCCTCATCCAAGAGCTCACGAAGGTTGACATCGTACGCGGCCAGAGATACTACACACCCCTGAGAAGCAGAATAGCCGAGGTTCGGTCCATCTGCGAGTCGAAGCTTTCCGCAGTCAGCAGAGGCATCCCGCGAGCAGTGCTCAGCCCGAGGAAAAAGCTGAGGAATCTTCTGAAGGTTACCTTGATCGCAGGCGCGGTCGCCAGCGCGCTCGGCCTGTTCTTCTGCTGGGAGCTGGTACAGTGACCTCAGAGAGCGCCCGCGAATCCAGAGAGAACGTGCGCTTTGATGTCAGCGAGAAGCCGAACAAGGAGTCCTTTCACGGGAGAGCCTTCAGCGAGGAGCGTCTTCCGCTCCGCTTAAGCCCTCGCCATTGTCCACTGCGCTTAGTTGCCCACACTGGACGCGCGCTGGCTGGGGGCCGGCAATGTTGCCGCCGCCGTTGTCCCAGACGACCTTCCCGGCGACGCCGACGAAGCCGCTCATCTCGCCGATGGCGTCGCGGATGCGGGCGCGATTCAGCCCTGCCTTTCGGATGGCTTCGATTACCATTGTCGCGGAATCGTAGCCGAGGATGGCGTCATCGGACGGCTTCTCGCCAAAACGTTCGTGGTACTCCGCGGCGAATTTCTCCAAACGAATTTCATCCGTTCCCCACGTCAAGCGGCACGTCACGAGACCTTCCGCAGCGGTGCCCGCCTTATCCAGAAACGATGGCAACGAAAAAACGGGCGGTGCGAAAATCGAAAGGTTGATTCCTCGCTCGCGCAGGGCGACGAGAAGACGCAGCGACGGCTCGGGGAGACCCCACATGAAGACGGCATCCACCGAAGCGGAACAGACCCGGTTGATTTGCGGAGAAAAGTCGGTCTGGGAGGGGTCAAAGGTCAGGTGGAGGACGAGGGCGACGGGGAACCGACGAAGCGCGCTCGAGACTTCGCTCGCCCCGGCCCTCCCGTCGTGGTCGGTCGAATTCAGGAGGACAATTCTGCGAACTCCCATTTTTGGGATGGCGACTTTTGCGAGCGTCTCCGCAACGGACCTGTCATCCGGCGGCAGACGAAACATCCATGGCACCGCCGTATGAGTGAGGCTCGAGTCGCCGCACAGAGGGGAAAGGAGCGTGACACGCGCCTTCACGGCGATTTGCTCGGCGATGTGAGTGGCAGCGCCATCAATGGAGCCGATGATCGCCCAGACTCTGTCGTCGTACACGAGGCGGGTCATTTCCTGCGACCCGGCGCCCCAGGGATTGTCCGCCCACCGACAAACGAGTCGAAAAGGCTTTCCGCGGTAACCTCCTTCCGCATTCGCTTTCTCGACGGCGAGTGTCGCTCCCCGCCACAGATGCATGCCGATTGGATTCCTTGCATCATTGGGCGCGAAGAATCCGATGCGTACTTCCTCAACACCTTCTGGATCGGGCTCGTCCCGTTCCGGGCCATGATAATCCGCCTTGTCGTCGAGGATGCTTTTGTAAATGGGAGCGGCAGCTTTGCTGCCTCCTTGAGCCGCGAACGAAGGTAACGTGAGAAGAGCGAGCGCAAGGCATGGAAGAAAAAAGAGAAAGGTCCCCGAGCGACCTGCACGGGAGTTACGGTGCGCGACGCTGATCATAACTTCTTCGCGCCTTCCGCCGCTACTTGCTCAGTCTTGGGCTGTTCCGGCCCGAAGAGTTCCTCGGGAGCATAGAAATTGAACTTGCCATTCTCGAGGATGGCAAGGCACGCCGGGCTGACATCGTTCTGGATAGGATCGAAGACAATCTCCCCGGTGACGCCATTGTATCGCTTGACCTCCGCCAGGGCATCTCGAATCAGCGCCCGGTTCAGCCCTGCTTTCTCGATCGCTTCGATGAGAATGCACGCGCCATCGTACCCGTGCGCCGCATACTGCTCCGGCTCTTCCTTGAATCGCTCCTGGAAGGCTTTTCGGAACTCGTGGAGCTTGAGGTCATCGCGAGTCGGGTCGTACGGATAACCGGCGACGACGGGACCCGGGTTTTCGCCCACGATTTTCAGGAACTCGTCAGACACGATGCGGTCACTGGCGAGAAAGACTTGTTTCGTCATCCCCATTTCGCGCATCTGCTTGAGGATGAGAGCGGACTCCTTCGCGTCGCCATAGGTGACAACTCCATCCACGTTCAGGCTCTTGATCCGCTCTAATTGAGGAGTGAACTCGGTGTCGCCGACCTTGTACTGAAGCTCCGTAACGAGAGGATGCCCCAGCCGCCGCGAGCCATCGCGGAACTCGTCAATGTTGACGCGGCCGTATCGGTTGCTCGCTCGCAGCCCCGCCAACCGTTTCAGCCCAAGCTTTTGATAGGCGTAGTCCGCCAGAAGGTAGCACATCTGCCGGTCATCGCTGATGCAGCGGAACACCCACGGAATTCTCGTCTCGACGAACGTCGGGTCCGTGTCCCCCGTATTCATCCAGGGGAGTTCGGCTTTCAGAGCCACACGGATCGCAATATGGCTGTTAGCGCCGTCAATCCCTCCGATGATCGCCCAGACCTTCTCGTTGTAAGCGAGATGAATCACCTCGTTCCCCGAGGAGCCCCAAAGCCCATTGTCGTTGCGGACAATTAGCTCGTACGGGATGCGACCCCGGTGTCCTCCGCGCGCATTCGCTTGCTCGAGGGCAAGTTGAATCCCTTGAAGCATCTTAATGCCGAGCACCTCTTCATGAGATGCGCCGCCCGTGGCAACTGAGACGGTCTTCTCGATGGGACCGAGAAAACCGATCTTGACCCACTGTAAACCCTCCGGCTCGGGCTTCTCTCGCCCGGGTCCCATGAACTCGAGCGGATCGAGGAAGAATTCCTTATAAGGCTTGGCAAATCGCCCGAAAGGGATGTATCGGTCCGGCGTGTTCCCATAGTAGCCCGGCGGTTTACTGGGCGCGGGCCCGGGTTCCGCGGCGAGCCCCTCCACCTGCGCGACAAGCAAAGATAGAAGCGCAATGACCACACAAACTCTTCTGCCTTCCATGCGGATACTCCTCCGATTTCTCTTCATGGGCAGTGAAGCCCGGGTCGTCCGGCGACATACTACTTCAGCCCGGCCCAGCGTCCCCTGCTTTTCGCGCGAGCCAAGCCTTTTGAAGTTCCAACCCAGACATCATCGCCCTGAAAATCAACGCACAGCGCAAAGTTATGCGGAATCGCCCCCTTGGTGGGGACGGTCTTGACGACCTCCTTTCCTCGGGAAATGATGGCAACTCCGTTGTCGTCCTTCTCGTTTTTCTTATAGGTCACCCACGTGTCCGTCGGAAAATCCGCCAGATTCGACAGCCCCTTATCCGTGCACACCCAGCACTCGTTGGCTCCTCGCCCATTGATGAAGTTTATGAAATTGCTCGCCAGGCCGCTATCGTGATCCATGTATCCCCGCCAGTGCCTGCCATCGTAGCGGCTCATGCCGAAGTACGTCGAGACCCACAGAATGCTCGATTTGTAAGACACCCCTGTCGTGATGACATGGATTAGTCCGTCGTCGCGGTAGAGGTCAATTTCCATCTCCCCGTCCGGGTCAAGATAAGCCTTCCAGCGGTTCAGCTTGACGTCCCACTCCAACACGCCGCTCCCCCAAACCCCGACATAGATTTTGCCATCGTTGTAGGTGATGTTGTAACACCATATCTCCTCCATCGGGGCGTTCTTTTCCGTGTAGATGGTCCACTCACCGGTCGTCGTGTTGTAGGAGTTCACCCCCGCGGTTGTCGCCGCCCAGACCATGTTGTCCTGCACGGCTACGTTGTAAACGACGTCGCTAATCAGGCCGCTATTGAGCTGATTGAACTGATGAAAGCGTCCGCCGCTGAAACGACAGAGCCCCCCGCCGAACAGCGCCAGCCAGACATCGCCCGTCAAAGGGCTGACATCAATTCCCGAAATGACCGTCCACGGCATCCCGTCCTCTTTCCCCCATTTCTGGAATTTCCCTTCCTGGTAGCAAGCGACCCCATCCTCGGTCCCGACCCAGACTCGGTCGCCATCCACCTTAACGTAGAAGATATGGTCATTGGGGAGCGCACCCTTCGTGTTTTTCGTCGTGAAGACCTCCCAGTCTTCATACACGAACGGCAAACCAAGCGAGACAGTCTCCTTTGGCGGCCCCTCTCCAAAGCACACCGTCGGCATCAGTGCGAAAATCACAATTCCCGCAAGGCAATTTCGCCATCGGCTCATGCTCCGATCCTCCTCACAAGCTCCTGAGATATTCAATCAAATCGTTCAGTTGGTCCTTTGTCATATCGTTCACGTAACCGTGCTGATCTTTCGGGTTGTATCTCGTCCAAATCTCCTCCAGGCTCTCCGCGCGACCGTCGTGGAGATAAGGAGCAGCTTCGTAAATGTTGTTGAGATGCGGAACATCGAACTCTGCTTTCGCATCGAGGGGCGACCTCGTGCCAACGTCAAACTTCTGACAGTTCGTGTAATACGGGGCGGCATGGCAGGTGATGCAGCGCCCCTCCGGCGGAATGATTCTGCCGTCGTTCGTCACGGTTCGTTCGAAGAGCGCTTTACCGCGGGACTGTGGAGGGGTTAATCCCTCTGGATGCCGGTAGCGGTTGGGTGGGCGAGGAATCGTCGTTACGTACAGGTCCAGCGCAGCCAGTTGCTCCGGCGTGAACGGGTCAATCCGCGTGAAGAAGACCGCCAGTCTCGCGCCGCATTGACGGCTCAAAGAAGGGTTAATGCCGCTCCACTTGAACGGAGCCGTGTCGAGAATTCCCCGCAGCGTCCGGTTGTCAACGGGATTGAGGCCGACTCCGTCCGGCTCGATGTCGTAAGTGAGTCCGTCCACGTTCCCGTCGGGGTGGCAGGAATGACACGAGAACTGCCTCTGGAATGTCGTCTCCGCCCCGTGGAAAACCATCTGCCCCAAGCGCGCCTCCGTAATCTCCTTCGGTCCGCCGAGGTCAATGGAACCCACGGCTTCCTGTTCGGCAGTGTCTATTATCGTGAGAGCGTCGTCTGCCGCCGAAGCAACGTACACGAACTTCCCGTCCGGGGAAATCGCGAGGCCCCGCGGGTTTTTGCCCGTTCGGATGCGCCGAACGACGAATTTCGTTGGCATGCCCAGATGATTCGGGATAATGTCCCTCCGCTCTTCCTCGCTCGCATTCTTCAGAATAGCGGTCAGCTTGTTCAGGTCCACCACCGCAACCTCCTCAACGCCCCCGCCAGTCACATAAGCGAACCCTCCATCGGGCGCGATCACCACATCCGTCGGATCCGCAAAGTAGTCGTTCGGCTCGTCGAGGAGAACCTGGTCAACTCGCCCATCCTTCCACAGAATGCCCAGACCGTTTGTGATCACCCAGCCTTGCACGATGCGAGTCATGGGAACCACATTTTTCGTCCGCAGAAGCGTCACGAGCGCGAACTCCCCGTCGGGCGAGAAATCAATCCCCTGAACAAGGTTGGCGTCCGGGACTATTGTCCGGTTGGCTACCCGACCATCCTCAGCACCGATGACGGTCACTTCCGACAGGGAAGTGCCTCGGAATGGAATGAAATGCGATAGGTTGTTCGTCACATGGAGGAACTTTCCGTCGGGCGACCGGTCAATCGCCCAGGGTCCTCGACCCGCTGGAAGACGCTTGACCTCTGTCAATTTTCGGGCATCAATCACCGACACGTCTCCCGTCGCCGCGTTCGCAACGTAGAGGGTATCGCCAGCGATGTCGGTCATTACCCCGTGCGGCTCGTCGCCCACCGCAATGGTCGCCGCAACCTTCCTCGCAGTGAGGTCCACGACGGAAACGGTGTCGGAGCCGCGGTTGGAGACGTATGCTATCGTGCCCTCCGGGTTGAGACAAACGCCGTGAGGCTGGTGGCCAACGTCAATCTCAGCGACGACGTTCCGGCTCTCAAGGTTCACCATCACAAGCGCGTCAGACCCCTCGCACGTGACGTAGGCGAGCTTCCCGTCTCTCGAAATCGTCAGGTTGAACGGGGTCTTGTATCGCAGCGTAACGGATTTCGGTTTCAGGGATTTTCTGGGATGAGCGATCTTCGCCGACGCTGCGTCGAAATCGAAATTCTCGGCGAGAACGGGGCATTGGCCGTTGTGGCAGGAAACGCATGTCTCTTTGCTCGGGAGGACAAGCCCGGCGGCTATAGCCGCGTCCCGATTCCGCATCATCGAGTCCTTGGAATACTCGCTGCCGGGCCCGTGGCACGATTCGCACTGGACGCCTTGCTCAACCTCCAAGGACTCTCCAAAACTCCACGGTTTCTCACCGAAACCTGTTGCGTGGCAGCGGAGGCATTCCGTCAACCCCTGCGGATTGCCCGAAAGGCCCGCCCCGGCCGCGGCGTCCCAGGCGCGGTCAGTAGCAAGAACGGCGTAGGCTTGAGCGTGCGCTGACTGCGCCCATAACCCGAATTGGTCTCCCTTTTCAGCCTCAGAATGACATTGGGCACAAGTTCTCACGCCGACGAGACTCGGCTTAGTGTCAACGGATGACAGCGGGACCGACGGTCGCATGACAAGGTCACTCCCCTTGTGGGAAATCGTTCTCAGAGCCTCCTCGTAATTGAACTCCGCACTGCCAAGCACTTTCTTGTGCGTGTCCTTGAGCCTGTGGCATATCGTGCAGTCCTGGGAAGTCGGGATCGGCAGCATCGGATAAGCCGATACACTTCCGCTCTTCATAGCCTCCACGTGGTTGCTGGAGCGACCATGGCAGACCTCGCATTGCACTCCATCTTCCCTATGGAACGTCGGGTCAAGTTGCCATGGCTCCGCTGTCGAAGCAGTCGAGTGGCAGCCCAGGCAAATCGGGCTTTCCCTCGGCTCCACGTCCACGCCCGAAATCCGCGCGATTTCGTAAGCCTGGGGAAGACTCAGAGTCGCATAAGCCTGAGCGTGTTTTGAAAGTCGCCAGATGCTATATTGATCGCTCCCCTTGCCTCCTCCGTGGCACGCAGCGCACTCTCTTGCGCCGACGTAGAACGAGGGCTTTGGACGCTGCGGCGCCCAGGCGGGAAAAGTGAGAGCCAGCGCGACAGCGATGACAACCACAATTCCAATCGGAGAGTATCTCGCCATAGCGTCCGTCTGTTATTCCCTCGGCTCCTCGACGGTCAAAATCTGGTCTGCTTTTACGTTCGTTAGAACCTGCACCCGACCGCTCGGCCAGCGGATTTCGAGCCTGACAGCCTCCGTCTGGTCCTTCAAGCCGAAATGCACCCGAACGTCGCTCGTCGAAAGATACGATGAACCCGACTTCACGTCCGCGATCTGAGCCAAATCACCCGCCGTAATACGAATTCGCGCGCCTATCCCGCAGCGATTGCTTTTTCTGCCGACCGTCCGGATAGTGAGCCAGTGGTTGCGGTTTCCTCCGTCGTTCCGCAGGAGAATCGCGGGGCCATTGAGGTTGAGAATGAGTATGTCAATGTCGCCGTCGTTATCGTAATCGCCCACGGCGGCGCCGCGGCCAATGTATTTCTGCGAGAAGTACTCGCCAGACATTGCGGAGACATCAACGAACCTTTGCCCGCGGTCATTCCTGAGCAGGACGTCCTCCTGTTCCTCCAGGCGATGAGCATTCCCGTTGGTGATGAAGAAATCGAGGTAACCATCATTGTCGTAATCCAAAAGGTTGCCAGACCAGTGATGGTACTGGCCAACGACGGAAGCAAGCCCCATAAGGTTGCTCCTCTCCTCAAACAGCCCATTTCCGAGGTTGCGGTAAACACAGCAGTAGTTCAAATCCGGGACGGTCAAATCCATCAGACCGTCGCGGTCTATGTCCCCGAATTCGGGACCCATGGCGGACGTCGCCTCGCCATTTTGACCGAAAGCCGTGCCGGACATGAGCGCTATCTCCCGAAAAGTGCCGTCACCGTTATTGGAATAGAGGTAGTTCTCCATAGAATCGTTCGACACGAAAACATCCATGTCCCCGTCGTTGTCGTAGTCCCCGGAGGTGATTCCCATCGCCCGCCCTTCCGGATTGTAAACACCGGCTTTCTGCGTTACATCCTCGAACGTGCCGTCTCCCTTGTTGCGGTAAAGAATGTCCGGCTGACCTTTATACGACAGGGGACCGGGAAAATTGTCTGCCGCGTAGTAATAATGATAGTCAGGATCGTACGCGAGATAATTGCCTGCGTACAGATCAAGAAACCCGTCGTTATCGTAGTCGAGCCATGTCGCGCCGATCCCCCACAGGTCGCTGGTAACTCTCGCCTTCTTGCTTACGTCGGTGAACGTGCTGTCGCCGTTGTTGTGATAGAGAACGTCGGGACCGTAGTTGGCCACGAATAGGTCCATATGACCATCGTTGTCGTAGTCGGCGGCGTAGGCGCCCATCCCAAATCCGTCCTCCTTACTGATCCCGGCTTCCTGGGAGACATTCGTGAAGGTCCCGTCCCTGTTGTTGCGATAAAGCGCGTCCTTTAGCTTTCCCGCCATGTGCCTTCCGCTTGGGTGGCTCACCACTCTATCGTAGCAACCATTCACCAAATAAATGTCGAGGTATCCGTCGTTGTTGTAGTCGAAAAAGGCGCACCCGGCGCCGCTCGATTCGACAATCGAGTCGAGCTTGTCATCGCCGAAACTGTGGATAAAGCGGACCCCTGCCTCCTCCGTCACGTCGGTGAAGATAGGCAGCCGTTCCGCCGCCAACAACACCGGCGCAAGGACGAGAACGATCAATCCTACAGGCAGAGAGAGCTTGCGCATCTCACTTCCCTTTCTCCGCAGCTTTCTGCGCAATCGGCTCCTTCGCTACATCCTCGGCGCCGCCGGCGCGGTTGCTCCACTGCGCACCGAGGTCAACCCACTCAATAAACAGTTTCCGCTCCGCGTCGCTCAACGGCGCCTTCGGCGGCATGAGAGCAGGAGAGCTTGCAGTGCCGGAACCGGCTTCACGCTTGTCCAGGCGTTCTCCGAACAGGTGCCAGATGAGCGGGCTTTCCCGTGCACTGCCCGGTTTCACGTAACGTCCCCCAGCTCCCATTTCCTTCCCCTCCGGCGACGAGAGAAGTATCTCATAAGTGCGAGAGAACCGCAAGCCGGTGCCCCCGGCACCCCCCTCCTTCTCGTGCTCTGCGAGGTCCAATCGCGGATGCTCGCGCGCGTGGCACTCGATGCATCTCGCCTTGAGCACCGGCGAGATTTCGTGCTGAAAATCAACCGTCCGACGCTTCTCAGGCAGCGCGGTCAGCTCGACCGGCGGCTTCGTTACCGCCTCGGGCAAACGGTTGGGAGGAGTCAGCTCCCGGTCTTCGTGGCACCCGATGCAGCCGCGAGCCTCCTTCGGCATCGCCCACATCCAGTTCTTATGCGTTGCCACCGCCGTCCCCTTTTCGTCGAGAATCTGGAACGCCACAGGAGTCCCCGCGGGCACCCGGATGTAGAACGACCCATCGTTGTGTATCGGGGCTTCGCCCAGAATCCGCCTCGGACCGAACCAAGTCAGGGAAAACTCGCTCGCACCGGCGACGGCGCCCGAAGGCCGCCGCTCAACTTGCCGAGACACACCGCCGCGCCGCAAAGGTATCCCTTCGACCACGCGCACCTGACGAAGCGAACCCCGCGCAATTCGCTTCACTTCCGGAAGCTCGGAAATGTAGCAGTTCAGGCAGTAGAGGTCCCCATAGTCGAAATCGTAATTCACCACGCTCGACCGCCCCTTCGGCCTGGGACGCGGCAGAACCGCCGAGGCTTCCACCTCATGCCAATCCGTGTTGTCGAACACCCTTCCTGCTATTTCCCCCGTTTCCGGCGACACCTCGAACAGCCCATACGTCCCGCCCTGCTCATTCTTCCTGTGCGAGACAACGAGCTTCCCGTCGGGAAGAAGCGAGGGCGAATGGAAGAAACCACCGGGGTCCCTCGCAACGACCCTGTGCCACTTCAGATTACGACGTAAGTTGACCGCGGCGATGCTCCCACCTCCGAGAGGCTCGCCTCCGTCCGACTCAACAAAATAAATCCAGCCGGTTTCCGCAAATGCGGGTCCGGACTTCAACACAGGCAGCTCATGATTTCCATAGAACGGGAAAAGGTCGGTCCCGTCGGTGTTCACCGTCAGAAGCGAGAAGAGCCCATCTGGAGAGTATCGGTCTCCATACCGCTGCCAACTGGTGAAGAGGATTCTGCCGTCCGGGAGGACTGTCGGATCGAAATCGGCGCTGAGGTTGAAACTGATTCGCCGAAGGTTTCTTCCGCTCAGTTCGCAGGTGTAGAGAGACCAGGCAGGACCGGCGCCAGACTCGTTGACCGCGCCCGCCGCGTCGCTCGCAAAGACCACCTGGTCTCTCGGTTCTATGTTGTCGAGCGTATAAATGCTCGGCAGATAAGTCGGCGTAATGCAGTCCGCTGGAAGTTCGACGATGCGCCGCTTGTTCGACCCGTCAACCTCCATCTCCCATACGTTCCAGGGTTCGTCGCTCGCTTTCTTGCCCGCGAAAACAACCCGTTTGCCGTCGAAAGAGACGACAGGCGAGCACGCAGACGCAAATTCCGGTGTAAGGATGCGAAGCGACGAGCCCCGCTCGGCAAGATCAATGGAAGCAATGCGGCTTCCGGGGACGTTCCGGAGCGGCGGCAGAAACTTCTCACCGCGTTCCGACTTCGCAGGCAGCGCTTCCTTCGGAACTTGCGTCAGAACGACGCGTCCAGCCCAACGCGCTGACTCTCCCCCTTCGCCGCAATGGAATTCTCCGCAAGCCACGAAGAAAAACCCAATAAGATAGCCAACATGTCTCATAAACGTTCTCTGCATATCGCAGCTTTCCAGAACCTACGGCCACGAGCCGCCATGCGCCCGGTCGGCAGTGATTGGGGGCCGCCGCTCCGGACCGGTCTTGCCGCCCAGATACGAATGTCCCGGCAATAGGACAGGCCCACTGCATTTTAGATAAAATCCCATCCGCGTCAAGAGCACTCTTCGCCGGGGTGTGGCTGTATTTCAGGAGGTTGCCATTCCCCGCAGGACCGGTACAAGCCCACCCTGACACTCGGCGGCCGTCACTACGGGGTAGGGTCGCCAGCCGGCTTCCA
>CAZFAP010000148.1:0-12341 GCA_964516325.1 uncultured Verrucomicrobiota bacterium
AACTTTGCGAACTCAAGCACTTCGTTCGCCATGGGGAGAAGTTTCTGTCGCTCCGGCTCCGTCAACGGCTTGCTGAATCCGCCCGGCACCGCGGTGACGGGATGAATCGCCTTTCCGGAGACGATGTTGAGCATCTGGGCGCCGAGGTGGCGGCATCTGACAACCTTCTTGCCGATTTCAGGGTTTGCCTGGGCGATGCCTATGACGTTCCTGACGGAGTAGTCGGCATCCGGTCCCATGACAAAATCCGCCCCTGCCAGGAAGAAAAAGTGAAGGATGTGCTCTTCCGTGTAGGCGATTGCGTTGCAGAGCTCGCGCAGCTTCCGCCCTGCGCTCGGGGGGGTGACCCCGAAGACAGCATCGTTGGCTTTTGCGGACGCCAAATGGTGTGACCACGGGCAGACGCCGCAGATACTGGTAACAATTCGCGGCATCTCTTCGACAGGGCGCCCAAGGCAGAACTTCTCAAAACCGCGTAGTTCGACGACATTCACAAAGGTGTCGGTGACATTTCCGGCGTCGTCGAGATTAATCGTAACCTTGGCGTGCCCTTCGATTCTCGTAACGGGCGCAATGGTAATGGTCTTTCCCATCTTTCTCCTCCTTCTGTATCTTAGGCCCCGGGCTTCTGGGGCAGCGGACGCAGCCGATTCTGCCCGCCGATGTACCGGTTCAACATAGCTCTTCTGTCAATAACCTGCTTGGCGTCAAGCCCTATGGATGAGATCGCTCCCAACATATCCACGAGCGGGTTCGCCCCTTTTCGAATCGGGCCGAAGCACCCACGGCACGGCATGTATCCCACGACGCAGCGGGGGACTTTCACAGTCGCCCCTTCCGCTCCTTCGAGCGAGCGGGCACACCCCGTGCGGGTCACGGGGCCGAGGCAGAGATAACCCTGCTCCATGAAACAGCGTGTGTTCTCCCAGGGTTCGCCCTGCCTGAACTGCATTCCCTCAAGGGGTCTTTTGATCTGTCCACCGGCTGCCTTTTTCTCCCGCTTGACAGGGCAATCATCGCAGACGCTTCTCTCAGCAAGTTCAAAAGTTTTGCCCTGCAAGAGGGAAGTCAGCGCTTCAACAACAAGCTCCGGAGCCGTGGGACATCCGGGGATGGACACGTCAACCTTGACAACCTCGTCGAGAGCATAGACTCGGTCCAGGAGCGGAGGCAAATTCTGAGAAGGGGTTTGGGCCGAATCGGTGGTTTTTGAACCTCGATAAACCTTGTCGTAGAGTTCCTGAAGCGGCCACATGTTCGCCATAGCGGGGATGCCGCCAAAGCACGCGCAGGAACCCAGGGCTATAAGGGTTTTTGTTTTCTTCCTCATTTCCTGGGTGACGTGCTTCTCCTTCTCATTGCGGATGCCGCCACTGACGATGCCCACGTCTGCTTCCGGAATCTCCAGCGTCGTGCCCTCTCCGGTCTGGCCGAAATACTTGTGGTCCATCAGAACGGGCATGTGCACGAAGTCGAGCTCCGGCAGAAGATCGAGAAGTGGCTCTCCGATGTCGAGGATTGTCACCTCGCATCCGCCGCAGATGTTGAGCCATTCTTCGGCAACTTTAACTGCCATCTTGCACCTCCTCCGGTTATGATTGAGATATTTCCCGCAGAAACTTGAGCGACAAAAAGCTTCCTGAGGGCTTACGCTGTCGGCTGGCCCTCCAGGACGATTTCGGTCACCACTCGCCTTGTATAAAGCAGGTACTTGCCCTCCTGCTCGAAGAGCTGAACCTGGAACTTGTTTGATTCGTACTCGGACTTCCTCTTTTCCGCGTCGTCCTGCGTTTCATAGACGGCGCCGTCCCACATGTACTTCTCTTTGGCGAGGTATCTCACCTGTTCGACGTTCATGAGCGCTTCCCTCACGTCCGGTAAGGACTCGGACCTAACGCCTTGACCTGCTCGACCATCTCCGTAGCCACCTGGGCGAACCTTGGCCCCTCCGACGCCGAGACCCATTCCAGCCGGAACCGTTGCGGCTCAAGCCCGAAATCCTCCAGCATGAGCTGAATGGCTTCCGCTCTCTTTTGAGTTTTCAGGTTGCCGTCAATGTAGTGGCAGTCTCCCGGGTGGCATCCGCACACCAAAACGCCGTCCGCCCCCTTGGTCAATGCGTCCATCACGAGGCTCGGGTGAACCATACCGGAACACATGACCCTCACGATTCGAATGTTGGGCGGATACTGAAGTCTCGACGTTCCGGCAAGGTCCGCTCCGGCGTACGAGCACCAGTTGCAGCAGAACGCTACGATAATGGGTTCAAAACCGTTTCCTTCCATACCTTCCTCACGGTATCAGCGCCGCCTCTACCATCACTCCAATTTGCTCGAGCTTGAAGTTTCGAACGAATATGCCTTTTTTGGGGCACGTCGCCTGGCAGACCCCGCACCCCTTGCACGCGGAGGCGTCCCGCTCGACGGTCTTCTTGATCGCTCCGTTCCACATGTATTCGATGAGGGTCAGGGAATGGTAGGGGCATGGATCAATACAATAGGCGCAGCCATCGCAGTTCGCGTCAAGGACCTCAGAAATTGTCGCTTCCAGTTCGATTTCGTCCTTCGACAGGATGGTCGCCGCGCGGGCAGCCGTGCCCTCCGCCTGGCAGATGCTTTCGCTCAGGTCTTTCGGCGAGTGAGCGAGCCCGCACAGGAAAACCCCATCGGTAGCGAAATCGAGCGGGCGCAACTTCATGTGAGCCTCAAGGAAGAACTGGTCTCGGTTCAGAGGCACCTTCAGCATTTTTGCGAGTTCGTCCGCGCCTTCCCGAGGAACCAGCGCTGGCGCCAGAACAAGAAGGTCTGAGGCGATCTCCAGCACCGCGCCGAGGATGGGGTCGAAAACGCGAACGGAAAGCCGATCTTCCTCCCGGGAAACCTCCGGCGCCCGGTCGTCGGGGTAACGGATGAACTTAACCCCGGCTTCCCTGGCTTGGCGATAGAAAGTCTCGCGGAAACCATACGTTCTCATATCCCTGTGCAAGACATATATGTTGGCGGCAGGACGCAGGCGTTTGAGTTCCAGTGCGTTCTTGACCGCCTGCTGGCAGCAAATGCGGCTGCAATAGGGGCGCTTGTCATCGCGCGAACCAACGCACTGGACCATCACGACCGTCCGGGCATCCACATTGCCTGAGGAGATTCTCTCCTCTAATTCCAGTTGCGTGATCACCCCAGAGTCCTGCCCGTAGGAGAATCCCAGTTCCGGCATCGGCCGCGCGCCGATGGCGACGACGACAATGCCGTGCCCCACCTGCTTTTCTGCTCCATCCTGAGCGAACGTGGTCGTGAAGTTGCCGACCGAACCCTCTATGTTCGTTATCTTCGCTCCCGTGGCGACGGTGATCAGCGGGTGGCTCGACACTTTCTGGACCAGGTCGGCGAGAATCTCCTGCGGGTTTTCCCCTTCAGCGAGATAGCGGACACTGCGGAAATTGCCGCCGAGTTGGTTCTCCTTCTCGACGAGATGCACCTCAAACCCCTGGTCGGCGAGATTGAGGGCAGCGGTCATACCGCTGACGCCTCCGCCGACGACCAGGGCGGCTTGATTCACAGGAATGGACGACTTCTGGAGAGGCTCGATAAGCCGCGCTTTGGCCACCGCCATTCTCACGAGAGCCTTCGATTTTTCGGTCGCCCTCTCCGGCTCGTGCATGTGAACCCAGGAGCACTGGTCGCGGATGTTGGCCATCTCGAAGAGGTACGAGTTCAAACCCGCCTCGCGTATCGTGTTGCGGAAGAGAGGCTCGTGCGTGCGGGGCGTGCACGATGCAACAACCACGCGATTCAGGTTGTGTTCCTTGATCATTTCCTTGATTCGCTGCTGGGTATCGTTGGAGCAGGTGTAGAGATTATTCTCGACGTGCACGACGTTCGGGAGAGTCTTCGCGTATTCCACGACGCCTGGCACGTTGACCACACCCGCGATGTTTGTGCCGCAATGGCAGACAAAGACGCCGACCCGCGGCTCCTGTGCGGCCACGTCAAGCTCAGGCGGATACTCCTTGCGCTCGATGAGCGTGCCGCGTGCATCGGCGAGGAGAGCCATAGCCTTGGCGGCGGCGCCGCTCGCCTGGGCGACCGTCTCGGGGATGTCCTTGGGACCCGTGAAGGGACCACACACGAAAACTCCGTCGTGGCCAGTAGTCGTCGGACGATAGGACGCCGTCTTGCAGAAGCCGAAGTCGTTCAACTCCAGCCCGAACACTCTGGCGATCTCCTCGGCGCCCTTGGGCGGCTTCATCCCGGTGGAGAGAACAACCATATCGTATTCTTCCACGCCGGTCTTGCCGCTCTCGGTTACATAGCGAACCTCGATGTTCCCCGTCGCGGAAATCTCCCGGAGCGCCGACGGGCGGCACTTGATATACCTTACACCCGCTTCCTGGGCGCGAGCGTAGTAATCGTCGTATCCCTTCCCGAAAGCCCGCAGGTCTATGTAATAGATGTCGCACTCCAAACCGGGAGAGTGCTCTTTGGCGATGATGGCCTCTTTCGTGGCGTACATGCAGCAGATGGAGGAGCAGAACGAGCAGTTTTCGTCCTCCTGTCTCGAGCCAAAGCACTGGAGAAAAGCGATTCTCTTCGGGTGCTTCTGGTCGGAGGGGCGAAGGACTTTCCCGAGGTACGGTCCCGACGCGCTCAAGATGCGCTCGAATTCGAGCGCGGTAACAACATTCGGGAAATGAGAATAGCCGTATTCCGGCTTCAGGTCGGGGTCGAATCGCTCGTATCCGGGAGCGACGATGACGGCCCCGACCTCCAACTTCTCCTGCGTCTCCTTCTGGTCGTAATCAATGGCCTCCGCTTCACAGAATTCCGCGCATATCTGGCAGACCTCCCCGCCTCGGAGCATGTGGGCGCAGTGGACACCATCAATCAAGGCGCGGTTCGGCACCGCCTGCGGATAGGGGATGTAAATCGCTGGACGCGGAATCAGCTCCTCATTGTACTCGTAGGGGATCGGTCTGGGCTCCCGCGTCGCCACCTCCGGAAGCTTTATTCTGCCGGTCGGGCAGATGAAGGCGCACGCCCCGCAGACCTGGCAAATCTCAGTAGGAACCTCAAAGGGCGGCTTGACCTCTCGCTCGGAACCGCGGCGCACGAAACTCACCGCCGCCACACCCATTCTTTCTTCACACATTCGGACGCAAAGCCCGCAAAGAGTGCAGTCCTTATTCTTCTTGCGGATCCTCGGCTCATTGACCCCGCACTCTTGGGCAAGCTTCCGGATTTCCTCGGAATCGGGGCATCGGGCGAGCAGAAGCTCGACCATGATCTTGCGCGCCTTGAGAACCCTTTCCGTGTCCGTTCGGACGACCATGCCCTCCAGGGCGGGGTACAAACACGACGTGCGGATGAGGGACCCGTTCCCCTGGGACACCTCCACGAGGCAGACCCTGCACGAGCCGTATGGCCGCAAGGCTTTGTGGTAACAGAGAGTCGGTATCCGGATGCTGGCTTTTTGGGCAGCCTCGAGGATGGTGGCTCCTTGCTCCACCTCGACTTTGCGTCCATCAATCGTCAGGCTGATCACGTTCACACCTTCTCATCGCGGCCTTCTTCAGGCCTAATAGTCCTCCAAAACTCCTTTGCCCACATTTCCGCGGTGTCTAACCGAGACTCGGTTTTGCCTTTTCGATATGTATAGGTGAACCGGACTCCCGGATAGCCAGCAATCAAGGCAGTCAAAGTCTGGCTCAAGTCACCCAGGGGTTTTCGGTCTATGTGGCTCCTTTTGAACGTTGCCTTTACCACTGTCCCTCGGCCAGGCTCGGACGTAATTTCGAGCTGTCCGTCGGACTCCGCGGCCGCCTGGGAGAAAAGAGCCAGGCCGAGTCCGACTCCTTTGCCGCGCTTCGTTGTGAAGAAAGGGTCCGTGGCGGCTTCCAGTTCCTGTTGGCTCATGCCTTTTCCGTCGTCTTCAATTTCGATCGTCAGCACGTCTTTTTTCTCGTCCTCCGTGACTCGGATATCCACCCTTCTGGCTCCGGCAGCCACGGCATTCTCAGCGATATCCAGCACATGCAGCGAAAGGTCTTCCACTATTCCTCTGGAGAAACCACCCTTCCCCCTTCCTGAAGAAGAGCTTTCCGAATCTCGCCGACCCGCGAGTCTTCGATCAGAAAGGTGGTGCAGCGACTTCCTATGTGTTCCGGGCTGTGGGCATCGGAGAACGTTACCAGAGGGAACCGGCAAATCTCGGGGAAGGTCACCCGAGCTTCCCGAACGGAGATTCTCGGGGATACCTCCAGGGCATCGAGCGGGAGTCCCTCCGGAATAAAGCCCAACTGAGCGATGATGCCGAAGCCCTCGCGATCCACGTGAGAGGCAATCGCCAGGCCGGAAAGCGAGTGGATTGCCTCCACAATCCTGTGAAGGGGCAAACTGGTGGCGCCGATGAGGAGGTGATCGTTTACGTCCACAACCTCATCGTTTTCGTTCACGACCACCTGCTCACCGAAAGCTCGTTCGTCGTTGACACCCGGCAAGTTGTCGTAAACCATCGCCTGAAGCTCGGAGAGCTTCTGATCGTCGTCAAAGAGCGCCAGGACGTGCACTTCCTCCTGCGACATAATCTCCATTCCTCCCAGCACCGCTACATTTCCTTTCAGGCACGCTTTTTTTACCGCCCGGACATTCTCCGTGGCGTTGTGGTCGCAAATCCCTATGAGGTTCAGCTCTTTTTTCTGAGCCTCCTTGACAATCACCCCGGGCGCCATGCTCAAACTCCCACACGGCGACAGGCACGTGTGAATATGCAAATCGGCCCGGAACTTCCTCAGCATCGCGCGCTTCCGCGAAGGCCGAGCTGGTACAATCGGCCCACAACCTCAAACGTTGGAAGTCGCGTCACGAGAACGGGGACGCCTTCTTCTTCCGCCTTGGCCAACGTATCCGGCTCCGGCTCTCTCCCGTTGACGATTACGATTCCCGCCAACTCCTTCAACACCGCCACGGCGACGATGTTCTGGTGAATTTGCAGGGTTACCCACAAAAAGTCCTCGTCGGCGTGGGCCATCACATCGCTCAGCAAATCACTCGCATAACCAGCCACGACATTCCGAGATAGGTTCTGGGCGCCGGATTTGGCTTCCATATCCAGGTCTCGGGCGATCTCCTCGAGCTTCATACAAAGCCCTCCCTACCCGTGAAGATGGAACGTCGCCCGCAGGTCCGTTCCCTTTCCCACCTTCGATTTCAGAACCATTTCGTCTGCGCTTTTTTGAATATTGCAGAGGCCCATTCCGGCGCCGAAGCCGAGCTCTCGAACCCATTCCGGCGCCGTAGAGAAACCCGGCTGCATCGCCTGTTCGATATCCGGGATCCCGGGGCCTTTGTCTTTTACCCTCATCTGGATGTGTTCCGCGAGAACCGTCGCCGAAATCTTCCCCTGCTCGGCGAAGATAACAATGTTCATTTCTGCTTCGTAGCTTGCTATGGCCACCCGCCGCACGAGCTGCGGATGAAAGCCTAACCGAGACAGAGTCCTCTTCAAGGAACTGGATGCCTTTCCCGCAGCCGCAAAGTCCCCTCCCTTGATGTCGTACTCCAAAGTCAGGGCTTTCCTGTCAGCCATCATGTCCTCAAAAATGTGGCTGGCGCGGTAGCGATGGATTTCTTCTTCCTGGTAATCAATTTCGAGCTTCCGGAGCAACCCCCGGATGATGTCGCCCTTGCTTAAAATGCCAACCAGCTTGCCGTCCTCTCGGTTCACGACCGGGAACCTGCCGAACCCGCACATCTGGAATCGGTTAATGGCATGGACCACAGGCTCGTCCGGGTGGAGGACCATCACCTTGCTGGTCATCTTGTCCCGGACCAGGCAATCCATTTCGCCATTGGCAAGGCACTTGATGAAATCCTCGATGCTAATAATCCCAACCAGGCGCTCAGCATCCATGACCGGTGTTCCGGACATCTTGTTGATGCGAAAGATCTCTCTCAGCTCTCCGACTCGGCTGTCCGGCCGAACGGTTATGACGTTTGTGGTCATCACCTCTCCCACTCTCAGCTCGTAGGTCAGCTCCTGGACCCTGCCAATTCCCTGGTCCGCGTCCACTTTGGTGGCTTCCTCATGGATTTTATTTGAGCTCAGAGCATCCTGGCAAACCCTTCTCGTAGAGGCGGCCGCACGCTTCGAACATGGGCAGCCGCGTCACCAAAAGGGGTATGCGTTTGCTTTCGGCGAGGCGGACAGTGTCCTGCCCGGGCCTCTTTCCGCGAACAAAACAGATTGCCTTGATATCCACCATCTCCGCGGTCCGAATGACCTGGGGGTTGGTCAGACCCGTCATAAGAAGGGAGCCCTCCTTGATGAACGCCAAAACATCGCTCATCAAATCCGCCCCACACGCCGTAGCTATCTCGATGTCGAGATTGTCCCCACCGGAGATGACTTCCGCCTCCAAAATTCGCTTCACTTCTTCGAGTTTCATTGCAAGACACTCAGCTCCTGATAACCGCGTCAAACTTGCACACTTCATAGCACAGCGAGCATTTGATGCACTTCGTTTGGTCAATGGTCTGGGGCTTCTTCTTTTCCCCGCTGATCGCCTCGGTCGGGCATTTCTTGACGCACAACATGCACCCCGTGCACTTTTCCGGGTCAATGGAAAACCGGATCAGCTTCTTGCAGACGCCGGCGGGGCACTTCTTGTCTCTGACATGAGCCTCGTATTCGCTCCGGAAGTGCCGCAGCGTGCTCAGAACGGGGTTGGGAAGGGTCTGCCCCAAACCACAAAGCGAGGCGTCCTTGACTGCTTGTCCCAGCTCCTGCAAGAACTCCAGATCTGCGTCCTGCCCCTCTCCATCGCATATTTTGTTAAGAATCTCCAACAGGGCCTCGGACCCCTCGCGGCAGGAGTTGCACCTTCCGCACGATTCGTCGTTTGTGAAGGCGGTGAAATACTTAGCAATGTCAACAATGCAGGTGTTTTCATCCATCACGATCATGCCGCCGGAGCCCATAATGGAGCCGGCTTCCTGAAGGCGCTCGTAGTCCACAGGGAGATCGAGTAATTCCTCGGGTATGAAACCGCCGGAGGGTCCCCCGGTCTGAACCGCCTTGAACCTCTTTCCCTTCGGGATGCCGCCGCCGATGTCGTAAACGATGCGCCGAAGCGTTATTCCCATGGGCACCTCAACCAGACCGGCATTATTGATGTTTCCGGCCAACGAGAAGACCTTGGTGCCCCGGCACGTTTCCGTGCCTATCCGAGCGAACCATTCTGCTCCCCAGTTGATTATCGCGGGGACGTTCGCCCACGTCTCCACATTGTTGATGTTCGTCGGCTTTCCCCATAACCCGGATTCGACCGGGAACGGAGGCCGAATTCTCGGTTCCGGGACTCTCCCCTCAATGGAGGCGAGCAGGGACGTCTCCTCTCCACACACGAAGGCCCCGGCGCCCTTGAATACCTCCACGTCAAAGCTGAAATCTGTTCCGAAGATGTTCTCACCCAACAGGCCGTATTCTCTCGCCTGCTCGACGCCTTTGACGAATCTCTCGATCGCCAGGGGATATTCAATCCTGATGTACGCGTAGCCCTGGCTCGCTCCAATGGCGTACGCCCCGATGGCCATTCCCTCGATGATAGAATGAGGGTCGGCCTCAACGATGCTGCGGTCCATGAAGGCGCCCGGGTCCCCCTCGTCGCCGTTGCACACGACATACTTCGGGTTGCCTTCGGACCTTCTGCAATACTCCCATTTCAGCCCCGTCGGAAAACCCGCTCCACCCCTTCCACGAAGACCGGATTCCTTCACGGCGGCGATCACTTTCTCCGGAGCCATGGACGTGAGGACCTTCGCCAGCGCCTGGTACCCATCTCTGGCGATGTACTCCTCGATTCTCTCGGGATCAATGACTCCCCGGTTTCTCAGAGCGATGAGCCGTTGATCCTTGAAGAAGGGGATGTCTTGCATCCTGGGGATGGGGACTTCCTCCCCGGGGGGCACGTACATCAAAGACTTTACGGGTCTCCCCTTGAGAAAGTGCTCCTCGACCAGGTGAGGGATATGTTCAACTTTCAGGAGTTGGTAGAAAATGCCCTCCGGCTGGACCACCATAATCGGTCCTTTGACGCACAGGCCGCTGGCGCCGGTCGGCACCACCTGGATATCATCCTGGAGACCCCGCTTAACAATTTCGCTCTCCAGAGCTTCCTTAACGCGCAGGGAGCCATTGGAAATGCAGTTGGTGCAGGTACATATCATCGCATGTGTTCGGTATGCCACGTCGCGCTTCCTCTAAAACACCCTTTCGCTCCCAGCCGCCAGAGCGTATTCGGTGACAATCTTCCCGCCTATCACGTGCTCCTCGAAGATTCTCCTGGCTCTGTCCGCAGTCAGGTCAGCGTACTTAACCGGCGGCTGATCCTGTATCTCGATGGTGGCCATGGGCTCACGGCTGCACAGACCCGCGCAACTCGAGATGGTCAAAATGACGTCGCTGGTCTTTCGCTTTTCCATCTCATCCATGAAGGCTTGCATGACAGTTCTCGCGCCTGCTGCTATCCCGCAGGTTCCCATGTGGACGATGATCCTGGCTCGACCGGCGCCTTCTCTCAGGAGGATGGCGCTTCTGACCTTTTGGCCGATTTTGTCGAGGTCTTCGGGCTTGAGTTTGGCCATTCCAAGTCCCTCCTATCCGTACCCTTCCAGAACTTCGGGAACTCTGCTCTGCGCCATGTAGCCGTATATATCCTCATCAACCGTCACGACGGGCGCCTGCCCGCAGCATCCCAGGCAGTTGACGGTCTCCAGAGTGAACTTCAGGTCCTTCGTCGTCCTGCCCGGAACAACGTTGAGTTCTCTTTGTAACGCCTCCAGAATCTTCTGGCCCCCCTTCACGTAGCAGGCCGTTCCCAGGCAAACGCGGATGGTGTGCCTCCCCCGAGGGACCAGGCTGAAAGCGTTGTAGAAGGTCGCCAGCCGATAGACGAGGCTGAGCGGGACATCAAGCTCCTGGGAACAATACCTCAAGACTTGCTCGGGGAGGTAACCATACGTGTCGTTGACCGTCTCCAGAACAGGCAGAAGCGCTCCCTTCATGCCGCTGTATTGGTGGAGGATGTCGTCGGCCCTACTTTTGTCTTCGGGAGAGAGGTTGACCTCCATCGCGTCTTCCGCTGGGAGAACATAGATTTTATTTCTCACCGGACAATTCGCCATGCACTGCCCGCAGCCCGTGCATTTGTCCTCTTTCACGAAGCGGGGACGCTTCCTGATTGTTGCCTCGAATCGCCCGGGAGTTCCCTCGAGCTTCTGGACGTCGGCGAGCGTGATGACCTTGATATCCTTGTGCCGTCCGATTTCGACGAGGCGTGGGGCCATGGTGCACATGGCGCAGTCGTTGGTCGGGAAGGTCTTGTCGAGCTGGGACATGACGCCCCCGATGCTCGGCTTGCTGTCGAGGAGATAGACCTTAAAGCCGGATTCCGCGAGGTCGAGGGCGGCTTGCATGCCGCCGATCCCTCCGCCGACCACAAGAACTGCCCCAACCTTGCCATTTTTCCCAGAACCTATATTCATTGCTCTCTCTATCTCCTCCGCGCCCGTACATCCTGCTCTGCTATGTTTCGCTCGCCGCTGTTGTCGCGTCGCTCAAGCCTCGGGCCCCCCTGCCGGAATTTCCATTTCCATCACGTAGCGGTAATAGTCACAATCCTCACAGGGGCCGTGACAGAAGACCTGCTGGTGGCCTGAGTGGTCTCTTAGCACGGAGCAGTCCTTGGCCTTCGTCTTAAAAACCAGGCAATCCTCGCAGCGCCTACCCTCGGCGGCGGGGTGTGTGCTGTTGCGCTCGTGAAACTCCCAGCAATAGACGTAGTCCTTGACCGGTGGTTGCGGAAGACCAAGAATCGCCCTTGCCTCATCTTCAACCGGAAAAGCGTTGCGCTCCATGAACTCCAGGAGGTCCTTAGGGAGGATTCGCCATTGCCCCTGCGGGGTGAGCCTGTGGCCGAGAAGCTGCTGGCTTTCCAGCCACCTCTTGACGGTGTCGTGGGAGCACTTGCAGATCGCTGCCACGTCGCTGGTCGTGAGAACGGCCTTGTCTCGGGTAGGTCCGTGTTCTGGTCTTATCGCCATCAGCGTATATTCAGAATATACAGATTTGCCGTGAGTTGCACTATTTGCGTAGTTAGCGTACTTTTAGCCCGGATGCACCCCCCTGTCAAGGAAAATTTCTTCAAAAAAATTCGCGTCCGAGCTCTGCCCGCTGTCCCTTGCTCTCTCCCACAGGCTCTTGGGGGCACTTCAGGGGGTGCGGCTGTACTTTAGTGGTGTGATCTGGCTGGAGTGGGGGGCGGGCGCCAGGGGAAGCGAGGGGGAAGA
>CAZFAP010000149.1:0-12285 GCA_964516325.1 uncultured Verrucomicrobiota bacterium
GCGGTGATATAGTGGAAGCCCTCCCGAGACAATCGCTCGATCTGCCCGCTCCTGAAAGCCACCTACTCCCCCTCATACCAATACCTTACTGCCAAACCAACGGGGTGAACTTCCGTTCTATGAGACGCCTATGCTCCCTGCAGTTCTGCGGCTCAGCAAAAGCCCACTCTCATAGACTCTCGTGGAAACAAGGCGGGGGCCCCATCGTGTCTTCTCGAAACTGCTGAGGGGTTTGATGGCGCTCGGCGATGACCCGCGAGTGCCTCTGCAACAATGAGGGTGCCCAAAGACCCTTCCCCACACTCATTGTGTCGGTCCCTCCCTTCACTCGCATTCAGTCCTCAGCGATCCACCGAAAGTACAGCGTCCTGGCTGTCTCCGCCCTCGCCCGCTCCGCTTGGGTCGGGGTATTCTCGCCGGGTCTGCCGAGGCTGCCCGGAGTGCATCCGCGATCAACTACGGCTTCGAGCTTGCGAGCGGCGGCAACGTTCCCCCTTCTGTCAAAAACCTGCGCCAAGACTGTAACCTTGAAAACGCTGGACCGGATGGTGATGAGATTCGAGTTGTACCTCATGAAGGCTTCTCTGGCCCCCTCGGGTGCATTGCCCAGTGCCTGGTAACGGCCCATAAACTCAGCAAAATCCTGCGCGACATCCGCCAAGTTTCGATAGGGCTTGTCTCTCCTGCGATCTATGATGTGCTGGATCATCGCCCGGCGCAGCGCCAGGCTCACTCGCAGCCCATAGTTCTCAAGCTCCTCGATCATCCCGTCCCAATTCAACCCCACCAGAACTTGCGGAGAAGCAGTATTGACGTTAATCCGTCCAGGAACAACCTTCGGTGGCGGCCAGTCCTTGTCCCTCTCAAGCTCGGGATCGTTGGTCAGCCCATCGTGCCGGTATGGGTAAGGAAGAGTCAGAACGTCGAGAAGCCTGAGATCGTTGACGCTATCACTGTCCGGATAACCGACCTGAGGTTGGCCCGTGAAATTCAGTGATCGCCATGCTTCCCCTCGGTGGACCATCCCTAACTCCCCAATCGTGCCCAGCGCTCCCGCATGCTCCAGAATTCCTGCATCCGTTGGATTGAACCGAGGGTCCACTGCGTGTGACCTGAGTCCTGGCATGTAAAAATCCGCATTCCTATTGACCTGACCCGCGTTCCACGTGCGCCACGTTTGGCCGGTGACATTCCATTGCGGGACGCGAGGATCGTATTTCTGCGCGGTCACAAAGTTCTTGCTGCCCGTAGGAATGTTGGAATGTGCCTCAATAACACGTATGCCTTGCCCGCCCGTGTGCATCTCCAGGACCATCCTTAACGGGGCGTCGAGCTTAAGAGGTGCGTAGGCGTCGCAGTTCGGAGGGCGAGGACCAAGACTGAGCTGCTCCCCAGCCGGCCCCCGTCCGCCAGTGTTGAGCACATAGCCCCGGGTATCGCCGATAACGAAGAACCCATGAGGCGGAACGATCGTCGGACGAACCGCCATGGGGCCGATTTGCCTTCCTTCCCCGGGGCCGTCGGAGGTCGCATCCACCGTGACGCGGTATCTGGAAACATCAATTGCTATGTCATACGGATTCCAGAGCTCGATCCACTCTCCCCAATCCAGCACCGAGCCCTCTATCCCGATCACGGATCCGGGCACATCAGGCGGCGCGGAGTCCACCTCATTGAGGTACACGGTCGGCTCGATTCCAAAAACGTTGTCCCCGTAAGGAGTGGGAAACCAATCCGGGTCAATGAAATCGTATATGTTCACCGCCGCCTGCTTGAGGATGTCGGCGTCCCTGAAACGGATGCCAAACTCACCCAGACTCTTCTCTATCTCCGAAGGGCCCCCTTTCAACCAGCGGCCGACATTCTCCCTCACGAACCAGGGTACTTGGCTCCGGGAAGTCCTTCCTCCGGCACGGCGGCTGGCAGTACCGTTGTCCAGGTCCCTCTCGGTGAAGCGATTCAAGTCCTCACCATAGACGGTGAGGTAAGGCTGAAGTGCCCGGTAGATTCTGTCCGCCGGATAGGGCAGGTCCGGCTCACTCATCTCTTTGATCGAAGGGCCGCCGCGATTGGAGACGCTCGAAGCCATCTTGGCATGGGAGACCGTCAGGTAGGGCGTATCATCTCCCATAACTCCGGTTGACGGGTTGGAACTGACCAGAAGCTCACCCGGCGGCCTGATCTCACACGGCTCATAGGGATTGAACTCCCCGGGCTCGTCCTTCTCTTCGCCGGGTTCATCTATCTGCAAATCGCCGTCATCATCTATGCCGTTCTTGTCTTGCGGGAGCAAATCATTCGGTCGTCTGCCCTGAGGGAGCGGGTTGTCATCGAAGTTGTTCCGCCCGGGCGCGACTTCACCAAGAGGAATTCTTCCGTCGAAGCCGTACCTGCAGGCAACGATATCCAGTGCCGTTCTGCTCTCCACGTTGTAAGGGTAGTCCTTCACGTCCCTCAGAGTAACTTCAAACAACTGACCTAACTCGTCAAGGATATTGCCCAGGTCAACCTCGGCGGTGCTGAAACCCATATTCTGGCGGTGCGTCCACCTGCCGCTGGGATCGAAGCGGGTAGGGTTGCCGGCGGTGTTGATGTTCGCCTTGGCGTTCTCGTCTTCGATGCAAACGGCGAATCTTCCGACGAGGCGCTCTTGCCCGGTGACGGGATCGAGTGCCAGGACCTTTATCCAACGCGAGTCAAGGACCGGCTCATCTTGCCATGGGTCCTTCGCCCCAGACAAATTGAGATTCCCGGTCTCGTCTATGCCATACGCCAGCTCATCATAGTCGGAAAGGTCCGCGGCCTCAGAATCACTTGCGGAATCACCGGCGGCAAATCCGTCGTCGCCCTCATAGTAGATTGCCCACCGCTCAAAGAGGTGGTCATACGAGTTGTCGTTGGCGTCTTCCCTCAGGACCCCTATGGCCGTCTCCAATCCGCCCAGAGCGACCTCCTCCGCCTTGGCGCCCAGGTGGAAGTTTCTTGCGGCCTGGTTCTCCGTTAGTTGGCTTGATGAGAAGCTTAGCGCCAACAATGTCAGAAGAAGCAGGATGCCCAGGGTCAGAAGAAGAGCGATTCCTCGGCAGGACAGGCTTCGGCTAACCTTTCGTTTGTTCACTGCATTCCTCTGCACGACGCAGGCCACCTTCGGGCAGACAGCAGGACTCTGGATAGACCGCATAAAAGTAAGAAGAATTTCTGTCAGTGTGCTTGAAGCACAACTCCGCCGCCAATCCGCGGATCGTTCCTTTTCCAGAGACCTGAGCTGCCTGAAGCACGGCAGTCACCGAAGCCCTCAGTCAATAGAGACCACGTTCCCGGCTCCCTGTCAAGGCGGAAAATCGCCCTAACTACCAGAAACGGCATGACGGTTTGATTTCGACGACACATTTGGCTCGCGTGTCGGACTGATTGGCAAAGGGCCGTGGTCCCTCGGGGGGGGTAGCCCCTCGCCGGTCGCCTCTTAAGGAAAATCAGTGGGCTTCGATCTTATAGAACTTGCACCTGACGGCAATACTCGTGTCAATCCAGGTCGTCATTTCGCCAGCCGCCGGTACCTGTTTCGGCGTCTCTCTGACCCAGGCGCCGGTGACGAGGTCATAGCACGACCAAATGGTATAATTCCTTCCGGTGCTGCTTTTCCAGGTGAGCTCGACCCCACCGTTGGGGGATCTCACCACTTGCACGATCCAGAAGGAAGCAGAGCCGTACTCGTAGGCTCCCACGTCAACCGTCAGGGAGAAAAGCCCGAAAAATATGCGGCGATTCCCATCCATGTCAACCGCCTGCCCCATCCAGTCTTCGTTTTTGCCGACGTCAATGCATGGGGACCCTTCCGTAAGATGATAGTCGTTGTCCTGGTAGGTCTTAGGATCATCGTCGGCCCCATCGGCGTCAAGGAATCCCGGACTCCTGCTGAAGTTCCCCTCCCCTCCTGACCATTCCTCTATGCAGGAATGGCAGGGTTCGCTGCAGTCAAAGAGCTGGGCGAAATGAGCAGCGGAATTTGCCCAAATGATGCAGTTAGTGATGGTGGCGGCGCAATCGGCGAGGCCGCCACCAAGGTCGCCAGCTAAGTTGTCAACGATGGTGTTATTCTGAATCGTGCCGTCACACGCCTCCAGCCCGCCGCCACGGTCCTCACCCAGGTTGCCCACGATCAGGTTGTTCTGGATCGTCCCTTGGCCCCAGGCCAATCCGCCGCCATAGAAAGCTGAGTTGGCCCTGATGACGTTTCCCTGGACTGTGCCCTCACACCATGCCAATCCGCCGCCGCCAAGGTTAGCCGAATTGCCTTCAATCGTGTTGTTTTGGATTAAACCGTCACAGCAATCCAGTCCACCGCCTCTTCCGGCCGAGTTGGCGGAGATAGTGTTGTGCTCGATCACGCCGTGGCACCAGTGTAGCCCACCGCCACTGTAGGAGGCGGTGTTGCCGGTCACTCTGTTGTTGCTAATGGCGCCCTGGCAATCGTAAAGCCCGCCGCCCTGATCTCCTGCCGAGTTGCCGCTGATCACATTGTTCTCAATGGAGCCATCGAGAAAGGCAATGCCCCCGCCATCGAAAGCAGCGGAGTTTTGAGTGATCGTATTCTTGCGGATCGTGGCATGGGTATGCCTGTCCTCTGTGCCGCCGCAGATTCCGCCGCCGTAATCGGCGCTCCCATTTTGAATCGTGAAGCCGAGCAAAAGGCATTCTGCCGTCTCGCCTCCCTCGAAGGTGACCACCGGTCCCCGCTGACCGCCGTCAATGACGGTCTTTGCAACAACGCTTGGGTCGGCGGGATTCGTGCTGTGGAGATAGACGTTCTCGCCCGTGAAGCGGATGTTCTCGTAATACGTGCCCCGAGCCACGATGATCTCCTCACCGTCTCCTGCCGCATCAATCCCTTCTTCGATAGTCTTGAAGGCAGTCGGCCAAGAGCGGCCATCTCCAGATACCCGCACAGAACAATCCACATGCCAGGGGCCGAAAGGTGTGACCGTAACGAGAATGATCCGGTCAGTGTAGTCTCTATCTCCTCCGCCCATCATATCCTCGAATGCCACGATGTATCCAGCCCCCCGGCTATTTCCAAAAACACAGGCGTGATCAAAACCGTCTTCGTTTAGTGCCGTTTCCGTGTGGAAGATTCCGTAACCTGAATCTATGTAGAAGCCAAACTCCCGTGCGACAGCAAAGCTGTCCGTGGCTCCAACCTCCGGCACGCCTCCAAAGAGTAAACGTTTGTCATCTTGTGCCGAATACCATCCAGTGAGATTGAGGTAGGCGTGCTCTCCGTTCAATACAGTCACTACACATAAGCCCGGTTCGAATCTTTCGATGCCAAGTTCGTCCGTTGCGGCATTTATGCTGTATCCATGCATGTCGAACCAACTTTGCAGCGTGTCGGCGTGTCCGCGGACGGCCAGCACCACCGATAGGGGTATACTCACCAAGACAAACGCAACGTCTTTTCTCATTCTCTTGTCACTCCAGGACCGTGCCTGTTGCCGCATTGTAATACCCCGGCGTCGCATCATTCACCAGAACAACGGGCGACTGACTGTCCATCACCTCAGAAAAGAGACTCTGTATCCCTGCGGCGACGATGTCGCCGTCGCCATTCGATGCAGGTCCCGTGCCCTCCCGAACCGCCTTGAACGCTTTACCCAGAGAAGTCCCGCCGCCGGCTTCCGAGACCAGCGCATCCTCAGACGATTCAGACGCAAGCGCCAGGGAGAAACTGGAGGCGAGGAGCAAAACAATGGCGGCCCAAACAAGAAGCCCGATAAGTCTCTTCGGACTGAAAACACGTGTGAGAGGAGAAGGCAGAGGCAGTGAATTCAGGTAAACGATGATCGCCGTTTTTCCCATTGTCTCCGTTTTTTCGATCAGCTATGGTTAGCCTTTCGGGGTCGGTTGCGCTTGCCAGTAGGGATGGGGCGACGGTGACACCGCGTTTGTAAGTAGCATAGCACGTGCTCTGTTCCTACGCAACCTGAAATTCGCGACGCCAAACCTGCGAACGATGTACCAGAAGCTTGCACTCTTCTCTATGCTCTCCGGTGCAAGATATCTTGTTTTCCGAGGGGCTTTGTGCCTACCAGGCAAGCAAAATCATTGACCGGGATTGCATTTGCAGCTGACAGGGCTTTATTATGTCGCTCGGAGACTTGGCAGAGTTGCTGGATCATCAGGCAAAGGGGAAGATCGTGCAACAAACAAGGCGTCAGTTCCTGAAGCTTGTCATGGCAACCGGTGTGGCCGCAGAGTTCAGCAAACCTTCAATGGCATCCTCGCAGTCCGGCTGCTCCGACGGTCTGCCCCGCCGGACGCTGGGCAGGACTAAGGAATCCGTGACGATCCTCGGCCTGGGGTGCGCCTGGATCGGAGTGGATGTCGAGGAGGCCCAAACACGGGCAACCATCGAGGCGGCTCTCGAAGGAGGCATACGCTATTTCGACACGTCGCCGGACTACCGGCAGTCCGAGGTGCGCCTCGGCCCGGTCCTGGCACCCGCGCGGGACGAGATCTTCTTGGTGACGAAAATAGACTCCGCCGAATCCAAAGGCGCCGAGAGGGACCTCGCCCAAAGCCTCAAGTTGCTCAAGACGGACCACGTGGACCTATTGTTGCAGCACTGCGTCGGAGCCCAGTTTCGCGATCCGGGCGATATCAGTATGATCCTGGGCAAGGGCGGATCACTTGAGTTCCTTCGGAAAGCGAAAAAGCGGGGTTTGACCCGCTTCATTGGTGTGAGCATCCATGCGCCGCACGGACCCGCGCTGGGACTGCTCGAACAGTCGGATGACTGGGATGTAATCATGCCGTTCATCAACTACGTCGCCCGCGCACAGGAGAGGGGGGAAGCGGGAAACGAAGAACTCCTTACCCATGCCCGTCGCCTCAATCTCGGCATAGTGGCGATGAAGGTCCTCGGCGGTTCTCCCGGAAAAATGGCGGCAGACTATGACAAGGCTTTTCGATACGCCCTCAGTGTTCCGGGTGTAGCTTGCGCGCTGATTGGAGCGACAAACCCCAAGGAGGTGAATCGCGCTGTTCGCGCCGCGAAGGAGTTTTGGCCTCTCACCGAGTGCGAGATCAGGGAAGCCATTCGCATGGGTGAGGAAATGGTGCGCTCCGAATCCACTGAGGCGACCATGCTTTTTCAGCACAGGGAAAGAGATTTCGGCAGCACGCGCTACGCCTAAAACACCCGGTGTGCCCGGGCACGCTTTCTTCGACGATTGGAGCTTCGTCGCCCGCGCGTTTGCAGAAGAAGGCTCGCGATGCACTTTTTTCCACCCATTAGCTCCGGTGCTCTACGTCTCGGTGGCGTGCTTCATTCTTTCCGGTTCCGCCACGCCGGGCCCTCTTGCCGTCGCTGACGGGATTGAGCTTTATGTCGCGATTGGCGGTGAAGACATCATGCAATAGAAAGCTATTCACCAGAAAACCGAGCTGGATAGACTGCAATGCCGGGCACATCGCCAACGAGGCCGGCACGATTGATTTGCTCACGCGCGACTTGCTCGAGTATATTACTGAAGTCTCATGCGGACGGACCAGGGCAAAGAATGGAGTTTGTGGTTCGAGGCAAATTGCCCTTTCAAAGGACGGACTGACGGTGTAAAATACGCCAAGGAGAAACAAGTGAAATGGGGGTAAATAGGATGCGCAGGGACCATATTTTGTCTGCTCTTCTGCTGCTCGGTCTGATCGCCGCCACGTGTCATGTGACGGCCACAGAACCCGCTTTGCGGGATAAGGGAAGGCGAATAAACCTGAACGGCGATCCTAATCTCGTCGGGTGGTGGAAGCTTGACGAGGTTACCGGTAAAATCGCCGTTGATTTTTCCAGGCACGAGCGGAAGGGCATGCTCAAGGGTGGATTGTCATTTGACAAAGATTCCGCGTCGGGCCGCATGGGGCAATCGCTGAAGTGCGATGGCAAAGATGATTGCGTGGAGATAACCGGCTATAAGGGGATTACTGGCACGCGACCTCGGACCGTGGCGGCGTGGATCAAGACGAAGAGTCCTAAAGGGGAAATCATATCCTGGGGTCAGGACGATTACGGCAAGATGTGGATATTCGGCTTTATCAGGTCGCGGGTGGGCGTCACGCCGAAGGGCGGTTATCTTTACATGAACGCGGAGGTCCACGATGACGCATGGCACCATGTGGCGGTCGTCGTGCAGGAGGCTGACTTGCCGAACCTCCATGACCACGTCAGACTTTATCTGGACGGCGTCCTTGCGGAGATCCATGACATCGGTCTTTTGGACCTTTGGCCGATCGAGACCGGCAGCGACATAGATGTCACGATAGGCAGAGGATTCCAAGGACTGATTGACGATGTCCGCATTTACGACCGCCCCCTGTCGGAGGAAGAGATAAAGGTGGTATTTGCCCCGGAAAGCGGTTCCACGTCCCCAGAGTCCAGGTGATGTGGGCATAGGCGCGTGACTCAACCGAGAAATAGGTGAACATCGGCGGCTGAGAAGTGAATGAGCAGGAAAGGAGTTAACGATGGTGAATAAGCGGGTAACCCGGCGTGAGTTTGTGCGCGATAGTGCGATGGTTGCGGCGGGCGTCGCTTTTGGCTTTGGCGACACAACAGGGGAAAGGGCAAAAGCCACCGGCGCCGAGGTGGTAGATACATCCAGGATTCTGAATTACAGCCCGAACATGGAATACCGGCGGCTGGGCAAGACCAATCTCATGGTCTCGGCAATAGGTCTGGGTGGACATTCGCGCAGCGACGAAAAGGAGCGGTACGGAACTGTCAGCCGATGCCTTGATGCCGGGGTCAACTACATAGACAGTACCGGCAGCGGCGAGTTGCTCAGGGACATGAAAGCCCTCGCCGGGCGACGCGACAAGGTCTATTTGGGAATCTCCGAAACCGGTCGCGAGCCGCGCAACCCCGATTACCGCACGGCCAACAAGCTGATAGCCGTCTTGGACGAGACGCTGAGAGGGGCGAAGCTGGAGCACACCGATTTGTGGCGGATCACCGTTTATGAACCAGGCGGGAGGCACTCGTTCGACACTTCGTGCGAGGTGGTAGAGGCGCTCGAGAGAGCTAAGAAGCAGGGCAAGGCGCGCTTTGGCGGCATCTCCTCGCACGACCGACGCTGGTTCAAGTTCATGGCTGAATACTTCCCGCAGATTGACGCAATTCTCTTCCCTTTCACCACCATGAGCAAGAGGGCTCCGACGGACAGTTTGTTCGAAGCTTTGAAGAAATGCGATGTGGGTGCTTTTGGCATCAAGCCGTTCGCGGCCGCCTCATTGTTCACAGGCAACCGGGAAGAAGACGACCGCCGTGCTCGGTTGGCCATTCGCTACATCCTGCACAGCAACACTGTAATACCAATCCCCGGCATTAACAACGTCGCGGAGGTGGATAATATTGCAAAGGCTGTGATGGAGCGCCGTGAGCTGGACGTAAAGGAAAAAGCGGAGCTGGATAGCGCGAGCAACGAGACGTGGGCAAAGCTGCCGCTCCACTATGAATGGCTCAGGGATTGGACCTACGTCTGACAGGCGCCACACCGGGAATTGACTGCGGGCGACGAAGAAAGCTTACGTGTTCTCTTCGCCGCCCGAACTTATTACGGGCACAGGTCTAATGAGATATTTGCGCCCTACGCTATTTGCGGTCGCAGTGGCAATTGTTGGCATAGGCTGCGGTCATATCACGCCAAAGCAAAAAACCGTTGCGAACGCGAAATCTCGGACACGCCAGAAAGCCGTGCGAAACCATGAGCCCGCTGCAATGCGTGAGATAGCCAACGCCGGGGGGACAGTATTGCCCAATGCCGAGCCGTTGCTGTTGCTTGAAGAGGGATCGGACAATACCCCGACGACGGGAAGCGTAGCTGACAACAGTCGCTGTTCTGTTTGCCACTTAAACTACATGCAGGAGGACATCGCTGTTATGCATGCGCGGGCGAACATCGGCTGCGCGGACTGCCACGGCAACTCCGACGCACACATCGCCGATGAGTCTTGGTCCTGGGGAGGAAGCGGCACGGCACCCGACATCATGTATTCCCCAGAAGCAATCAATCCGTTCTGCATGAGCTGCCATCCCAGAGACAAAATCGCCATCGCACAGCACGAGCCTCTATTCGCCGGCGCCGGGAAAGAAAAGTATTGTACCGACTGCCATGGCAAGCACCGCCTGGCACAACGCAGATGTAAATGGAAGTAGGCTCTGTAATTCGTCGGGGGAGCCTGCGCCACTTCATCCGCAGGGCCCGAGCGTGAAAACGGGGTTTGTTTTGGCCGCGCCTCCTCCCCGATGACTGGAAAGCCGCTCGGCACGCCGCCTCCAACCTCCCCGTCTGATCCCCCAATCGCCAAAATCCGTGCCACACCCCATCTGTGTTCACCGGACGGTTACGAAGATGGGTCAAACCAACGATTAGTTCTCCAACATGTGCCGCCCTGTGAGCCCCGGCTTTTCCCTCTCCTGTGGAATTGCACTCCACTTGGGACGTTCGGTCAAGAAGAAAGCTTCCGGGGCCCAATGTCGTGAGCTTGAGCAAGGCGATGCAAGCAGCATGCCGTCGCTCGCGATAGCTACGCGGCGGTGCGCCATGCCGGATACAAGCAGAGGTGCGAAATAACCTGTGTAGTCTGCACGATCGTTGCGAAAGAAAACCAAAGGGCGAGACGGCGGAGAATAGTCGCAGGCCGTAGTCTGTCGCCGGACTCGGCAAGGCCGGACTCAGGGCGCATCTCGCTGTGGGTGGCCGGAAAACTCTGCAATCCGAGTCGTCCGTGAAAGCTCAGGCCGCGACGCGCGCGATTCACTTCTGAGGACCCGTCAATTGCCGTCTGCTATTCGACAACGTCGCGTTTGGTCACGCGGGTGGGCATGGTCAGGGGCCCCCACCTGGATTCCGGGCTCATTCCACACGCCATTCGTGGATGCCAGCCGAGAAGTGCTCCGGGAGTTGCACCTCCAGCCGCAGCGCTTCCGCTTCGACCGCTTCGAAGTCGCACCGATTATACTGGTCCTTTGCCACGCCGTAACGGCTCGGGTTCGACACTTCGTTCCACACGCCGCCGACTCGGGTTAGCAGGCGCCAGGACTTCGGCAGACGACACTCGCCAATGCCCGTGTCGTCGAACCAGTAGACCTCGACGCGGGAGACCCTGGCAGGCTGCGGGAAGTGGTATTCCACCCATTCTTGGGTGCCTTTGCGCGGCCACCAATGGAAGAAGGGGTTGGAGTGATCAACCGAACTGCGCGGTTCAAGCTGGTCGTTGAGCGCCTCGAGGCCGGTGCCGCCGGAGACGCGGACCTTGCTGGTAAAGGCGAGGGTAGGGCCGGGCAGGGGTCTCGCCGCTCCGACTTCGCGCGCGAGCCAGACGGCCATCTGTCCCGGTTGGCGGTGCGCCCAGGCATAGTATGGGATCAGGACGATCTCCTGTTCTCCTGCGGCACGCGGTGTGCCGGTCGCGTCGCGCGCGACGACCTGTGCTCTGCCGGTGAGGGTGACGACGCCTTGGAGCAAGTCCTCGCGGAATTCGGTCCGCATCGCCGTCGCGTCAGGAACCATGAGGTTGAGCACGCGGCCATCCTTGTTGTCGGGCCCTTCGGCGCAGTAAATGAGTGGTCCGCGCTGAAACGCGACGCGACCCCGGTCATCCTCGACCTTGTCGTGCGCCAGGACACGGCGGACCGGCATGGGCAACTCCAGTTCGAGGGTGTCGCCCGGCTTCCACTCTCGCGTGAGAATTGCGTAGCCTTTCTCGATCTGCGGGTTCACGAGCTTTGAGTTGACGCGCAGGGTCGGCGGGAGACCCGCCGGATCGGCAAACCGGTAGAGATCGCTCGGCACGGGCAGGTTTTGCGCCCAGCCCGGGAGGCGCACGGCGACGGTGAACCGGGCGGCGCGCTGGGGCGTGAGTGTCAGACGCACGCGCCCGTCCCATGGGTAGCGTGTCTCCTGGCGAATCTGTACGTTCTGGCCGGCCAGCGTGACGTGGGCGGTGCCGCCGATGTAGAGGTTGACATAGAGCCGGTCGTCACGGTGGGCATAAGCGTAACCGGGAATGGACGGTACGAAGCGGCAGACGTTCGCCGGGCAGCAGGCGCAATCAAACCAGGGTGAGCGCTCGCCGCCCCGATGCGATTCCAATGGGTTGGGATAGAAGAACCGCTCCCCCTTCATCGAGATGCCAGAGAGAAACCCGTTGTAGATGACGCGCGCGGGCACGGCCACGTAGCGGGCGTCGCCGTGCAGCAGGAACATGCGGTGGTCCCAGAGCGCGTTGGCGATG
>CAZFAP010000150.1:0-12255 GCA_964516325.1 uncultured Verrucomicrobiota bacterium
CACCCCTTCTCCCCTCCTACACCCCCCTGCCAACACCCACCTTTCGGAATCGCTGGCCCCACCTTTTCCCGGTTGACGCTTTGGCCGGCATTCGGTAAAACGTGTGGCGGTTCAGCGCGGTGAACTGCAAGCTAAGTACACCGATTCGTAAATACGGCGGCGTATCAAACTGTGCGGGACCCTCTTTTCGACGGGATAACCCCGCCGGAGGCGGGCCAGAGCATCAGACAGATCCGCACAATCCTGTAAATCCCGTCAAAAAATACGTCACCGAATTTATCAGTCAGAGCGCTAAGAGGATGCCCGAGAGTTCTCTCTGATGGCGGAAACCGAAGACAGACCTTCTGATGAATTCCAGCCGAGGCGGTGGCGGCGGATTCTGCTCGTCAGCGCAGCCGTCCTGGTGCTGCTCGTTGGCGTGCTTACCGCGGTCTATCTCCTCGTCACGCGTGACCCGCAGAAGACCCTCCGCAGCCACTTGAGGAAAGCGGGCGAGTTTGCTAAGCAAAACAAGCACGCCGAAGCCATCACCTTTTACCGAAAGGCTCTCGTCCTTGCTCCCGATGACGAAGGGATACGGAGAATCATCGCGAGTTCGTACGTGAAACTCGGCAAAATCCCGGAGGCTATAACCGAGTACACCGAGTATCTCCACAGAAAGCCCGACGACAGAAACGGCCAGCTCGTCCTGGCGCGGCTCTACCTCCTCTCCCGAAACATTTACGAAGCCAAGCGGATAACCGACGACATTTTGCGTATGGACCCCAACGACATTGGCGCTTTGACCGTGCGGGCTCAGGCTCATGCCCGAGAGGAACAATTCGACCTCGCGGCGGAAGACCTTCAGAAAATCATCAGCCTCGCCCCCGGCTGGGCGCCCGCGTACGTCGCGATGGCTACGCTGGAGCTGAAAGGTCGCGATCCCGAAGAGGCGGAACAGTATCTCAAGCGGGCAGTGGCTGCGAGTCCGGCGGACATTGGCGCGGTTATGGAGCTTGCCAGGTTTTATACCGCTCAGAAACGGCTCGCGGAAGCCGAGGCGACGCTTTTGACGGCCATCCAAGATAACCCAAGGAATGAGGAAGCCCGGCTCGCGTTTGCCTCGTTTCTCAGCTACATAGGCAGGTTCGACGAAGCGCTCGCGCAATATGGACGCATCCTCGACGAGCAGCCGGAGAATGTCCCCGCTATCGCGGGATCGGTCGGAGCGAACTTGTCAAAGAACGACATACCGTCAACGGCGCCCCTGATCGAGAGGCTCTTGAAGACGAAAGATGGGCGCGTGCCCGGTCTGTACTATCGGGGTCTCGTCGGCCTGCTCAGGGAGAAAATTGACGAAGCCATTAAGGACCTTACGCTCGTCGCAGCCGAGAACCGCGAGCACGCCCCCGTGCAATATCTTCTCGGACTGGCACATCTCCGGAAGAACGATGTCAAGGAGGCGAGAGCACATCTCGCCCGTGCGCTGCAAATCGAGCCAAACCTCATCGCCGCTCAGCTTGCCCTCGCTGACCTCCTCATGGCGACGGGAAGTCTCACCGAAGCCGTCGCCGAGGCGGAGGATATCCTCAAGAAGCAGGCGGACAACCTTGGCGCCTTGCTCATTGCGGGACAGGGCTACCTGCTCCAAAGAGCTCCCGAAAAAGCCGAACCATATCTCGAGAAATCGGTTGAAGTTGACAAGAGGTCCGTCTTCGGGCGACTGGTTCTGGCGAGAATCTATCGCGAGAGAGGGGGGGAAGCCGAGGCATTGAAAGCCTACCAGGAAGTCATCGAAATCAATCCCAATCTGGCAATTCCTTACTTCCTCGTCGGGACGCTCTACGACGACACGCGGGATTACGCGAAAGCCATCGAGCACTACAAGAAAGCCGTCGAGAAAGACCCGACCTTCCCTGCCGCTCTGAACAATCTCGCCTATGCGTACGCGGAGCATGGCGGAGACCTCGACGAGGCGCAGAGAATAATCGAGCCTCTCACTGGGAGATTTCCCAAGCAGCACTCCATCCAGGACACCTTTGCCTGGGTGCTGTTCAAGAAGGGAATGTACTCGGATTCGCTGAAGATTCTGGAGGGCATCGCCGCAGCGAAAAGAGAGGAAAGGCCGCTCATCGCGTATCACTACGCGTTCGCCCTTTACAAGAACAACCGGCCCAACGAAGCCCGCGCCGAATTCGAGAAGGTCCTCCCAAAAATCGAGGACGAGGAGCAGAAAAGGCAAATCGAGCTAATCCTGTCCGAGATCGCCGCCAGGACGTAAAGCGACGAGCCGCGGCGCCAGCTCCGAGCCGCAATTCGTGAGGTGGGTGACGTATTTCAAGACGATCACGAGGTTGGGAGCAACTTTCCTGGTTTCTCGGACGCAATGGACGGGGCGCGCGGGACCGACAGCATTATCCTGTTTATCCTGTCATCCTGTCCGATTTCTCTCATTCTGCCTATCGTCGCGCCCGCCCAGCTCCGGGGCCTGGTGCTGGAGTTGGCGGGTTTCAGAAACGCAGGGTGCAGCTTCGGGCTTGCCAAGCTTGCCATAGCTATCTGCTGTCCTCGACGCTCCTGTTTCTCAGCACCTCGTCCAGCACTCTCACCGCCGAGGGGACATCAAAAACGTGCCCCGCGGGATGAACGACGAGTTCTGCCTGATCGGACACCCCGAAGACGCTGTAACACTCCTTTATTTCAGCCATTGCCCTCTCGGCTATTGAGACGGGGAAGCCGCCGGGCGCTCGCTCGAGCCGCCCATTCTGACATTGCAGATGCCGCGGCGCAGTCAGGGAGTAAATGTCGGCAAAATCGAAGTTTTCGGTCAGCCCGGGGAACTCCCAGCACGGGCAATGCCCCAGACGCATGTTTTCCACCGTCGTCAGAAAGCCAGAGCTGACTGTCGCGTTTATCCGCGTGTCCATCGCCCCCAGCCACATTGCCATCTCCCCGCCCAGCGACAGCCCACCGCAGCCTATGCGTTCGGCGTCCACTTCGTCTCTCGCCGTCAGATAAGCAACGCACCGCATCACGTCCCAGAGCCTTTCCCCCATAAGCGTCCGCCCCTGTTCATAAACCTCGTGCTGACCTACGTCCGTCGAGATCGTGATATATCCGTTCTCCGCGAGAGTCCGCGCAAAGCCGCGGTACGGACTGGCGCGGTCATAGACGATGTTGCGATGTCCGCCGTGTCCGTGAATGCACACGACCGCCGGCGCCTTGCCCTCGAGCTTGTGAGGGAGCGTCAGCACGATCCGTATCCGCCGAGTCCGCGTGGACCTGATTTCCATCTCGTGGCGGACGTATTTCTGTTCTTCCTTTACTGATAGGAGCTTCGGTTCGAGCGGCAAACCTCGGCGACCATCTCGGTCGGGCTTGTCTGTCCCGACGAGATCGTCCAGCTTCAGCAGCCGAAAGAGCTTTGCTCGGGAGGCTTCCTGCCACGATAAAGCTTCCTCACGCGTCCGGGCGCTGAACTTCATCTTTCGCTCGGCGGGGGCGGTTTCGCACCGAGTCATGCTTGCCGAGCCAAGAACAAGAATTGAAAATACCACAAGGGAAAAGGCTTTCCTGATCATCCGGCATACCTCCATCTTTGCGGCAGCGAGCGGTGTTTCCATTTTCTCCGGTGGAACTATTTCAGAGCTTCCCCCGCTTGGCGAATGGCGTCAATTTGGCGGCGGCTTCTCGAGCGATAGTCCCTGAGCGTCTCCAGTCCGTATTCTTTTGCCAGTTGGCGCACACTCACGCCTGGGGCGGCTGCCTCTATGAGATACCACTGCTCCTCCGTGAAGTGCCGAATCGTGACCTTGCCCTCCTGCTCGCGCAGGAGCCTCTGCATCTTCTCGCCATTGAAATTCTCGTGAAAAAGCGTTCGATCGAGGTCGAGGCTGACAACTGTCACCGGCGGGCTGGCATCTCGTGTGTAGCAAATGACTTCTCCTGTGATGTCCACGAACATAGCGTCGCCGTTCTGGGTCGAGGTAACGATGTAGTAGTTGTGGAGCATCGAATAGGCTCTGAAAGGAATTCCCCCGGAATAGGCGCTCGGCCAGAAAACGACTTCCGCCCCAAGCTCGTCAGCCCTGTCCCAGAGCGGCGGGAAATTGATGTCGAAACAGGTGAGAATTGCTATGCGCCCGAAATCCGTCTCAAAAACCTTGACCTCTTCGCCCGGCGTCACGCCATGCTCGCCCCAGTATGGATAAACCTTCCGGTACGTGCCCACGATTTTTCCATCTCGTCCGATAAGAACGGCTGAGTTGTATCGCCTCTCGCCCGCAAGCTCATAAAGCGGACAAATGACGCACATCCCGCACTTCCTCGCCACTTCAGCCACTGCATCCGTCGCAGGGCCAGGGACAGCTTCAGCCTTTCCACCGGTCCTCAAGAAATCCTCGGGAAGGCACGCAATCTCGACGTTCTGCTCGCCCGCAGCCCGAAGCAGGTTCAACGCTTCCTCAAGGTTTTTCTCCCGGCTTCCTGTGTCCTTGAAATAAATACTTGCCAACTTAATGGGTTTTCCCTTTTGGCCTTCCGGCGGCGCCGCGCTGAGACGGAAAGCCAAACTGAAAACGCCGAAAACTGCGATGACTAAAGGGAATGTGGACATTTTCATCTGTCGTCTCCTCGACCACCCGCCCGTGCATACGCTTTTCTTATCCCGGCTCTGTACGATTGCCCTGACTTCTGTCATTATTCTCTGCCGCCGCCTGTTAGGTCGAAACGTCACAGTTCACAATCGAAACCGACGCGGAGGAGCAACCCGAAATGAACGCCCTGCTTTGCGCCCTTGGTCTTTTCGCAGCCTGTCAGACTGCTTACGAGCCGACGTCAAACTACACCGTGCGCAACATCGAGGGATGGACCCTGTATGTCAATCAATCCTTTCTGGCCGAAAATCGGGCGCTCGCCAAAAAAGCCCTCCGCCTCCTCAGGGTCAAGTTGTACGACATCAACCGGGTTGTTGGCAAGCGGGCACTCGAGAGACTCCACGAGGTTCCGATCTGGCTGGAAGCCAGGGACAGGGACATCCAATGCGCCTGCTACCACGAGTCGAAGGATTGGCTCATCGAAAACGGATTCAATCCCGACAAGGCGGAATCCGTCGAAATCGGCAACGCCGCCAACTTCCTGACCTGGACACTCGATCAGCCCTCGATGGTCCTCCACGAACTCGCCCACGCCTATCACCATCGCGTCCTCGGCCACAAGAACCCCGAGATTATCGCCGCCTACGAGCGCGCGGTCGAAAGCAAATCCTACGAGTCGGTTCTCCGTTACAGCGGCCGCATGGAAGGAGCCTATGCCCTCAGCAACCCCGAGGAGTATTTCGCGGAACTGACCGAGGCATACTTTGGGCAGAATGATTTCTATCCCTTCATCAGAGCGGAACTCATGCGGCACGACCCCCGGATGTACGAAATCCTGAGGAAGCTCTGGGACGAGTCCGACCCGGGGGCCGAAGGAGCCGGTTCCGGAACGCCAGACAAGCCGCAGCCGCCGGAGAGTTCTATGCCGATGTCCCGCGGCGGCGCCGACAGCGACTGCCAGCAACCTCCAACCGGCGCTTCCGCCTCGGGGGACGCGACTCGCTAATGCGACTTTCTCGACAGCCCCCGCGAAAACGAGTCCGAGTCTGGCTCCCCGCGTAATGCATTGATAACTCGTGTGTTATGCTCGTCAACTGTTTAGTTGGACGTAGCGAGGTGTTTTCTGAACTGCGTCGCCTCTTTCCCCGGGACATCCCCCCCGTACCGCCTCCCGGCAGAGTGAAGCCCTATTGTGGCTCGCCATCGCCGTGCTTCCCTCCTGTCGCCGGCCTCTCCCGCAACCAGCAGAAGCGAGTTTTCTCCAGCGCGCGTGCAAGCGCCCCACTCCCAAGGGGAGAGGGCCTTGGAGTGCGGTAGCCCAGCTACCGCCTTGTGGTGGGGGAGCTTGCTCCCCTAATCCCGCCTTTGGCGGGACTGTGGCAACCCATAGCACTCCCAGCTTTGCGTGCTTGGCGCCTTTGCGAGAGGTCTCCTCTCCCCGGATTCTGCCTTTTCTCGCCAAGACGCCAAGACGCCAAGAAGGCAGACAGGATAATGCCGCCCTCGGCGCCACACAGGATGAACAGCATAATCCGGTCATCCGGTCAATCCTGTCATCCTGTCTCAATCTTCCTCCCCTTTTTGACGGCATTGTAGGATTCCAGATTCACCGCGGATGCACGCAGTTACACGCTTTTCCAGCCATCCGCGTTCATCTGCGTCCATCTGCGGTTCCTGATCATCCCCTGCCATCAGCGGGGTTATCCCGTCGAACTTCTTTTTCTCTGCGATCCCTGCGTTCTCCTCGCTGAATTCCTGCCGGGAGAGGGGCCTGATTTTTTTTCCGCAAAGGGTCTTGACAAACCTCCGGCGCCGTTGTATGTTATAGCCAAATGATGGGTTCATCTGGTCCGTCTGCTCGGGAGAGGGATGGCTAAACGGGAAAAGTTCCCCTACCCACCAGAAACGGCATACTTCTACAAAGTACCGCCAGACTCTGCGGGTTCGCTAGTACGAAAGGATCGCGATTAAAAGGGCGAGAGTCCCGACCAGATGACGCGAAGGCGTCCGGTTCACCGGACGCCTTCCTTTTTGCGCCGAGCGCGGTGCTCTGGTGCAAAAGTCCGTTGCGTATTTTCCGAGAAGATTACAGGATAACCGCCATTACTCTGGGGGCTGTTCTTCTTCATCCTGAACATCCTGTCATCCTGTCAAAAAAAACGTCCCCCCGAGGGCGGAGCCTCATACCCTACCGAATTTATAAACCGCTGTGCTTGCCTGCTCGCCCCGCCAGGTTCCGTAACGTTAGGCCCATCGCTGTCATTGCACCGGACGTTCAAGGACGGTGTCGCGGAGGTACTCGACGCTCTTGAAGGGGTAATCGAGGCTGTAGTGGAGGCCGCGGCTTTCCTTGCGGGACAGGGCGCAATCTATGATGACTTCCGCGACTGTGGCGATGTTTCTCAATTCGACGAGCTCCGAGGTGAGGATGAAGTCCCAGTAATATTGCCGGATTTCCTCGTTGAGGTTCGCGATCCGCCTCTTGGCGCGAGAAAGCCTCTTGTCGCTGCGGACAATCCCGACGTAATCCCACATTAAGTGCCGAATTTCCTTGAGGTTGTGGGAAACGACAACCGCTTCGTCGCTGTCCTTCGCGTCGCCCGGATTCCACGGCTCAATCGCCCGGAACTCTTTCTCCTCTTTCAAGATTTCTTTAGCCCTGATTCCGGCTCGGTGTGCCACTACCAGGGCTTCCAGAAGCGAATTGCTGGCGAGCCTGTTGGACCCGTGCAAGCCGGTGGAGGCAACCTCCCCAATCGCCAGAAGATTCCGGATGCTCGACTCTCCACTGAGGTCGGTCTGGACTCCTCCGCAACTGTAATGCGCCGCGGGAACTACGGGCACGGGGTCTTTATCCATATCAATCCCCAGGGAGAGGCATTTCTCGTAGATGTTCGGGAATCTGTTCCGCATGAAGCCGGGCGGCTTGTGGGTGGTTCGGGGAGCGCAATCGAGATAGACGCACTCGGCGCCGGTCTTTTTCATTTCGTTGTCAATGGCGCGGGCGACAACGTCTCTGGGGGCGAGGGACTTCAGCTCGTGATATTGATCCATGAACCCCCTCCCCCGCTTGTCAACAAGTACGGCGCCTTCGCCCCGCACCGCCTCCGATATGAGGAACGAATTCGCCAGAGGATGGTGAAGGGAAGTCGGATGGAACTGAATGAACTCCATGTTGGCGATTTTCGCCCCGGCGCGGTAGGCCATCGCAACGCCGTCCCCGGTGGCGATGTCGGGATTCGTTGTATAGAGATAAACGCGCCCGGCGCCCCCGGTCGCCAGCACGATCATTCTTGCGGAATACGGGATGATTTTCCCCGTCTCCTTGTCGAGGATGTAGGCGCCATAGCACTTGTTTTCTTTCCAGCCGACGACCAGGTTGACCGCGATTCGGTCTTCATAGACCGTTACGTTCTTGCTGCCGGCTATGGCGTGGACGAGGGCGGCTTCGATTGCCCTTCCGGTCAGGTCCTCGGCGTGAATCACCCGCCTGTGGCTGTGCCCCCCCTCTCGACCGAGGTGAAAGGCCCCGTCCTCACCACGGGAGAACTTTACGCCCAGCTCCAGAAGCTCCTTGACCCTTTCCGGCCCCTCGCGGACGATTTCCCGCACGACCCCCTCATCGCAAAGCCCGTCCCCGGCGCGGAGAGTGTCGGCGACGTGGGACTCGAAAGTGTCGGTCTCCGAAAGCACGCAGGCGATTCCGCCCTGAGCATAGTTCGTGTTGGATTCCGCCTTCTCCTTCTTGGTCACGACGGATACCGTGGCGTACTCGCTCGCCTTCAGCGCAAAGCTCAACCCCGCCACTCCACTCCCAAGAACCAGAATATCCGTCTCAATCATCGTTTCACCCTTTGAAGCGCTGGCTGCCAGAACGTGGGGAGACCGGGCAACGGCTCCGCCGTAACGACATTAACTCTACCTTACGCCGAGAGCTTTGTCATGCGCGAAATGTCTTCATTCTTAGTCGTCAGCATCGCCAACCCTCTGCAGCACCACGCACTTCGCAGACCGCGAAGAGTAGTCGGCGCGAGCGGGTTGACTCTACATGCTTCGGTTCGCTACCATTCGGGGTGAAGTGGGTTGATTCGTCATCGCGGAGACGCGAAAGAGCCGACTGCAATGATCAAAGGGCTAATCGCTCGAAGAGAACTTATCTGGAACCTCGTCGTTCGGAGCCTCAAAATCCGGTACAAGGGGTCCGCGCTCGGGTTTCTCTGGACGCTTCTGAATCCGCTGTTGATGATGCTGATCTACTGGCTTTTCATTTCGATTTTGAAGTTCCCCATGATCCTGAGCCACCTTCTGACCGGCGTCATTTTCTGGCAGTTTATTGCGATGTGCACCTCCGACGCGGTCAGGTCGGTCGCGGGCTTCCCGAATCTCGTGAAGAAGACGTATTTCCCACGAATGGTCCTTCCGCTTTCGATGGTCATCGCGAACCTCATCAATTTCCTGCTTTCGATTGCGGTCCTGGTCATCCTTCTCTCGCTTCTGAAACTGGCCGGCGGGGAAGGGATTGATTTCGCCTACGTCTGGATGCTTCCGTTCGTGCTGGTGATTCAGTTTTGCATGGCGCTGGGGATGGCGCTCCTTATCTCAAGCGCAAACGTCTTTTTCAGGGACATCGAGCACATAGTCGGCGTCGTGCTTCAAGCACTTTTCTTCGTTACTCCTGTCATCTACCCGCTGGACATGGTCAGGGAAAGGGTCGCCGGACTCAAGCTGTCGGGGCTTCTCATTTCCGTTTACTTGCTCAATCCGATGGCGTCTCTGGTAACGCTTTTCAGGAAGGCGTTTCTCGGAGGAGCCCTGTTCGCGGGCGGCGAGTTCCTGCCTCCGGAACCGGCGTTTTACGTCTCTCTGGGGCTTTCGGTAGTGATTCTGTTCGTCGGCGTGCGGGTCTTCACCCGGCTCGAGCCGTACTTTGCAGACCACTTATAGTCGAACGAGATTTCGTCAGATGAAAGCGGTTGATGTCTCAAACATATCGAAAAGGTACTTGCTGAGAAAGGAAGCCGCGAGAAGCCTCAAATCAACAGTCCTCGGGCTCCTCACCGGGAGAAGAATCCGCGAGGACCTCTGGGCCTTGAAGGACGTCAGTTTTTCCGCGGAGCGCGGTGAGACTGTCGGGGTGATTGGCGCCAACGGCGCCGGGAAAAGCACGCTGCTTGGGGTAATCGCCGGAACCATCACGCCGACGGCGGGCAGTCTCCGCGTCAATGGAAGGATGTCAACGCTCCTGGAGCTGGGGGCGGGATTTCACCCGGACCTCACCGGGAGAGAAAACGTTTTCCTCAACGGTTCAATCCTCGGGCTTTCGAGGAAATACATTCAGGAGAGGTTCTCGCAAATCGTCGAGTTCGCGGGGCTTTCGGAATTCGTTGATATGCCCGTCAAGCACTACTCTTCGGGGATGTATGTCCGTCTCGGATTTGCGGTGGCGGTGGAAGTTGACCCCGACATTCTGTTAGTGGATGAGGTGCTGGCGGTCGGCGACGAGGAGTTCCGGAAAAAATGCATCGGCAGGATGGCCGATTTCCAGAAATCCGGAAAGACCATAATCGTGGTCTCCCACGACTTAGAGACCGTGAAGAAGATGTGCCACAAGGTGGTGCTCCTCGGAGAGGGGAAGATTGTGGACCTCGGAGACCCGGAGAAAATCGTCGAGGAGTACAAGCGGCTGGGACTTCAGCAGCAGGATACCGTCGCGAGGCGCGAATGGGGGACTCGCGAGGCGGTCATCTCCGACGTGCGGTTCACCGACGAGGCGGGAAGCGAGACATCAAGATTCAAATCGGGCGACCCCATTGTCATCGGCATCGCCTATCGGTGCAATCGGAGGATTGACGATCCGATATTCGGCTTCAGCGTCTCGGATTACCAGGGCAAGCTCTGCCACGGCTCAAACACCATCATCGAAGACGTGCCCATTGACCACATAGAGGGCGAGGGGCTGGTGAGACTCACATTGGATTCGTCGTCCCTGATGCGGGGGAAATTCTACTTCTCCTTCTCGCTGCATTCCCGCGACCACCAGACCAACTATCACCGCCTCGACAACATGCACAGCGTCTGGATTACCTCCGACACCAAACGCGAAGGCTTCATACGCTTGGTCTCTGCGTGGCGCGTGCGCTGAGGACGGCCGAATGAGGCGGAGGTGAAAAAAAAGCGAAGATTCCTCTTGACAATGAGGTTTCTTCCTGCAATTCTTGAAAGAAAGCTCCAAGGAGATTATACTTAAGCTTCTCTCCTGGCTCTCCGAGATAGGGACATGCGGCGCGCTAATGCCTATCCAAGAGTGAGGGTCCTGAGGGCTGGATGGTGCCAATGGGTGAAGAGCGGAAGGTTAGAGATCCGGTCCACGGTTTTATCTCGCTAAACGCAAAGGAGTGCGAGATCGTCGACACCCGGATCTTCCAGCGACTGAGAAGGATACGCCAGCTTGCTTTTGCGGACCTTGTCTACCCAGGCGCGACGCACACGCGCTTCGATCATTCCTTGGGCGTGTGTCACATTGCGCACTCCATGTCCCAGGCGCTGAAGTTGAGCCCTGACGAGGAGCGCCTTGTCGGTCTCGCTGCGTTGCTTCATGACCTCGGGCACGGGCCATTTTCCCATGTCTCGGAGGCTGCGCTGGAAATGTATGGTGATGAAGCCAAGCTGCGGGCATGCATTGCGGTTGGCAGCCAGGTGCACGAACGGATCACCGCGGGCCTCATCTGCGGAGACGCGGAGTTATCTCAGTGGGTCAGTCCGAAGGATTGCGAGAAGGTTGCTAAACTTCTCTCAGAAGGGTACGGCGAACCAGTCTGCAGGGCAATAGTGTCGGGCCCTTTAGACGCTGACAAACAGGATTATCTTCTTCGGGACAGCCATTTCTGCGGGGTAAAGTACGGAGTTTTCGACGTGGAGCAGCTCCATCGGCAATTCCAGGTCGTGGAGGATCCGGCCGACGGCAGCAAGCAACTGGGGGTTGATCCGGACGGTGTTCACGCCCTGGAGCAGTTTGTCCTCGCCAGGTACTACCTGACTACGCAGGTTTACCGTCACCGTGTTCGATTGATCACTGACGAGATGCTGATTCGAGCCATAAGCCTGGGCATTGAGGTCGATAAGATTGAACAGCTTGCAGCACTGTACACATGGGACGGCAGTGACAGGTTCCTGCAGAACTACATTACGTGGGACGACCGGCGCTTTCTTCTTACGTTTGGCCGCGACGAAAACCTGAAACATAAGTATTGCTTCAGGATCCTCAGGGACCTTCTCGAACGCAGGTTATTGAAGCGCGTTTTCTCCAAGCGCGTCGCGGAGTTTCCCGGGCCGTGCCGTGATCCGCTCAGCCGTGTGTCGGAACCTGCACAGAAGGAGGTGCGCACCAAGCTTGAGGAGGCTTTGGCGGTAAGGATATCGAGGGAGCTCGAGCGAACGCTCGACGAAAGGCTTGTTGTTGTCCACGCATACACGATAAAGTCTGTCGGGGGCTTCTCGAGAAGCGACGAAGGCCGCGTCCTGGTTGCCTGCAGGCCCGAGCCAAAAACGTTCCACGAGGAATCGGCGCTTTTCCGCTCCATAGGTGATGGCTTCAGCGAGGCGTTCGTGGAGGTTTACGCCCCGGTATTCTACGAGACAGACCCGGAAAGACGGGCCCTTTTGGACAAGGTCCGTGAAGGCA